>NZ_CP090095.1:4005000-4305000 GCF_021391675.1 Neorhizobium galegae
ATGCATACCGGCACCGACTGGGCCGCCCCGCGCGGCACGCCTATCATCGCCACGGGCAACGGCGTCGTCGAAAAGGCCGGCTGGGATTCAGGCGGCTATGGCAACCAGACGCTCATCCGTCACGCCAACGGCTACGTCTCCTCCTACAATCACCAGAGCGCCATCGCGCCAGGTGTTCGCGAAGGTGCCAAGGTGACCCAGGGCCAAGTGATCGGTTACGTCGGCTCCACCGGCCAATCGACCGGCGCCCACCTTCATTACGAGCTGATCGTCAACGGCACCAAGGTCGATGCGATGAAGATCCGCCTGCCGGGTGGCAATTCGCTGACCGGCAAGGCGCTCGCCCGTTTCGAAGAGGAACGCAAGCGGATCGATACGATCCTCAACACCCAGTCCGCCGACGAGGTCGCCAGCCGCTGAGGCCTTTCCCGGACCAGTTGGGAACGAGCAAAAATGGCGGCCGAAGCCGCCATTCTGCTTTTTAACGTTCAGCTCGGCTTACGCAGCCTCGCTCACTGCCCGTTTGACGCGGAAGAGCAGCCGGTCGGAACCGGCACTCACCGCAACGGCCGATCCATCCGGGATCTGGCCGCCGAGGATCTGCTCGGCGAGCGGATCCTGCATGAACTTCTGGATCACCCGCTTCAGCGGACGCGCGCCATAGACCGGATCGTAACCCTTGTCGGCCAGCCATTCGCGGGCGTCTGGACCGAGATCGATGCTGATCTTGCGCTCCGCCAGCAGCGACAGCAGCCGCTTCATCTGGATATCGACGATCGCCCCCATCTCGTTGCGCTTCAGGCGATGGAACAGGATGATCTCGTCGACGCGGTTCAGAAATTCAGGCCGGAACGAGGCCTTCACGACGTCCATCACCTGCTCGCGCACGCTTTCGGAATCCTCGCCCTCGCGAAGGGCGGTCAGGTATTCCGCCCCGAGATTGGAGGTCATGATGATCATCGTGTTCTTGAAGTCGACCGTGCGGCCCTGCCCGTCCGTCAGGCGCCCGTCGTCGAGCACCTGCAGAAGAACGTTGAACACATCAGGATGCGCCTTCTCGATCTCGTCGAACAGCACGATCTGGTAGGGCTTGCGCCGCACCGCCTCGGTCAGCGCCCCGCCTTCCTCGTAACCGACGTAACCCGGAGGTGCACCGATCAGCCGCGCGACAGAATGCTTCTCCATGTATTCGGACATGTCGAGGCGAACCATCGCACTCTCGTCGTCGAACAGGAAGCGGGCCAGCGACTTGGTCAGCTCCGTCTTACCGACGCCGGTCGGACCGAGGAAGATGAACGAGCCGATCGGCCGGTTCGGATCCTGCAGCCCGGCGCGCGAACGGCGAACCGCACGCGAGACAGCCTGGACCGCATCGCCCTGGCCGACGACGGACTTTGCCAGCTCGTCTTCCATCCGCAGCAGCTTGTCGCGCTCGCCTTCCAGCATCTTGTCGACCGGAATGCCGGTCCAGCGCGACACCACATGGGCGATCGCGTCCGGGTTCACGACTTCCTGGACCATGGCATTGGTCGAGCTGTCCTGGGCTTCGGCCTCCACCAGGCGCTTTTCCAGTTCGGGGATCACGCCATAGGTAAGCTCGCCGGCACGCTGGAATTCGCCCTTGCGCTGGGCAGTCGCCAGTTCGTTGCGCGCCTCGTCGAGCTGCTTCTTGAGGTCGGCGGCAAGTCCGAGCTTCTGCTTTTCCGCCTGCCAGCGGGCCGTCAGTGCATCCGCCTGCTCTTCCAACGAAGTGACTTCGCCCTCGAGCCTCGCCAGCCGGTCGACCGAGGCACTGTCGGTTTCCCGCTTCAGTGCTTCGCGCTCGATCTTCAGCTGCATGATGCGGCGGTCGAGTTCGTCGAGTTCCTCGGGCTTGGAATCCACCTGCATGCGCAACCGCGCTGCGGCTTCGTCCATTAGGTCGATCGCCTTGTCGGGCAGGAACCGGTCGGTGATGTAGCGGTTGGAAAGCGTCGCCGCCGCCACCAGGGCCGAATCCGAGATGCGGACCTTGTGGTGCTGCTCGTATTTTTCCTTGAGGCCGCGCAGGATCGAGATCGTGTCCTCGACCGTCGGCTCGTCGACCACAACCGGCTGGAAACGGCGGGCAAGCGCCGGGTCTTTTTCCACATGCTTGCGGTATTCGTCGAGCGTGGTCGCGCCGACGCAGTGAAGTTCGCCGCGGGCAAGTGCCGGCTTCAACAGGTTCGATGCATCCATGGCGCCGTCGGATTTACCGGCACCGACCAGCGTGTGCATTTCGTCGATGAACAGGATGATCTGGCCGTTTTCCGACTGCACCTCGTTGAGCACACTCTTCAGGCGCTCCTCGAACTCGCCGCGATATTTCGCGCCGGCGATCAGGGCACCCATGTCGAGCGCCATCAGCTTCTTCTCCTTGAGGCTTTCCGGCACGTCGCCATTGATGATGCGAAGGGCCAGGCCTTCGGCGATCGCCGTCTTGCCGACGCCGGGCTCGCCGATCAGTACCGGGTTGTTCTTGGTGCGGCGGGAGAGAACCTGGATCGTGCGGCGGATTTCATCATCGCGGCCGATCACCGGATCGAGCCTGCCGTCGCGGGCTTCCGCCGTCAGGTCCCGGGCATATTTCTTCAGGGCCTCGAAGCCGGCTTCGGCATTGGCGCCATCGGCCGTGCGACCCTTGCGGATGTCATTGATGACCTGGTTGAGGCCCTGCGCCGTCAGGCCGGCCTTTTTCAATGTCGCGGACGTCGAGGCCGAGGTCTCGATGACAAGCGCCAGAAGCAGGCGTTCGACGGTGACGAAACTGTCGCCGGCCTTCTTGGCTGCCTCTTCCGCGGTCGAAAAAACCTTGGCGAGCGGCTGGGAGAGATAGATCTCGCCATTGCCGCCGGAAACCTTGGGAAGTTTGGCGAGTGCGGCGTCATTGGCGATGCGCGCTTCCTTGGCACTGCCGCCGGCGCGGTCGATGAGCGAGGACGCCATGCCCTGGTCGTCGTCGAGCAGAACCTTCAGCACATGTTCGGGCGTGAACTGCTGGTGACCCAAGGCCAAGGCCTGCGTCTGAGCCGACTGCAGGAAACCGCGGACGCGCTCGGAGTATTTTTCGATGTTCATTATGGTACCTCCAGTGATCGACCCGCCCTTTATAAGGCACGGACCGATGATTGAGATTGAGCTCCCTCAAAGGCGAGCCCTGCCGAAGCCTCGGCGTTGCTGGAGATATGGTAAGCGGATTCTCGTGTTTAAAGTGTTCAGACGGTCAAAATCTGCGAGCGGAAACCTCACAAATTTTCCGCGTGACAATCCACAATCGAGCGAATACAGAAACCCCATGTCTTTCACGTCCGCCTACGCCTCGCGATTTTATAGCTACCGCTTTTCCCAGCGGATGCGGGTCCGTGCGTAGCTGATTTCGACGCAACGACATTCCCTCAAGCCGCTAGTCTACCTGGCGGCTTTTTCAATTCCGCACGGTAGGATCAAACAGGAGCCATACCCGTGCTGAATGCCACTCCCGCCAATACTGTCGACGATCGCCGCATCGTCGAGATCACGCCGCTGACTATCCCCGCCGACATCATCGCCGAAATTCCGCGCAACGAGGCGGTCACCGAGACCGTGACCCGGACGCGCGACACGGTCCACCGCATCCTGCATGGCGAGGACGACCGGCTGATCGTCGTCATCGGCCCCTGCTCCATCCATGACCCGATTGCCGCGCGGGACTATGCGGCCCGGCTGGAAGAGCAGCGACGACGTTTCGGTGGCGATCTCGAAATCATCATGCGCGTCTATTTCGAAAAGCCGCGCACCACCGTCGGCTGGAAGGGCCTGATGAACGACCCGCATCTCGACGGCAGCTACCGGATCGAAGAGGGTTTGAGGATCGCCCGGCAGCTTCTTCTGGATATCAATGCGACGGGCCTTCCGGCCGGCTGCGAATTCCTCGATACGATCACCCCGCAATACATTGCCGACCTCGTCAGCTGGGGCGCGATCGGCGCGCGGACGACCGAAAGCCAGGTACATCGCCAGCTGGCATCCGGCCTCTCCTGCCCGATCGGCTTCAAGAACGGCACCGATGGCGGCGTCGCGGTTGCGCTCGACGCCATACTGGCCGCCTCGCAGACGCACCATTTTCCGGCGGTGACCAAGGACGGCCGGGCCGCGATCGCCACGACGACCGGCAACGAGGATTGTCACGTCATCCTTCGCGGCGGAAGACAGCCGAACTACGAGGCGGCCGATGTCGAGGCCGTTTCCAGGGATGCCGCAAAACGCGGTTTGGAGCCGCGCATCCTCATCGATGCCAGCCATGCCAACAGCGGCAAGGATCCGATGAACCAGCCGCTGGTCGTCAAAAACGTCGCGACGCAGATTGCGGCCGGCAACATGGCCATCAAGGGCATGATGATCGAGAGCAATATCGTCGGCGGCCGCCAGGATCTGGTGCCCGGCAGACCTCTCGTCTACGGCCAGAGCATCACCGACGGCTGCATAGATTGGGAGACATCGGTCCTGACGCTCGAAGAGCTTGCCCGCTCCGTCCGCGATCGGCGCCAAACTCGGGCCTGAAGCAGAAGGGCTTTGCTCACGGAAAAAGGCCGCCCGGTTTCCCGAGCGGCCTTCTTGATCTCGTTATACCAGCCCGTGGGGCTTATTCGGAAGCGGCATCAGCCAGGGCCGGCTGCGAGCCGTCGCCCGAGGCTTCGCCTTCGGAACCACCCTCTTCACCGGCGCCTTCGCCACGACGCGGACGACGCGGGCGGCTGCCGGCAGCGCGGCGGCGGCGCGGAGCGGCTTCTGCCTGTGCCTCTTCCTCGACCGCCACTTCGGCAGGCGTGCCTTCGATCACCGGCTGCGGACCGGAACCATCGACGACCGGAGCGACTGGCTGAGGTGCTGCGACCTGGGCCGGAACCGCTGCAACGGCCGGCTGTTCCGGACGATTTTCCCGGCGGGGGCGTTCACGCTGCTGGTCACGTTGTTCGCGGGGCTCGCGTTGTTCACGGGGTTCCCGCTGCTCGCGAGGCTCGCGTTGCTCCCGGGGCTGTTCCCGGCGGGGCTGCTGTTGCTGGACCTGCGGCTGGGGGAGCCTCGTCCATGGACGGCTGCTGCGAGTAACCATTGTCCTCGCCATCGCCATTGTCCATGTCGTCCTGATCCTGGACGTTGCCGTCCCGATCCTGATAGTCGCCACGGTTGTCGTGCTGGAACCTGTCCTGCATCTGCGCCTGTGCGGCGGCAATGATGCGGTTATAGTGTTCGGCGTGCTGGAGATAGTTCTCCGCCATCACGCGGTCGCCAGAGCTCTGGGCGTCGCGGCCGAGTTGGCTATATTTTTCGGCGATATGCTGGGCGGTCCCGCGGATCTTCACATCCGGGCCGGAGCTGTCGTAGGTGCGGCTAAGAGGATTGCCGCCCTTGCGGTTGAAGTTGTTATTTCCACCACCGCCGCCGCCGCCACTATTGTTATTGTTGTTACTGCCGCGACCTCGACCGCGTTTGTTCTGCTGTCCTGGCCTCATCTATCGTTCACCAATTCTCTGTCTTCGCTGATAAGGGGCCACGCGGTCTGTCGGACAGAGCCGAACAAGACTTCGCATGCCGCGCACAGGCCGATCAAAGCGTCCTGCCGCTTGTGAAAGTCAAATTAACTGATTCACGCACCGGGAATTGTTCAACCTTCGCAACTCTTCGAAAAGAGAAGGATCAAAGGGTTGCCCTGTAACCCGAACGAATCGCTGTTCATTCCCAGCCGTCCCAGTGCGTAATTGCAAGCTATCCCGCTTCCTCCGGAAATCCAAGCCTTTTCTTTTGCCTGCAAAATCAAGGATGATTCACGGTAAATACGAGAACCCGATCATTGTCGCCGTAGTCGCGCACCGCCTCCGCCAGCGTAAAGCCGGCGACGCGGAAAATCGCGGTCACGGTTTCCTTTTGATCGAACCCGATCTCGACGCCGATAACGCCGTCCTTTTCGAGGAAATCTCCTGCACCCGCTGCAATCGCGCGATATGCTTCGAGCCCATCCGGACCTCCATCTAGCGCTGTCAGCGGATCGAAATCCCGGACTTCCGGGTCCAATGCGGGGATAACATCGCTACGTATATAGGGCGGATTTGACACGATTATGTCGAACCGGCCGGAAATTGCGTCGAACCAATCGCTGCGGATCGCTTGAAATCTTTCCGACATTCCCAACCGCGCCGCATTCCGCGTCGCTGTCTGGAGAGCATCCTCCGAAATATCGCTGCCGATCCCTTGAGCCCTCGGGCTTTCCTTCAGGAGCGCCAGAACGATCGCGCCGGTCCCGGTACCAAGATCGAGGATACGTGCCGAACCCTTGACTGCGACAATCTGCCTCACATGGGCAAGCATCGAATCCACCAGGATTTCCGTGTCCGGGCGCGGCTCCAGCGTTTCCTTGGAAATCAGGAGCTCCATGCCGTGGAATTCACGTGACCCTAATATGCGGTGCACCGGCTCCCGTTTCAAGCGCCGCGCGACCGCTTTCTCGACGAGGGACAGTTCCTGGTCCGTCAGGACACGGTCGCCGCCGGTAAAAACGTCCGTCGAGGAAAGGCCGAGCAGGCCGCCGATCAGCAGCCGCGCTTCGATCGCCGCATCCGGCAGGCCCGCCGCCGAAAACCGCGATCTGGCATCCGCGACGGCTGCGCCAAGCGTCGTCATCCGTGTTGCTCGCCGAGCTGCGCAAGTTGGCCAGCCTGGTAGTCGGCAATCAGCGCATCGACCACTTCGTCGATATCGCCTTCCATCATCCGGTCGAGCTTGTAGAGGGTCAGGTTGATACGATGATCGGTCACCCGCCCCTGGGGGAAATTGTAGGTACGAATGCGCTCGGAGCGGTCGCCCGAACCGACCTGGCTCTTGCGGTCGGCGGAACGTTCGCTGTCCGCCTTCTGGCGCTCCATGTCGTAGAGGCGGGTGCGCAGCACCTGCATCGCCTTGGCGCGGTTCTGGTGTTGCGATTTTTCCGAACTGGTCACCACGATGCCGCTCGGCATGTGGGTGATGCGCACCGCGGAGTCCGTGGTGTTGACGTGCTGGCCGCCAGCGCCCGACGAACGCATCGTATCGATGCGGATGTCTTCCGGCCGGATTTCGATATCGATCTCTTCGGCTTCCGGCATCACCGCCACGGTGGCAGCCGAGGTGTGGATGCGGCCGCTCGCTTCCGTGTCGGGCACGCGCTGCACCCGGTGCACGCCGGACTCGAACTTCAGCTTCGAGAACACCCCGCGGCCGGTCACGGTCGCGATGATTTCCTTGTAGCCGCCGGCCTCGCCTTCGCTCGCCGACAGGACCTCGACCTTCCAGCCCTTGGTGGCGGCATAACGCTCGTACATGCGGAACAGATCGCCGGCGAAAAGTGCTGCCTCGTTGCCGCCGGTGCCGGCGCGGATTTCGAGGATCGCGCTCCTCTCGTCGGCCGCGTCCTTCGGCAGAAGCAGGACCTGCATGTCCTTTTCCAGCGTCTCGAGCCGTTCCTCGGCGTCCGGCAGCTCCATTTCGGCAAGCTCGTGCATCTCGCGGTCGGTGCCCTTGTCGGTCAGCATCGCCCTGAGATCGGCCACTTCGGCGATCGATTTTTCGTATTCGCGGATCTTGCGCACCACCGGCTGCAGTTCGGAATATTCGGACGCCAGCTTGACGTAGACGTCGGCCGCCGGACCTTCCGACATGCGCGCCTCGATCTCGCCGAACCGGCGTTCCAGCTCGCGCATCTTTTCGACAGGAAGCTTCGCCAACTATAAAACTCCAACTATGCCATTCGTCATCCTCGGGCTTGTCCCGAGGATCTATCCACGCCTACGGGTTAGCAGATCCTCGGGACAAGCCCGAGGATGACGGTGAGAGCACATAGCTCGACCAGTGGCCGTCATTCAATCATCAAACCGGAATATTATTGGCCTCGGCGAACCGCAGAAGCAGCCCGCGGATCGGCTCCGGCGACCTTATATCGTCGAGCGCCGCGTTCAATTCGGCGGACAGCTTGTCGATGTCAAGCCCGAGCAGCATCGCCTTGACCGGCCCGATCGAGGTCGGGGACATGGAAACCGAGCGGAAACCGACCCCCAGCAGAGCCATGGCCGACAGCGGCTTGCCCGCCATCTCACCGCACAGCGTCACCACCGTCTTGTTCCGTTCGCCGGCCCGCGCGATGTCGCGCAGAATGCGCAGGAACGGCTTGCCGAGATTGTCGAAGCGATCGGAAACCCGGGCATTGCCGCGATCGGCCGCCATGGTGAACTGGAACAGGTCGTTGGAGCCGACCGAGACGAAATCCACTTCCGCCATCAGTTCGTCGAGCTGCCACATCAGCGCCGGCACTTCGAGCATTGCCCCGAACTGCAGCTTGCGCGGCAGGCTGTGGCCGAATTTCGAAAGATGCTGCACTTCCTTCTGCATCAGTTCTCGCACCGCGTGGATTTCCGAAACCTCGGTCACCATCGGCAGCATCATCTTGAGCTCGGCGCCGGCGGAGGCCCTGAGCAGCGCCCGAAGTTGGGTGCGCAGAAGTCCGGGCCGGTCCAGCGACAGGCGGATCGCCCGCCAGCCGAGCGCCGGGTTTTCTTCTTCCTGGGCACGGAAATAGGAGACGACCTTGTCGCCGCCGATATCGAGGGTCCGGAACGTCACCGGCCGCCCGGCCGCCTGCTTGATGACGTTGCGGTAGAAACTCTCCTGCTCCTCGAGCTTCGGCATTGTCGAGGCGATCATGAACTGCAGTTCGGTGCGGAACAGGCCGATGCCGTCGGCGCCGGACTCGGCGAGCTGCGGCAGATCCACCAGCAGGCCGGCATTCATCTGCAGGCTGATGCGCTTGCCGTCCTTGGTAACCGGCTCGACGTCTCTGAGCGCCTTGAACTGCTCCTGCCGACGGGCCCGCAGGCGTACCTTTTCCTCGTAGGCCTTCTGCAGGTCGAGAACCGGCCGCAGGTGGATCTGGCCGTCGTCGCCGTCGATGATGATCGGATCGCCGTTTTCGGCGAGCGCCACGACACCTGCCGCCTGGCCGACGACCGGAATGCCCATGGCGCGTGCGACGATCACCACATGGCTGGTCACCGCTCCGTCTTCCAGCACGAGGCCGCGCAGGCTGGCGCGGGGATAGTCGAGCAGTTCGGCGGCCCCCATGGCACGGGCGAGAATGATGGCGTCCGTCGGGAAACCTTCGTCGAAGGCGCGGCCGGAAAACCCCGTCAGCTGGCGCAGAAGCCGATTGGCCAGGTCGTCGAAATCATGCATCCGCTCGCGCAGATAGGGATCGGTCAGGCGCATCATCCGCGCCTTGGTATCGCTCTGGACCTTCTCGACCGCGGCTTCCGCCGTCAGGCCGTTGTGGATCGCCTCTTCCATGCGGCGGACCCAGCCCTGGTCGTGAGCGAACATCCGATAGGTTTCAAGCACCTCGCGATGCTCGCCTTCCTGGGATACTTCGCGGCGCGACAGCATGTCGTCGATGGAGATGCGCAAGGACCCGAGCGATTCCGCCAGCCGGGTCACTTCCTTCTCTGCATCTTCGTTGAGGAGATTGGTGACGACGATGCGCGGCTCGTGCAGCACCACATGACCAAGGCCGATGCCTTCGTTATAGGCGTCGGCATCGATGGTGATGGCCCGCGTGAGGTCCAGTTCGAGGCCCGGCCGGGTGATCTTCTTGAGCTCGCCGGTGGCGATCATCTCGGCGATCACCATCGCGGTGGTTTCGAGCGCCTCGACCTCGTCCTCGCGATAGTTGCGGCTCGCCTTGTTCTGGACGACGAGAACGCCAAGCGTGCGGCCGGCCCGGAGAATCGGCACGCCGAGGAAGGAATGGTAGATCTCTTCGCCGGTTTCGGGGAGATACCGGAAGGCCGGATGCGCCTGAGCATCGGAAAGGTTGAGTGGCTGCGCGGAGGCGGCGATCGTGCCGACGAGGCCCTGGCCCATCTTCAGCTGCGAAGTGTGGACGGCTTCCTTGTTGAGGCCTTCGGTGGCGTAGAGTTCGAGAACGCCGTCGGAGCGGAGCACATAGACCGAGCAGACCTCGGCCACCATGTTGCTGGCGATCTGGCGGACGATCCGGTCAAGGCGCTCCTGTGGCTCGAGCGGCTCCGCCATCAACTCGCGTAGCCGCTTCAACAGAACGCGCGGACCTGCCGACAGGTCTCTCATCGCCTATGCTCTCCCGAAACGAGGTCACCCCAACCGAAAGACCGCGCGCCCAACGGCCAGCGCGTCCAAACGGTTCGTTCTCAACTCTTATCGAGACCGTACGCGGAATGCAAAGTCCGAACAGCGAGTTCGGAATAAGCACCATCGATCAGGATCGAAATCTTGATTTCCGAGGTGGTGATCGCCTTGATGTTGATGGATTTTTCGGCAAGTGCCTTGAAAGCATGCGCGGCAACGCCCGCATGGCTGCGCATGCCGATGCCGATGACCGAGACTTTCGCCAAACCTGATTCGGTCTGGACAACGTCGAAGCCGATTTTTTCCTTGTTGTCGTCGAGCACCTTCATGGCCTTCTGCACGTCACCCGAAGGTACGGTGAAGGTCATGTCGGTGCGCGAGCCGTCTTCCGACGTGTTCTGCACGATCATGTCGACATTGATATGCGCTTCGGCGAGCGGGCCGAAAATCGCAGCCGACACGCCCGGCCGGTCGGCAAGACGCCGGAGCGAAATCTGCGCTTCATCCTTGGCATAGGCGATGCCGGTGACGACTTCCTGTTCCACGATTTCTTCCTCGTCGCAAATCAAAGTACCGGGCGGGTTCAAAAGGTCACCCATGCCCGGCGCATCGGGATCCTCGAAACTGGAACGCACGAAAGTGCGGACCTTGTGGACCATGGCGAGCTCGACCGAGCGCACCTGCAGAACCTTCGAGCCGAGCGAGGCCATTTCGAGCATTTCCTCGAAGGAGACCTTCTTCATGCGGCGCGCCTGGGGCACGATGCGCGGGTCGGTCGTATAGACGCCGTCGACATCCGTATAGATGTCGCAGCGGTCGGCCTTGACCGCGGCCGCGATCGCCACCGCCGACGTATCGGAACCGCCGCGGCCGAGCGTGGCGATCCGGTTGTCGGGGCCGAGCCCCTGGAATCCGGCGACGACGGCCACCTGGCCCTCGCCCATCCGCTTGACGATCTCGGAACCGTCGATCTCCATGATCCGCGCCGCGCCATGGGCACTGTCGGTGCGGATCGGGATCTGCCAGCCCTGCCAGGACCGGGCGTTGATGCCCATCGACTGCAGCGCGATGGCGAGGATGCCGGACGTCACCTGTTCGCCGGATGCCACGACCGCATCATATTCGCGCGCATCGTAGAAAGGCGAATTGGCGCCGGAGACCTTCGGCATGTCCTGAACCCAGCCGACAAGCTCGTTGGTCTTGCCCGACATCGCCGAGACGACCACCGCGACCTCGTGTCCGGCTTCGACCTCCCGTTTCACATGGCGCGCGACATTGTGAATGCGTTCGAGATTGGCGACCGAAGTGCCGCCGAACTTCATGACGATGCGAGCCATACCGACCAAAACCACTGTTTCGCCTCAAGGCTTGGGGAGCCTTGGGCGTCTGCTTTCAAACCGCCTCGAAATCCCATCGTTTATGACAGGATCATCAAGTTGCGGGGTCTCTTATCGAAAAGGCTGAAAAGGCGCAATGGTCAGAACATAGGCGAACGGTACGCTCCGTATAAAGGTGTCGCAATGCCGGACGTAAAAAGGCCACCCGGTGGTGGCCTTTCGAGATCATCGATGGGTTAGCGGTTCGGGTTGCAGCCCGCACCGAGGCATGGCCGCCTGGGAGCATCGGGCTGCACCGCGGGATTGGCATCGGGCTGTTGAGCCTGCTGCTCCTCCCGGGGGTCAGGGCGCAGCGGCCCACGGCGATCGTCTCTGCGCTCGACACGCTGCGGCCGGGCTTGCTGGTTCTCATCGCGACGGTCGAAACGCGGCGGCGGCGGGCTGCGATCAACCCGGTCACGGTAAAGGTCGAAACGGTCGCGATCTCCCTGCCAGACTGGCGGACGCGGCGGCTGCCGGTCGCCCGGGCTCCAGCTGCGATCCCGGTCCCACCGTGGGGCTCCGTCACGATCCCAGCGCGGCGGCGGGGGCGGAGGCGGCGGAAGACGCGATTCCCGTCTCCAGTCGTAGCGGTCCCAGCGATCGCGATCGCGGTAGAAGTCGCGGTTGCGATAGTAGCGGCCCCAATAGTTGCCGACGTCGAACGTGACCATCGGAATGCCGAGGCCCTCGTAATAGTCGGGAGCGACATAGACGCGGTTGGAACGATAGCTCGCCTGCACGTAATTGCCCGATACCCAGCCGCGTCCGCCGACGAAGGCGACGTCGCACCAGTTGACGCTGCTCATGCAGCCGTAGATCGTTACCGCCGCACCGACCGGTATGACGTCGACGGCCGGATAGCCAGTGCTCGGCCCGGACCGCATGTTGACATTGGCCGTGGCAACGCCGCGCACAGCCGCATCCGCAATCGACGGCGCCACAAACAGGGCGCAAAGTGCCGCAACGGACATCAGAATTTTCTTCACGGGCTTCCTCCTGAGAAACCGAATAACGCGCGAACCGGACTGACCAACTGCCGAACGGATTTCGCCGGATATCAATGTTCGAGACATTCCCATTGTTCCAGCACGGCTCTGAATGGCGCATGAATAAACGTCTTGGCCGGGGTTAGCCTTTGGCCGGCCCGGTCGACTGCCGCTCAGCAATGTGACAAGCAAGTTCCACCCGCCGCGCCGGATTTGCAAATCCGGTCATCCCGTCCCGCAAAAGATCGAGTGCCACGGCCCCGAGTTCGCGCATCGGAATATGCACGGTGGTCAGCGGCGGGTTGAGGAAGGCGGCCTGCGGCAGGTCGTCCATGCCCATCACCGAAACGTCGCCCGGCACGGTATAACCCATCTGCTGGACCCCCATCATCGCGCCGACGGCGAGACTGTCGCCCGCCGTCAGCACGGCCGTAAAATCAGGCCCGTTCCTGCGCAACCGCTCGCTGATCGCCTGGGCGGCGAGCTCCGGCAGCCAGTCCTCGACCGGCACGACGAGATCCGGGGGACAAGGCAAACCGTGATGCTGGAAGGCATCCTGCCAGCCTTCGCGGCGCCGGTCGATCGTCCGCCGGCCCGGACGCATCAGGAAGAGGATGCGTTTGTGGCCCAGCCGGATGAGATAGTCGGTGGCCATATGCGCCGCCGACCGATTGCAGGGGGTCACGCTCGACAGCCGCATCATCGGATCGTCACCGTTGATCAGCACGACCGGCTTGCCGAAGCCGCGGGTGGCCTCGAGCATTCCTTCGTCGTCGACGGTCAGAAACAGCAGTCCCGCAACGTCCGGATCGACCCGCGCCTCTTCCAGCACCACCTTTTCCTCCGACTGATCAGCGACGGCGCGGGTGACGATGTCGAGCCCGAGAGCCTGGGCGCGGTCCCGCAACCCTTCCAGGACGTAGAGCGTGAACTGGTTGCGGACGTAATCGATCATCGCCGCGCTCGAAGCTGCCAGAATTACCTTCTTGCCGGCGACCGGCGTCGGCATCGCGTAATTGGCGTCCTTCGCCGCCTCCATGATCCGCTGGCGGATGTCCGCGCGCACGCCCTTCTCGCCGGCCAGTGCCCGTGACACGGTGCTCAGCGACACGCCCACCTTTCCCGCAATATCCTCCAGCCGCACCCGCCGGCTTTTCTTGCCGCGCTTGCCCGGCACGATCGTCGTCGCCATCACGTCCTCCCATCACCGATGCGCACACTGCAAAAAATTTTCAGATTGCGCAATCAATTTTCAGATGTTTTCATGGGGCCATCGCTCGGGAGAAGCGGATCGAAAATGCTGCGCAGCAAATGCTGCAGCAAAGGGAGGAATTGAGACATGGGCCTTTCAGCCCGGGACATCCGTGAAAAGCTTGACCGCCTCGTGACCGGCATGACCGGGCTTCGCGACGATGGCCGTTTCCACGAACCCAATCTCGACGGGACCGCTGGCGACTATATCTCTTTCGAAAGCTGGGAATGGCCG
Organism: Neorhizobium galegae; assembly: GCF_021391675.1. NCBI lineage: Bacteria > Pseudomonadati > Pseudomonadota > Alphaproteobacteria > Hyphomicrobiales > Rhizobiaceae > Neorhizobium > Neorhizobium galegae. The sequence goes on from NZ_CP090095.1 coordinate 4,019,037, forward strand.
CAGGGCGTCGGCCTCTACGGCCTGATCCGTCTGTGGCTGTTCACCGGTCGCGAAGATTTGAAGACGCTGATCGAGAACTGGTACGCGTCCCGCATCGAAGCCGGGCTCCCGACGCTCAACGTCAACACCACGGCACCGATGCTCGGCCTTTCCGTCCTCTGGCGCGAAACCCGCGACCCGCGCTGGAAGCCGGTTCTCGACGCCTGGGCAGACCGCGTCATGGCGCAAATGGGCCGCACCGAGGAAGGCGCCTTCGAGCACCACGTCTCCGACAAGGTCAATGACGACGAGCTCTGGGACGATACGCTTTATATGGTCGCCCTCTTCCTCGCCTCCTACGGCGAGGCGAGCGGTCGCCGCGAGCTGGTCGATGAGGCATCAAAGCAGTTCCTCGTCCATTCCCGTTACCTCGCCGACACGAAGACCGGCCTCTGGTTCCACGGCTGGACGTTCCAGGGCCGTCATAATTTTGCGGAAGCCCGCTGGGCGCGCGGCAATGCCTGGATCACCGCCGGCATGCTCGACCTATTCGATCTCGCCGAGGTTTCGAAGCCGGTAAAGGATTTCCTGCTCGGCGTGCTGACGGCGCAGGTCAATGCACTGCTGCCGCTGCAGGCCGCTTCCGGCGCCTGGCGCACCCTGCTCGACGACCCGTCCTCCTACGAGGAGATTTCGGCGACGGCGGGTTTTGGTTACGGCCTGCTCAAGGGTTACCGCCTCGGCCTCGGCACCCATGAATGGCGCGTCGCCGGCCTCAAGGCCGTTGAAGCGGTGCTCGCCAATATCGACGAAACAGGCACCGTGCTCAACGTCTCCTATGGGACGCGCATGGGCCATGATCTGCAATTCTATCGGGATATCCCGATCCAGCCGACCGGCTACGGACAGGCGCTTTCGATCCTCTGCCTCTCCGAAGCCATCCGGCATGTGGAACCGGGAGACGAGGCGGCATGACGATGAAGGTTCTCTACGGGGCTGGCCCCAACGACATCAAGACCTACGACACCGCGCGCCTGCGCGCCGAATTCCTGATGGAAGACCTTTTCCAGGCGAACAAGGTCAGCTTCACCTATACCCATGTCGACCGGCTGATCCTCGGCGGCGCGGTTCCGACATCGTCCACCCTGAGCTTCGGTTCGGGCGAAGAGATCGGCACGCCCTTCCTGCTGTCGGCCCGTGAAATGGGCATAGCCAATCTCGGCGGCACCGGCGTCGTCTCGATCGACGGCAAGAGTTTCACCCTGGAAAACCGCGACGTGCTCTATGTCGGCCGCGGCGCCCAGGAAATCTCCGTCGCCAGCGCCTCGGCCGAAAAGCCGGCCCGCTTCTACATGAACTCCGTTCCTGCAGGCGCCGACATTCCGCACCGCCTCATCAAGCGGGCGGAATCCAAGATGCTGACATTCGGCGATCCCAAGCGCGCCAATCTGCGGAACCTGCGCATGTACATCCATCCGGAAGTCACGCCGTCCTGCCTGCTTCTGCTCGGCATCACCGATCTTGCCGACGGCAGCATCTGGAACACCATGCCGCCTCATCTGCATGAGCGCCGCATGGAGGCCTATTGCTATTTCGACCTGCCGGAAGAGGAACGGGTCATCCACCTGATGGGTCGCCCGGAAGAGACGCGCCATCTCGTGGTCAAGAACCTTGACGCGGTTCTCTCGCCCGCCTGGTCAATCCATATGGGCGCCGGCACCGCACAATACGCCTTCGTCTGGGGCATGACCGGCGAAAACCAGGAATACAACGACGTGGCCCCCGTGGCCCTGAGCGAGCTGAGATAAGACTGCCATGAATCCCGAAGCAAACTGGATGCGAAAGACGTTAAAGCCGGGCGAAGCCGTCCGGTACTGGCAGCTCGGCGGCATCGCCGAAGAGCGTTTCGACGTGCCCGATGCCCCGATGAAGGGCGAGATGGACCCGTTCTTCTTCCTGACCAAGGTCAAGAACTTCATTCCGCACGAATATCCCTGCCGCACCATCTTTGCCGAGACCTATCGCGGCAAGCGCCCGGATGTCCGCGGCTCCTTCGATGCCACCCGCTGGTGGCTGCCTTTCGGTTCGCCGCGGCTCGATCTCTCCGGCTTCTGGTTTCGCCCGACCCGGCTTGCCAGCTGGACCCGCACCTATATCGAAGCAGAAACCGCCGGCACCGCAAAGATTCGCCTCGGCACCTGCGGCGGCGCGGTCATCTGGGTCAACGGCGAGGAAGCCGGCTGGATGGCGCCCTACAGCCGCAATCTCGAAGCCAAGCAGGAATTCGAACTGCCGCTGGTCGCCGGCCTCAACGAGATCACGCTGTTCTTCGATGATCTTGCCGAGCGTGACGCCCGCTATTTCTATCAGTTCGACTACGTCTCCGGCCCGGCCGCCAGTGTCGCCCTGCCGGTTCCTGTCACGAGCCCCGTCGCCGCAAGCCTCGAAAAGGCGCTCGACACCATGTATTTCGACCGCCAGCACTATTTCGGCGGCGATATCACCCTGCTTCTCTCCGCGCCCCTGCCGGTCGAGGTGAAGGTCAATGTCGCGGTCGAAGGCGATTTCATGTCGCGCGAGCGCTTCGATTTCGACTTCACCCTGGCCGCCGGCGCCACCAGCCTCAATATCGGCCCGTCGGAAAAGGCGCCCGCCGACTTCCGCCACTTCCGCATCACCCTCAATGCCGGCGGCTTCGTCGTGTCCCGTTCGCTCGGCGTCGAGATCTGCCACGCCGAAAGCCAGGGACAGGCTCCTGCATCGCTGAGCGATCGTATCACCGAGACCCTGACGCAGATTTCCGAGAATTCCGAACGCGATACAGTGCGCGCCTTCGCCCGTCTCGCGAGCGGCCGTTCCGGGCCCGATACGGATGCGATGATCGAGGAAATCCTGCCCTCGATCGAGGATTGCCACGACTGCGCCGACTTCTCGCTGGTGCCGCTCATCTGGTCGCGCACCGTCTGGGGCAAGGACATCAACGAGAAGACCCGTGCCCGCATCGACGGCGCCATCCTCAACTACCGCTACTGGATGGATGAGCCGGGTAACGATGTGCAGTGGTATTTCTCCGAAAACCACGCGCTGCTGTTCCACACCTCGGCCTATCTCGGCGGCAGTCTCTTGCCCGACGCCACCTTCGTCCGCTCCGGCCGCAAGGGTTCGGAGCAGGCAAAGGTCGGTGCCGCCCGCGTCCGCGCCTGGCTCGACCATTTCGAGCACTGGGAAATGGCCGAGTTCAACTCCGCCCCCTATTTCCCGATCGATCTCAAGGGCCTGACGGCGCTTGCAGCCCTTTCGCCTGACAGGGATATCGCCGACCGCGCCAAGGCCGGCATCGTCCGCCTCTGCGAAATCATGGCCCGCTCCGCCCATCACGGCATGGTGACGGCAGCGCAGGGCCGCTCCTACGAGCACACGCTCTGTGCCGGCCGCTCGCTGGAACTGTCCGGCGTCGCCCGCCTGCTCTGGGGCAAGGGCTGGTATGGCCGCCGCGTCCACTGCCTGCCGCAGATGGCCGTCTGCCTGCGCGACCATGGTCTCGAAATCCCGGCCGAGTTCGCCGCGATTGCCGATCACCGCGGGAGCCAGCACCAGGAATGGCGTTTCGCCCAGGGCGAAAACTCCTTTGCCGCTCTCTATCACTACAAGGGCGAGCACTTCGCCATGGGCTCGACGGTTCATTACCGCTGGGACGAATGGGGTTACCAGGAAACCATCCTGCACCTGCGTCTCGGCGATAAACCGGAAGCGGCGATCTGGATCAACCATCCAGGCGAAACCATCCAGTTCGGCTACGGCCGACCATCCTATTGGGGCGGCTGCGGCACCATTCCGCGCGCCCAGCAGTATCGCGGCCTCGCCGTCCTCGAATTCACCACCTATGAGGAACAGCCGGATTTCACCCATGCCTGGTTCCCCAAGGCCGAGTTCGACGAAACGCTTGTTTCCGGCGGCGTGGCGCTTGCCCGCTCCGGCAAGGGCGCCGTCATGCTGCGCACCGCCTCGAAGCTGGAGGCCGTCACCGAAGGCCCGTCGGCAGGGGCTGAACTGCGCCAGTACGGCCAGAAGACCCGCTGGATCGTCCGCGTCTGCGAAGCGGACAATCTCACTGCCGTCGAGTACCGCTTCAGCGGACTCGCCCCAAGACAGGAATCCGATGGCACCGTCGTTGTCGAGGACCCGGAATATGGTACCGTCCGCTTCAGGAAAGACGGCTCCGTGGAAGCCGAAGGCCGCGTCATCGCGCGGGCGGATTACACAGTAAAAGGCGAAGCAACGATGCTGAGCGCTTCGTGATCTAAAAACCGGACGGGTGGAGGCCCGTCCATTCAGAGGAGGAAATGAGCATGAAAACCAAATCGCTTCTGGCGGGCGCTGCGCTCGCCCTTCTCATGTCGACGGCAGCACATGCCGGCGACGTGCGGATCATGTGGTATTCGGACGGCGTCGAAGGCGACGTCATGAAGGACCTCGTCGGCCGTTTCATGAAGGAAAACCCGGGCATCAACGTCATCCTCGACAACGTTGCCTACAGCGTCATCAAGGACCAGCTGCCCGTGCAGCTCGAAGCCGGCAACGGCCCGGACATCGCCCGCGTCACGGCGATCAAGGACCTCTCCAGGCACTGGCTCGACCTGCGCCCGCTGGTCAAGGACGCCAAGTACTGGGACGATAATTTCGGCGCCCAGGCCGACTGGATGCGTCCGGACGGCTCCAAGCAGATCTCCGGCTTCATGACGCAGATCACCCTGACCGGCGGTTATGCCAACAAGACCCTGTTCGACCAGGCGGGCGTTCCGCTTCCAGGCCCCAAGGCCACCTGGGAAGAATGGGCGGCTGCTTCCAAAAAGGTCAAGGATAGCCAGAAGCTTCCGTTCGCCATGGCGATCGACCGCTCCGGCCACCGCCTGACTGCTCCGCTCCTGTCCTACGGCGCCAACTATGTCGGCAAGGACGGCAAGCCGGCTCCGCTCGACAAGGGCGCCAAGGACTTCCTGACCAAGTTCGTCGGTTGGGTCGGCGAAGGCTCCTTTGCCAAGGACGTCTGGGTCTCGGCTGCCGGCTCGACCTACCGTGCCGCGGCCGAAGATTTCATCAACGGCCAGCTCGCCTTCTATTATTCCGGTTCCTGGCAGGTGGCGAACCTCACCACCAAGATCGGCAACAGCTTTGACTGGGTGGCGACCGGCAGCCCCTGCGGCCCGGCAGCCTGCACCGGCATGCCCGGCGGCGCGGCACTCGTCGCCGTGAAATATACCAAGAACCCGAAGGACGTCGCCGCCGTCATGGACTGGTTCGCCCAGGAGAAAGTCGTCAAGGAATTCTCCGAGCGCACCCTCTTCCTGCCTGGCCACAAGGGCGTCGTCGACAAGGGCGGCCTCGATTTCAAGACCGACAACGCCTTCGCCAAGGCTGCCCTGACCAAATATGTCGAGGCATCCAAGACCACGGCCGATACCGCCCTGAAGCTGCCCGGCTGGCGCTGGTCCGACACGGTCTATGCCGCGATCGTCACCCGCGTCGGTCAGACGCTGGCCGGCGAACTGAAACTCGATGACGCTTTCACGCGCATCGACGCCGACATCGCCCAGAAGGTCAAGGACAGCGGCCTTTGATGACAGCATTGGGGTGAGCCCCTCACCCCGCCTCCGCTCCGCTCGGCGCACCCTCTACCCGCAAGCGGGGCGAGGGGGACCGGCGACGGCGCGGCATATCCCTTCTCCCCGCCCGCGGGGAGAAGGTGCCGGCAGGCGGATGAGGGGCGAGCCTCGCCATCCGGACAAGAAGACAAGGAGGGATGGAATACGAACATGAGCACGACGTCTCTCACAGACCGTCTCGGCAGCCTTCTCATGGCGCCCGTGCATCTCCTGATGCGCATCATCGACATACCGCTCCGCGCCGTCCAGAAAGCGGCCGGCATCGGCGGCATGGCGGCCGTGTTCCTCGCCCCGAACATGCTGATCTTCGGCATTTTCGTGCTCCTGCCCCTCGTCATCAACTTCGTCTATTCGATGACCGGCGGCACAGCCTTCTTCCTTTCCGAGCGCAATTTCGTCGGCGCCGAGCAGTATCAGCGCCTCTTCACCTGCACGAACTACCTCGACCCGATGTCCTGCCAGGAGGATGCCTTCTGGGCCGCCGTCGGCAACACGTTCTGGTTCGTGATCCTGCAGGTGGCGCTGATGATCGGCCTGTCGCTGATTACGGCATTGATCCTCAACCGCGATCTCGCCGCCCGCTCCTTCTGGCGCGCCGTGTTCTTTTTCCCGGTCCTCCTGTCGCCCGTCGTGGTCGGCCTGATCTGGAAGTGGATCCTGCAGCGCCAGGGCCTCCTGAATTTCGGCCTCTACCAGTTCGGCATCGAGCCCTATACCTGGCTTACCGACCGCAACTGGACCTTCATCGCCACGATCGGCGTCTCGATCTGGGCGCATATGGGCCTCTACACTCTGATCCTGCTCGCCGGCCTGCAGGCGATCCCGAAGGATCTCTATGAAGCTGCCGAGATGGACGGCACCAAGCCGGCGCGCGTCTTCCGGCGCATCACGCTGCCGCTTCTCGCGCCGAACCTTCTGGTCGTCGTGGTCCTCGCCCTGATCAAGGCCGTGCAGATCTTCGACGAGGTCTACGTGCTGACCGGCGGCGGTCCGGGCACCAGCACGCTCTATCTGACCCAGTACATCTACGAGACCGGCTTTGCCTCGACGCTCCGCAATCCGGGCCTTGCCGCAGCCGCCTCGATCCTGATGGGCCTCGTGCTCGTCGTCCTGACACTGATCCAGCTCGGCATAGGCCAGCGTGGCGAAAAGAAGGGGAAACGCTGATGGGTGTCGCCTCTCGCTTCATTCTGCGCCGCCGCGGCGGCAAAAGCTGGCACTGGACGGATATCGTCACCTGGGTCTGGCTCGTCGGCGGCCTGATCATCATGTTCGGCCCGGCCGTCTGGCTCGCCTTCTCGTCCTTCAAGACGCCGGCAGCCCTTGCCGAATTCCCGCCGTCGATCCTGCCCTACGTCACCAGCCAGGCGACAGTCCAGGGTTACGACAAGCCGTTGCAGCTCTTCGAAGCCAAGATGCCGGACGGTTCGACCAAGGTGCTGGCCGAGGTGCGCCGCATCGGTCTCGTCGCCCAGATGGTCGATCCGACGACGCCCGGAGAAATCGTCCGCGTCAACATCAACGACCGCACCCCGGTACGTTCGGTCTCGTTCGCCACGGAAAACTACACGACGCCCTTCACCCAGTTCGATTTCCTGCGCTACCTGTGGAACTCGGTCTTCGTGACGGTGACGGCGACGCTGATCACCCTGATCGTCAATTCCATGGCCGCCTTCGCGCTGTCGAAATACGAGTTCCGCGGCCGCTCGCTCGCCATGCTGATCATCCTTGCGACGCTGATGGTGCCGCTCTCGGTGATCATGGTGCCGCTCTATTCGATCATCTCGTCGCTCGGCCTGTTCAACAACCTCTGGGGCGTCATCCTGCCGACGGTCGCGACACCGACCGGCGTGTTCATCCTGCGTCAGTACATGCTGACCATCCCCGACGAGCTGATCGACGCCGCGCGCATGGACAAGGCGTCCGAATGGCAGATCTACTGGCGTATCGTCCTGCCGCTGACGGCACCGGCGCTCGCGGTTCTGGCGATCTTCTCGGTCGTCTGGCGCTGGAACGACTTCCTGTGGCCGCTGATCGTATTGTCGCGGCGCGAACTCTATACCCTTCAAGTGGGGCTGAGCATCTATTCCGGCGAACTGAACGTCCAGTGGCACTTCATCCTGGCGATGACGGTCGTGACCATGATCCCGGTCGTGCTTGTCTTCATCTTCCTGCAGCGTTTCATCACCACCGGCATTGCCGGCACCGGCCTGAAGTAAGGATCACCGATGGGCGAGATCACCCTCACCAAAATCAAGAAGTCCTTCGGCGCAGTCGACGTCCTGAAGGACATCGACCTCGATATCAAGGACGGCGAGTTCATCGTTTTCGTCGGCCCGTCCGGCTGCGGAAAATCGACCTTGCTGCGCACCATCGCCGGCCTTGAAAAGGTCACCGGCGGCGAGATCGAGATCGACGGCAAGCGCGTCAACGAAGTGTCAGCCGCCGACCGCGGCCTTGCCATGGTCTTCCAGTCCTATGCGCTCTATCCCCACATGAGCGTGCGCCAGAACCTCGCCTTTGGCCTTGAAAATTCCAACATGCCCAAGGCCGAGGTGGCCGAGCGCATCACCGAAGCCGCCCGCATGCTGGAGATCGAGCCCTATCTCGAACGCCGGCCCGGCCAGCTTTCCGGCGGCCAGCGCCAGCGCGTCGCGATCGGCCGCGCCATCGTGCGCCGCCCGACCGCCTTCCTGCTCGACGAGCCGCTGTCGAACCTCGACGCCGAACTGCGCGTCTCGACCCGTGCGGAACTCGCCGCTCTCCACGCCCGCCTCGGCTCGACGATGATCTACGTTACCCACGACCAGGTTGAGGCGATGACATTGGCCCACCGCATCGTGGTCATGCGCGCCGGCAAGATCGAACAGGTCGGCACCCCGCTCGACCTCTACAACACGCCCGCCAACCGCTTCGTCGCCGGCTTCATCGGCGCACCCCACATGAACTTCCTGGCCGGCGAGGTCGCCGAGCTGGAAACCGGCACGGCGACGCTTACGACCGCGGGCGGCCACCGCCTGCTCGTGCCGTTCTCGGGCCATTCCCTGTCCGTCGGCGACAAGCTGACGATCGGCATCCGCCCACAGCACATCACGCTCGCCAATGATCCGGGAAGCCTTAAGGTGAAGGTGCGCCTCGTCGAAGCGCTCGGCTCGGAAACGGTCATCCACGCGGATCTACAAGGCGAAAAGCTCCTCGCCGTCGTTCCCGGCCAGAAGCTCATTTCCCCGGGCGACGAAGCTTACCTCTCCGTCGCCGGCGCTCCGCTGCACCTGTTCGATCGGAATGGATTGAGGGTGAAGGGGACATGAACCGCCGCCTTGCGGCGGTTCATTAGGGCAAGCTGATAACCCGATGATAAGAAAATGAACGCTAATATGCCCCTGGGGCTAAGCGTCATCATCGGGAAAGATCATGGGCGAGTATCAGAACAGAGCTGTCGCACTGGTAACGGCAAGCGTGGGTGAAAATTTCACCTTCGACCAGGAGCAGCGTAGCCAGGCCTGTCTCGTGGCCGCGATAGAACTTTTTTACGTTCTTGGCGGTTCTGCCGAAGGGCTTGCAACTGCCGCGGCCGCTGCTGCCGCTAGGCCCGCCCCCGCCATCGATACCGCAATTGGCGAGCTGATGAAGGAGATTGCCGCGATCGGCGCCATGAAGGATCTCGACATTATACAGGCAGCGTACAATACGCTCGACCGGCAGATGCGAGCGATCAAGGCAGGTTGAGCAAGCCGCAGCCTCTACGACCGCTTTTGACCTGCGCGTCCCCCTTTACAGATAGCCCTTGAAGAAGGCCAACGTTGCCCTCCGCATTGCCTCCGTCTCGCGGTGCCCGACACCCACCTCTGGCAGGAATACCAGCGCACCGATCGCTTGCGCCTTGAGATAGGCGGCCTCCGTCTCGGCGAATGCACAGTCCACCGCCGCCGGCGGTGTCAGTGGGTCGTCGCAGCCGATGCAGATCAGCTGCGGCCGCGGCGCCACCAGACCGGCAATTTCGCCGATCGAGGTCTCCTTGAGCAGCCCCGGCACGGTCAGGTAATGCCCGTGCAGATCATGGGCGCCGATTTTGACCAGCGTCGCGAAATCCGCATAACAACACAGATGCGCCGTCGCCTTCACCCTCGGATCGATCGCCGCCAGGAAATAGGCAAGCGTCGCCCCCATCGACAGCCCCGAGACGCCGATCCTTTGCGGATCGACCTCCGGCCGGCCGGCGAGCCAGGTCAGCGCCGCCGCCTGTTCGGAAAGCATCTGCCCGAACAGCGTTTTGCCGTGCCAGAGCGCCGCCTTGGTCGCCGCTTCCTCGGTCACCCCGGCGCGCTCGCCAAACGTCGGCATGTCGATGCAGAGCGCCACATATCCCTCGCGCGCCAGAACCGGCCCGGGGGCATCGAGCAGGGCCGGTCGGCCGTCGATCAGTTCGGATGCGCCGATATCCCAGCGGGCGCCATGTGCATGCGCATAGACGATCGCCGGGCCGCGGGTGAGAAACCCTTCGCTCGGCCGGGTGAGGAAGCCCCGGACCTCCGCGCCATCCTCTAGCCGAAAACGCAACCTTTCGAGAATATAGCCGTCGTGGATCTCCGCCGAACTGTCCGCCAGCGTCATGGAGACCTCCTCGAAGGCAAGCAGCTCCTTCAATCGCTCAACCGTGATCGCCATCTTGCCCTCCTCCCGGCTTTCCACCCTTGCCCCGCCCTCCTTGTCCCGAAGCGAGGACGACTGCCTTCTGTGCCCTGCACCTTTTCAAAGACATAGACGAAAACTCATCCCCTCGCATCCCCGCCTTACGATCCATGCCTAAAATCCCTTCGTCCCGTTTCGGCTACACCGGCCCGCATAACCGGCGAGATGGGACCGGTGCCTTGGTGGTCTGCCGTCATGCAGGCGGGTTGTCAGGGGCTGCGCAGAAAATGGTCTCCCTCTCGCCTTATGGCGGGGCGTGCGTGTGTCGCACACAACCCGGTATGGCATCCGCAAGGAAATAAGCCCATGCCGCCGCAGAGGGACCGGAGTTGCGCGGAAAAATACACCGAACGGGACACGTCGCGTGTCACCTAACTAATTTCATACGAGGCACACGACGTGTCCCGGCCGATCCTCGGGTTTAACCCGAGGATGAAACGCAAAAGCACCAAGGGATGAGTACGCCTTGAGATTAGGCAAGGAAGAACATGGATAAGCCAGACCTTAGCGATTACGAAAAGCTTCGCGCCGAACAGCATGAGGAATTATGCCGCGCCACGGCGTCGATCTGCTTTCTGGACAGCGGCTTCTGCCGTTTGCGCGCCTGCCGCCGCCGGCGTGTCTGCAGCGGCCCGATGCTGCCATCGATGCATCAGAACTGGAAAGTTCGCGCCCAGCAGGAAATCGGTTTGAGCGGCAAGGCATGCGCCGATCTTCCGCATTGCATCGCCAATCGCGAACCGCAACATTATGAACTCTTCAGACAGACCATGCAGAAGCTTCAGCAGCTAGCCATCGATGAACCGAATCTCGACGTGCTCCGCGCCTGCATCTTCGTTGCGGCAAGGCGGCGCGCCAAGAAACATCTCTTGACTTCTCGTCCGCTGCATCCGACTTCAACATCGGAACAAGGAGTCGAGCCATGACCGAAGCCGCCCGCAGCACGATCGATCCCCGTACTACGATTGACCAAAGCGAAGTCGACCGGTTTTCCGCCATGGCCGCGGAGTGGTGGGACCCGACCGGCAAGTTCAAGCCGCTCCACAAGTTCAACCCCGTGCGCCTCGCCTATCTCCGCGACCGCATCTGCGAAAATTTCGGCCGGGATCCGAAGAGCCACCTGCCGCTTTCCGGCCTGCGCATCCTCGATATCGGCTGCGGCGGCGGGCTGCTCTCCGAGCCGATCGCCCGCATGGGCGCGACTGTCGTCGGCGCCGACCCGTCGGAAAAGAACATCGGCATCGCCTCCACCCATGCGGCGGAAACCGGAACCTCGGTGGACTACCGCGCCGTTACCGCCGAGCAGCTCGCCGAAGCCGGCGAGACGTTCGACGTCGTGCTGAACATGGAGGTCGTGGAGCACGTTTCGGACGTGAATTTCTTCATCACCACCTGCGCCAACATGGTCCGCCCCGGCGGCCTGATGTTCGTCGCCACCATTAATCGCACCTTCAAGGCCGGAGCGCTGGCGATTTTTGCCGCCGAGAACATCCTGCGCTGGCTGCCCCGCGGCACCCATCAATACGAAAAGCTGGTCCGCCCGGAAGAGCTCGAAAGACCGATCTCCTCAGCCGGCATGGACATCATCCATCGCACCGGCGTCTTCTTCAACCCCCTCCAGGATCGCTGGAATCTGTCGCCGGATATGGACGTCAACTACATGATGCTGGCCAAGCGGCCGGCGTGATTTTGAGAAAGCTGATCCGCGGTAGTATTGCAGCCGCGATAGGGGCGTGAGTATGCGCTCGCTCCACCAGAGCACCAACGCCGGCCATTGCCGCTCGTTCAGTTCGCGTCTTCGGGAATGATCGGCAGCGGCGCGATCTCAATGCCCTCGTCGAGCAGTTCGCGCACCTCGCCGAGGCTCGCCTGGCCGATGATGCCGCGGGCATCCGCCTCGCCATAGTGAATCTTGCGGGCTTCCTCGGGAAACTTTTCGCCGACGTCCTCGGCATTGGCCCTGATCGCCGCAACCGCTTCCTTGAGCTTGGCGATAGCCTCCTGGCGGGCGAGATCCATCACCATCGCCTGCTTCTCTTCCTTCTTTCGGGCGGTCGAAACAGAGGGCGCCATCAGCGTCTTGGAGATCGAGGCGGAATTGCAGACCGGACAGGTGAGGAACCCGCTCGCCACCTGCCGGTCGAAATCGGCGCTTTCCGAGAACCAGCCTTCGAACGTGTGGGCATTGTCGCAGGAGAGGGAATACTTGATCAAGCGGCCACCTCTCCCGCCGCGTCCGTAACCGCATCGAGCGAGAACTCGCGGGCGTTCTTGAGGTTCGGGATCTTCCCCCGCGCCGCAGCAACGGCGGCAATATCGATCTCGGCCAGCACGACGCCCTCGCCGCTGCCGCCGGCGGATGCCAGCACCCTGCCCCAGGGATCGACGATCATCGAATGGCCAAATGTCTCGCGGCCGTCTTCATGCACGCCGGCCTGAGCGGCGGCGATCACGAAGGCACCGTTCTCGATCGCACGGGCACGCAGCAGGATTTCCCAATGGGCCTCGCCGGTCTGGCGGGTGAAGGCGGCCGGCACGGTCAGGATTTCGGCCCCGGCCAAGGCTTCTGTCCGGAAAAGCTGCGGAAAACGGACGTCGTAGCAGATCGCAAAACCGAGCTTGCCGAACGGCAGGTCGACGACGCGCGCTTCGCTGCCGGGCTCGTAGGCCGAGCTTTCGCGCCAGCTCTCGCCATTGTCCAGATCGACATCGAACATATGAATCTTGTCATAGGTGCAGACCTGCCGGCCGCTGGGCGCAAAGAGGAAGGCGCGGTTGGCGATCTTGCCGCCATCGACCGCAATCGCCGTCGAGCCGACATGCAGATGGATGCCGAGTTCGCTCGCGAGGCTGCGGGCGGTCGAAACGATGATATCGCCTGCCTCGTCGCGCAGCACGGCACGCATGGCCTTGCGGTCCCGCCGCAGGAAGCCGGTCATCTCCGGGGTCTGGATATAGATCGCGCCGTGAGCCGCAGCTTCCCGCACCAGCCGCGCCATGTCGGCAGCGTTCTTTTCCGGATCGACGCCGGAGCACATCTGGATGGCGGCAGCTTTGAAAGCCATGGTAGATACCTCTCAGTGCGCCAGCATCGGGTCCAGCTTGCCGGCCCGGTCGAGTGCGTGCAGATCGTCGCAGCCGCCGACATGTGTGCCGTCGATAAAGATCTGCGGGAAGGTCGAGCGACCGTTCGCCTTGCCGATCATCTCCTGACGCAGTTCCTGCGAATAGGTGGCGTCATGCTCGGTATAGGCCACACCCTTGGTGTCCAGCAAAGCTTTTGCGCGCGCGCAGTAACCGCAATATTCGCGGGTATAGATAGTGACCTCTGCCATGATCGTCTCCGGGCGCGGCCGGGCGGGAAAAAGGCCGCGCGCAATAGTGTCTTCTTCTGTCATATAGGCCCGGCAATAGCCATTGCAAAGGTCAAAACCGTGACCTCGGCGGCGCCCGCTCGCCTCAATGCGCGAGTGGCGGATGAAACCGTCGCCCCGGTCGTATAGACGTCGTCGACCAGCACCAGCCGCTTGCCGAAGACGCGATCCTCATGGCCCGGCGCGATCTCGAAGGCCGCCCGCATATTGTCCTCCCGGGCCCGCACCGAAAGCCCCACCTGCCGGTTCGTGCGTTTGACGCGGATGAGCGTGGACGGCAGGAACGGCTGGCCGGATTTTCGCGACAGATGCCGGGCAAGCTCTGCCGCCTGATTGAATTTCCGCGAGGCGAAACGCGAGCGATGCAGCGGCACCGGCAGGATGCCGTCGCAGTTAGAGACGTAACCATCGGAGGCGCGCAGCATCCAGCCGGCCATCATGCGCGCGAGATCGGTGCGGTCGCGGTATTTCAGCGAATGGACGAGGTCGCGGGCCGCGCCCTCGAAGATTGCCGCGGAGCGCAGGCGGTCGAAGACGGGCGGTTCGGCAATCGCCTGCGCCGACAGAATGCCAGGCCCCGGATCGTAGGAGAACGGCAGGCCGAGCGTCTCGCAATAGGGCCGCTCGATGAACCGGATCTCCCGCCAGCAGGCGGGGCAGAAGCCCTGATGCGCGCCCGTTCGCACACCGCAGCCGGGGCAGGTCGGAGGATAGACGAGATCGCCCACCCATTTCGTCCACCCCACGGCAAACGATCCTAAAAGTCGCAGCGCATTGACGTTGGGCTCGGCGGACATGACTTGACAATAGCGGACGGAGCGCGCTTTTGCGACGCCAGAATACGAGTGGACGGCCATGGAAATTCTTTTCGACGAACAGCTGGTGAGTGCACGGCGCAGACGCGCGATAGCCGCCAAGGACAGCAATGCCGCCTTCCTTCTGGACATTGCCGGCCGCGAGCTTGCAGACCGGCTGGCGGTCGTCGAACGGAAGTTCGAGACCGCGGTCGAACTTCATGGCGGAACCGGCATCGCCGCTCGCGAAGCGCTGGCCACCGGCAAGGTCGGCACCTTGAGCCGCGTCGAGACCGATGCCACCTTCGCAAGGCCCGGAGACGCCTTCACCACGGCTCCATTCGAAGACGTCCCCCTGGAACCCGAATCCGTCAATCTGGTCCTGTCGCCGCTCTCGCTGCACCTGGTCAACGACATGCCCGGCACGCTGATCCGCATCCGCCGGGCGCTGAAGCCCGACGGGCTTTTTCTGGCGGCGATCCCCGGCTCGGGCACGCTGCAGGAAATGCGCGACGTCCTTCTCTCTGCCGAGGCGGAACTGACCGGTGGCGCGAGCCCCCGCGTCATTCCGTTTGCCGATGTCCGCGATGTCGGCGCCCTGCTGCAGCGGGCCGGCTTCTCGCTGCCGGTCGTCGATGCCGAGACCTACACGGTGCGTTACGACTCGCTCTTCCCGCTGATGCGCGATTTACGCGCCATGGGCATGACCAACCCCCTCGCAGGCCGCAGCCGCGTGCCGGTCACGAGGCGTTTCTTCGTAAGGGCTGCAGAGCTTTATGCGGAACGTTATTCCGATCCGGACGGCCGCATCCGCGCCACGTTCTCGATCATCTACGCATCCGGCTGGGCCCCGCACGAAAGCCAGCAGAAGCCGTTGAAGCCGGGTTCGGCCAAGATGCGGCTGGCCGATGCGTTGCGCAGGGAAACGGAATAGGAGCGTTAGCGGGTAGCGTCCTCGTATATATTCGCGATGCCGCCGAACATGTTGTTCATGAGGTCGTAATAACTGCCGAGCGCGATAAACAGCGTTACCGCCAGAATTGAAGCGATGAGGCCATATTCCACGGCCGTTGCGCCGCTGTTATTCTTCAGAAGAAACCTGAAAAGGCGCATGGAATATCCTTCAATCAACATGAGCGGGGCCAAAAAGCCCCTGGCGTCAGCAGTCGCTGCCGACGCCATAGCCCTGCACGATGCAGACCGAGCCGGGCGTTTCCTGCAGCACGCTGCGCCGGATCGTATAATGCCTTGCGCCCTTTTCGCCGGGCTTGATGGAGCCCGTGCTGATCAGGTCGAAATCCTCCTGGACATGCGCCAGTCGGCGCTCATCATTGCGGCCAGCGAGCATCGGCGTCACGATCAGCGAAAGAGCGATCGCGGCCGTCCCGAACAGAAGAGCGATATTGAGCGCGCCGGTTTTGCCGGAGCCATGCGTCGCCCGCTGACGGACCCGCACAGTTTTCCAGAATTCCTCGTCCATGCCTTCTAAAGCCTCATCAACGCGTTACCGGATAAGCCATGAAGGTGCCACAATCGGCTAAACGATCCCTTAACGCCGTATGAATTCGGCCGCTCTAATTTTATCGATCAGAGCAGATCCTGCAGGATCGGGATCAGCGGCTCGTCGGCCGGTGGCATCGGGTAGTCCCTGAGCGCGTTCGGCCGCACCCATTTGATCGCCTGCCCTTCCCTTCCCGTCGGAATACCTTCGAAGCGACGGCAGACATAGAGCGGCATTAGCAGGTGGAAGGTCTCGTAGGTGTGGCTGGCGAAGGTGAGCGGCGCAAGGCACGGGATCTTGGTCTGGATGCCCAGTTCTTCCTCGAGCTCGCGCACCAGCGTCTCCTCGGGCGTCTCACCGGGCTCGACCTTGCCGCCGGGAAACTCCCAGAGACCGGCCAGCGACTTGCCTTCCGGACGCTGCGCCAGAAGGACGCGACCGTCGGTATCGATCAGCGCGCAGGCGGCGACGAGCAGGATCTTGCGGGGGGCGTCGCTCATGCCCGGCTTTCCTGCCGCCAGTAACGGTATTCGTAGGCCTTGCGGAAGCCGAATTTTCGATAAAGCGCCATCGCCGGTTCGTTGGTCGAGACCACCTGCAGCCAAGCCGAACGCGCACCGCTGATACGAGCCCAGCGCAGCGCCGAAGACAGGATTTCGGTGCCGATGCCCTCGCGCCGATGCGCTTTGGCCACGGCAAAGGAGATGATGCCGGCAAGATCGTTGTCCTGGACGCAGAGCGCCACGGCCGCGGCTCCTTCCTGCGGATTCTCCTTGATGAAGAAGCCGGAGATCGGCTTGATCGAACTCAGGATCTCGGCAAGCGCCGGCTTCAGCGCCGGGTCCTCGCTATCGACCGCAAGGCTCGCATCGCAGAACCGGCCGATATCGTGGCTCGGCAGGTGATCGAGCGTGTCCGGCAATTCCAGTTCGGTAAGGTTGACGGTCAGAACGTCGACAGTCTCGAACACCCGCCAGCCGGCGGCATCGAGATGGTCGATGAGCTTGGGAGGGGCGAGCGGCGTCTCCCGGACGACCAACTGACGGCCATAATTCTCGAACCGCTTGCGCGCCTTCTCGAGCCGCATCGCCATGTCGCGGTGATCCGACGGGTCGAGCGGCACTATGCAGTTCAGGCGCTTGGAAGGATGGCCGCCGGTCAGCCGCACCTGCCAGCTTCCGTCATAAACGACAGACGCCGCCGGCCAGGCCCGAAAGCCCACGGCTTCGAGCCGCCTGACCAATGGCAGATCGTTCTGAGGAGAAGATGCTTCGTTCAATTCCTGTCAGCTCCGATAGTCGCCGTTGATGGCAACATATTCCTTGGTGAGGTCGCAGGTCCAGACGGTCGCCCGGCCGTTGCCGAGACCGATATCGACCTTCACCGGAATGTCTTGTTCCTTCATGACAGCGGTGGTCGCGGCTTCGGAATAGGCCGGATCGCGCTCGCCGTCGACGGCAACGCGCACATCGCCGAACCAGATCGCCAGCCGGTCGCGGTCAGCCATCTCGCCCGACTTGCCAACGGCCATCACGATACGGCCCCAATTGGCGTCTTCGCCGGCGATCGCGGTCTTGACCAGCGGCGAGTTGGCGATCGAAAGAGCGATCGCCTTGGCTGCGGCATCGCTCTCGGCACCGGTGACGGTGATTTCGACCATCTTGCGGGCACCTTCACCGTCGCGAACGACCTGCAGGGCCAGATCCTTGAGCAGGTCGTTGAGCGCCGCGCGGAAGCTCGTCAGGCGTGGATCGTCGGCGGTCTCGACGCGGGCTTGCCCATCGTCGGCGGCGGCACCGGTGGCAAACAGCATCAGCGTATCGGAGGTCGAGGTATCGCTATCGACGGTGACCGAATTGAAGGTCGGGCCGACGCCGGCGGAAAGCAGGCTCTGCAGCGCCGGCGACGCGATGTCCGCATCGGTCGCCACGAAGGACAGCATCGTCGCCATGTCCGGCGCGATCATGCCGGCGCCCTTGGCGATGCCGTTGATCGTCACCTTGACGCCGCCGATTTCGGCAATGCGGGTCGCGACCTTCGGATAGGTGTCGGTGGTCATGATCGCCTTGGCAGCTTCGAGCCAGAAGTTGCCGGTGGCGCCGGTGTTCATGTCGCCGAGCACGCCTGCGAATTTCGTCGCGTCGAGCGGCTCGCCGATCACGCCGGTCGAAGCCAGATAGACCTCGTTCTCGCCGCAGCCGACAGCCTCGGAGGCCGATTTGGCAGTGAGTTCAGTCGCGGCTTTGCCCCTGATGCCGGTAAAGGCATTGGCATTGCCGGAATTGACGACCACGGCACGCGCCACCCCATGCGACAGATTGGCGCGGCAGAAATCGACCGGCGCCGAAGGGCACTTGGAGCGGGTGAAGACGCCCGCGACGGTCGCCGGCTCGTCGAACACCATCAGCAGCACGTCGGTGCGGTTCTTGTACTTGATCCCGGCGGCGGCAGTCGCCATGCGCACGCCGCGGATCGCCGGCATGTCGGGATAGGATTTCGGAGCGAGCGGCGAAACGGAATCGGACATCGGAAATTACCTGGCTCAAATAGGAAAAGGGCCCGGAAGATCCGGGCCCGTCGTCAAAAGATTACTGCTGGGCCGGGACGGCACCGTCCTGCATCTTGCTGACGTCGTCATAGCCCTTCTTGAGGGCCGCATCCTTGATGTCGATCTTTTGCTCGCTCTTGGCCTTGGTGATGAGAGCGACGTACTTGTCGCGCATCACAAGCTGCTTGACCTGGTCCTCGACCTGGTCGAAAGCCGGCGCCGGAGCATCGCGCGTGTCTTCCAGCTTGATGACGTGATAGCCGAACTGCGACTTGACCGGCGTCTTGGAATATTCGCCCTTCTTCAGCGTGAAAGCGACTTCTTCGAATTCCGGGACCATGCGGCCGCGGCCGAACCAGCCAAGGTCGCCGCCTTCATCCTTGTTGGAATCCTGGGACTTTTCCTTGGCGATCGCGGCGAAATCCTTGCCCTTGTCGAGATCGGCGATGATCGCCTTGGCCTCGTCCTCGGTCTTCACCAGGATGTGACGGGCATGCACTTCTTCCTGCTTCGGCAGGGAGGCGATTTCCTTGTCGTAACGAGCCTTGACCTCTGCCGGGGTGGTGGCGTCGATCACATGCTTGCGGAAGTAGGCGTTATGCAGCTCGCGGTCGGCAATATAGTCCATCCGCTTCTTGAAGTCCGGCGTATCCTTGATGCCTTCGGCGAGAGCGCCCTTGGCGAGCAGCTTGACGTCGATGGCGCCGGAAAGGGCTGCGACCTTCTTCTGGTCGTCCGGAAGCTGGGCGAGCTGCGGGTCGAGGTTCTGAACCGCAATATCCAGTTCCGACTGGTGAATTTCCAGGTCACCGACCTTGGCAACGACCGTATCCTCCGCCGCAAAGGCGGGAGCCTGGCAGAGGATCGCGGCGGCCAGCGCGGCCGTCATGAGAAATTTGTGGCGCAACATCGATAAAGACCTTTCGATAAGGATGCCGGTTTCAGAACGTCTGATTCCGGCCAGAAAACCTTCACAAACACCGGATTGTGGCCATTCTGTATCGGCCGCCACCGTTGACATCATTCGACCCCCCTCTTATCTGTCACGCAACTTGGCGTCCAGCAGAGTTTCCGGGCGTGACGGGTCATTTTATCGGCATCAGAAACCGATGGTTCGACCGGTCCCGCGCCCCCATGGGACAGATTTCAGAAAGGACCATTCGTATGGTCAGCCTTGGCGGCATCGCCCGCAAATTGTTCGGTTCGGCAAACGATCGCCGCGTGCGCAGCTACCAGCCGACCATCGACGCCATCAATGCAATCGAGGAGAAGACCAAGGCTCTCTCCGACGAACAGCTCGCAGCCCAGACGGTGGAGTTCAGGAAACTGCTCGCCGAGGGCAAGACGCTCGACGACATCCTGATCCCCGCCTTTGCGGTGGTGCGCGAGGCGTCCCGCCGCGTACTCGGCATGCGCCCGTTCGACGTGCAGCTGACCGGCGGCATGATCCTTCACGATGGCGCGATCGCCGAGATGAAGACCGGCGAAGGCAAGACGCTGGTGGCGACGCTGCCCGTCTACCTCAACGCGCTCGCCGGCAAGGGCGTCCATGTGGTCACCGTCAACGACTACCTGGCCCAGCGCGACGCCCACACGATGGGTAAACTCTACGGCTTCCTCGGGCTGACCACGGGCGTCATCGTCCATGGCCTCAGCGACGAAGAGCGCCACGCCAACTATGCCTGCGACATCACCTACGCCACCAACAACGAACTGGGCTTCGATTATCTGCGCGACAACATGAAGTACGAGCGCAGCCAGATGGTCCAGCGCGGACACAACTACGCGATCGTCGACGAAGTGGACTCGATCCTGGTCGACGAGGCGCGCACGCCGCTGATCATCTCCGGCCCGCTCGACGACCGTTCGGAACTCTACAACACGATCGACGCCTTCATCCCGGTCCTGACGCCGGAAGACTACGAGATCGACGAGAAGCAGCGCTCTGCAAACTTCTCCGAGGTCGGCACCGAAAAGCTCGAGAACCTGCTGCGTCAGGCCGGCCTGCTGAAGGGCGAATCCCTCTACGACGTCGAGAACGTCGCGATCGTCCACCACATCAACAACGCGCTGAAGGCCCACAAGCTCTTCACCCGCGACAAGGATTATATCGTCCGCAACGACGAGATCGTCATCATCGACGAATTCACGGGCCGCATGATGCCCGGCCGCCGTTATTCGGAAGGCCAGCACCAGGCGCTCGAAGCCAAGGAAAAGGTGCAGATCCAGCCGGAGAACCAGACGCTCTCCTCGATCACCTTCCAGAACTATTTCCGCATGTACGGAAAGCTCGCCGGCATGACCGGTACGGCCCAGACCGAAGCGGAAGAGTTCGGCAATATCTACAAGCTCGAAGTGATCGAAGTGCCGACCAACCTGCCGATCCAGCGTATCGACGAGGACGACGAGGTCTACCGGACCTTCGACGAGAAGTTCAAGGCGATCATCGAAGAGATCAAACAAGCCCATGAACGCGGCCAGCCGGTCCTGGTCGGCACGACCTCGATCGAAAAATCCGAACTGCTGGCGACCATGCTGCGCCAGTCGGGCTTCAACAATTTCCAGGTCCTGAACGCCCGTTACCACGAGCAGGAAGCCTATATCGTGTCGCAGGCCGGTGTGCCGGGCGCAGTGACGATCGCCACCAACATGGCCGGCCGCGGCACCGACATCCAGCTCGGCGGCAATATCGACATGCGCCTCGAACGCGAGCTCGAAGGCATGGAGCCGGGTCCGGAGCGCGATGCACTGGAAGCGGCAAGCCGCGAGGAAGTGAAGCAGCTCAAGGAAAAGGCGCTTGCCGCCGGCGGCCTCTACGTCATCGCCACCGAACGCCACGAAAGCCGCCGCATCGACAACCAGCTGCGCGGCCGTTCCGGTCGTCAGGGCGACCCGGGCCGTTCGAAGTTCTACCTGTCGCTCCAGGACGACCTGATGCGCATCTTCGGCTCCGACCGCATGGACAGCATGCTGCAGAAGCTCGGCCTCAAGGAAGGCGAAGCGATCGTCCATCCCTGGATCAACAAGGCGCTCGAACGCGCCCAGAAGAAGGTCGAAGCCCGCAACTTCGACATCCGCAAGAACCTTCTGAAATACGACGACGTCACCAACGACCAGCGCAAGGTGATCTTCGAGCAGCGCATCGAGATGATGGACTCGGAAGACGTATCCGAGACCGTCGAGGACATGCGCAACGAGGTGATCGAAGTTCTCGTCGCCAAGCACATTCCCGAACGCGCCTATGCCGAGCAATGGAATGCCGCAGGCCTTCGCGAAGACGCCGACCGGATGCTCAACCTCGACCTGCCGATCGAGGACTGGGTCAAGGAAGAAGGCATCGGCGAGACCGACATCCGGGAGCGCATCACCGAGGCTGCCGACAAGGCCGCGGCCGATCGCAAGGAACGCTTCGGCGCCGATATCATGACCTATGTGGAGCGCTCCGTGCTGCTCCAGACGCTCGACCACCTGTGGCGCGAGCATATCGTCAACCTCGACCACCTGCGCTCGGTCATCGGCTTCCGCGGTTATGCCCAGCGCGATCCGCTGCAGGAATACAAGGCGGAAGCCTTCGAGCTGTTCCAGGCCCTGCTTGCCAACCTGCGCGAGGCGGTCACCGCACAGCTGATGCGCGTCGAGCTGGTGCAGAACCCGGAACCGCCGCAGCCGCCGGCGATCTACGACGAACAGCATGTCGATCCGACGACCGGCCTCAACCAGGTCACCGGTTTCGATAGCGAGAACTTCATCGCTGCACCGGAAGACCGTCGTCCGGAAGATCCCTCCACCTGGGGCAAGATCGGCCGCAACGAGGCCTGCCCCTGCGGGTCCGGAAAGAAATACAAGCATTGCCACGGCGCCTTCGAGCAGGCCTGAGGCTTCCGCGAAACCTGATGATGCGAACGCCGCCCTTGGGCGGCGTTTTCGTGTCCGCCTTCCGGAAAGATCGCATCAGCCTTCGGCTGGAGACCCGGCGCAGATTTCCCGAACACATGTCCGCAGCCACCGGTGAGCCGGATCGGCATCCAGCCGCGGATGCCAGAGCAATGACACGGTAATCTCGGGCACCTGGACCGGCAGGGCGAAACTGAACATTCCGGCACGCAGGTTGCCGCTGTGCCGCTCGGGAATGCTGGCGATCAGATCCGAAGACCTGGCGAGAACCAGCGCCGTGGCGAAACCGTCTACGATCGTCACGATCCGCCGTTCCAGCCCCGACGCTGCCAGGACCTCGTCGACCGCCCCTCTTTCAAGCCCACGTCGTGAGACCAGGATATGGTCGCCCGCCGCGTATCGCCGAGCCGATATCTCGCCCTCGGCCAGCGGATGCCCGCTGCGCACGACGCCGATGAAACGGTCCCGGAACAATGCCTGGGCCCGCACTTCCGGACCGATCGCCGTGCCGACGACCCCGGTTTCCAGATCGACGCTTCCATCGCGAAGCGAGGCGCTGTCCTTGTCCGGCTTGCGGATGAAACGCAGCCGGACGCCGGACGCCTGAGCGCTGACACGAGCGATGAGGCCAGGCCCGAAATTCTCGACGAAACCCTCGCTGGTGCGCAGCGTGAATGTGCGGACGAGCTTACCGAGATCGAGCATCTCGACTGGCCGCAAGACCGCTTCCGCGTCCTGCACGAGGCCGCCGACCCGTTCGCGCAGTTCGATCGCCCGTGGCGTTGGCACAAGCCCACGGCCGGCCCTCACCAGCAGCGGATCACCCGTCGTCTCGCGCAATCGCGCCAAGGCCCGGCTCATGGCCGACTGGCTGAGCCGCAGCCGTTTGGCCGCCCGCGCCACGCTGCCTTCGGCCAGAAGAACGTCGAGGGTGAAAAGCAGGTTGAGATCGGGTCTGGACATGCGCGCAGCATAACACAGGCGCTTCGATATGACATGGCGCCCGACGCATTGAATTGATGCAAACGATGCGCCTTCCGCCATGACTGCCCTTGAGATAGCCATCGGACAACAGTTTCTGGAGGTCCCCCATGATACCCGTACGACTGATACCCGTCGTTTTCGGCCTTGTTCTTTCCTGCCTGATGTCCCTGCTGGTCTCCGGCGTTTCCACGCTCCGCAGCACAGGACCGATCGACGGCTTCCTCGGGATCTGGATGGGAGCATGGCTTCCCTCCTGGATCATCGCTTTTCCGGTCGTGCTGGTTGTCGCGCCGCTTGCGCGCCGGATCGTGAGCAACCTCGCGAAACCGGCGGAGGGCAAAAAGCGATGACCTCTGCCGCCCACGATCCGGTTCCGCAACCGGCAGAACGGGCGAGTGCCTTCCGTGGGGCGCTCGCCGGTCTTTCGCTCTCGATGTTGCTCTCTTCGCTCGGCACCAGCGTCGCCAATGTCGGCCTGCCGACATTGGCGCAGGCGTTCGACGCCTCCTTCCAGCAGGTCCAATGGGTGGTCCTTGCCTATCTTCTCGCAATCACCACACTGATCGTCAGCGTCGGGCGGCTTGGCGACATTTCGGGACGTCGGCGGCTCCTGCTCGCCGGGATTACCCTTTTCACGGTGGCCTCGATCGCCTGCGGGATTGCTCCGACGCTGGGTATCCTGATCGCCGCAAGAGCCGCACAAGGTCTCGGAGCCGCCGCCATGATGGCGCTCACCATGACTTTTGTCGCTGACATATTTCCAAAGACACGCACCGGCGCGGCCATGGGATTGCTCGGAACCATGTCGGCAATCGGCACCGCGCTCGGCCCTTCCCTGGGCGGCCTGCTGATCGCCGGCGCCGGCTGGCGGGCGATCTTCCTGATCAACGTGCCTTTGGGCCTGCTGGCGCTCCTCCTTGCCTTTCGCTACCTGCCTGCCGATCTTCGCCGCGAAAGACCGGACCAAAGACCGGGCTTCGACGTCTCTGGCACGCTGCTGCTTGCCCTGGTGCTTGCAGCTTATGCACTCGCCATGACGATCGGCCGCGGCAATCCTGGTCCAGTCAACGCCGCCCTGCTGCTGCTGGCTGCCGTCGGAGCCGGCCTGTTTGTTCTTGTCGAAGCGAAAGCGACGTCACCCCTGATCCGACTATCGATGTTGCGCAATCCGGCCTTGAGCACGGGGTTGATAACCAGTGCGCTTGTCTCGGCGGTGATGATGTCGACGCTGGTGGTCGGGCCGTTCTATCTTTCGCGTTCGCTCGGTCTCGACGCGGCTTTCGTCGGGCTCGTCATGTCGATCGGCCCGATTGTTTCCACATTCAGCGGCGTGCCGGCCGGCCGGCTCGTTGACCGCATGGGCGCGGGGACGGCGGCCGTCATCGGTCTCGTCGGAATGGTGGCCGGCTCGCTTGCCCTCACCCTGCTTCCCGGAACGTTCGGCATTGGCGGTTACGTCGCCGCCATCGCGGTGCTGACGCCCGGCTATCAACTGTTCCAGGCAGCCAACAATACCGCGGTCATGGCGGACGTCGGCGCGCAGCAGCGCGGCGTCGTTTCCGGCCTGCTCAATCTGTCGCGCAATCTCGGCCTCATCACCGGCGCTTCGCTGATGGGCGCGGTGTTCGCAATGGCCTCGGGAACGGGCGATGTCGCGACGGCACCTCCCGAAGCCGTGGCCGCCGGCATGTCGTTCACCTTTGCAATTGCCGTGGGGATGACTGCCGTCGCACTCGCGATTGCGGCCCTTCACCACGTTGTTCCGGCGATCCGCAAGCTTTTGGCCGGGTCTTCCAGGGAGCCTTGAAGTTCGCAGTTCGTGAAGCCATCGACGCCCGGGCGAACCCTTTCTTAACCCTGCTGTGGCAACACTTTTGCCCATTGTTCCCGTCGTCGTTACGAGTATTGCGTGCCCATCATGGCGGTTATCGAAACAGCGGAAAGATTGCTTCCGCCTGGTCTTAGGACCCGGCTGGCACCGCTGACCCGCAAGCTCGAATCGATCCTCACCGACGACGACGAGACAGCCCGCGCCCAGCGTCGAGCGCTGACCGCCTTCGTGATCCGTGTTGCAAGCGCGGCCATCGCCTTCGTGTCGCAGATCGTGCTCGCTCGCCTGATGGGCGAATTCGAATACGGCATCTTCGCATTCGTCTGGGTTCTGGTCGTGCTCGCCGGCAATCTCTCCTGCCTCGGCTTCCACACGTCCGTCATCCGCTTCCTGCACCAGCACAAGGCACGCGACGAGGTGGCGACCGTGCGCGGGCTCAATCTCGCCGTCCGTCTGGTGGCGCTCATCTCGGCAAGCACGGTGGCCGGCCTCGGCTTCCTGTTCCTGCATGTCTACGGCCACACGGTCGAGGCCTATTACCTCGTGCCGGTGTCACTGGCCTTCTTCACCATACCGATGATCGCGCTCGGAGACGTGCTCGACGGCACCGCGCGCTCGAACGGCTGGACGGTGACGGCGCTCTCGCCCACCTACCTGATCCGCCCGACCCTGATCCTCGCCTTTATGCTGGCCGCCCTCTGGTTCGGGGCGCCGCATACCGCCGTCACCGCCATGGAGGCGGCGCTTGCCGCAACCTATGTCACGACGCTCCT
Source organism: Neorhizobium galegae (assembly GCF_021391675.1). Taxonomy (NCBI): domain Bacteria; kingdom Pseudomonadati; phylum Pseudomonadota; class Alphaproteobacteria; order Hyphomicrobiales; family Rhizobiaceae; genus Neorhizobium; species Neorhizobium galegae. Next base: position 4,045,070 of record NZ_CP090095.1, read on the forward strand.
GCAGCTGCTGCGCCTGACGCTGCGCCTGCGCCGGCTCTACGGCCCGGGCCCGATGCAGTTCGAGATCGGCGCCTGGTTCCGTTATTCGCTGCCGCTCTTCCTCGTCGACGGCATCGGCTTCCTGCTGACCAATGCCGACGTGGTCGTCGTCGGCCTCTACCTGCCGCCGGACCAGGTCGGCATCTATTACGCTGCTGCAAAGACGATCGTGCTGGTGCAGTTCGTCTACTTCTCGATCAAGGCTGCCGCCGGACCCCGCTTCTCCGCCATCATGGCGGAGAACGACATGACGGCGCTCGCCTCCTTTGCCGGACAGACCGCACGCTGGAGTTTTTGGCCGTCGCTTGCCGTCGGGCTCATGGCGCTGGCATCCGGCGAACTGCTCCTGTCGCTGTTCGGCAGCGCGTTTACGGCCGGGTACTGGCTGATGGCGATCCTGTTTTGCGGCATCCTCGCCAAATCCATGGTCGGCCCCGGCGAGGTGCTGCTCAGCATGGCCGGTCGCCAGAAGCTCTGCGTCCTGCTTTACGCCGTGACGCTGTTGGCGAGCATCGCTCTCAACATCGCGCTGATCCCCCGCTTCGGCCTGACCGGGGCCGCGATGGCGACGGCGGCGGCGATGATGATCGAGGCAATCCTGCTGCATATCGCAGTCCGCCGCACGCTCGGCATCGTGCTCTTTGCCTTTGCCGATCCGACGCCCTCTGCTCCTTCAAAGGCTTCCTGACCATGGCGCAACCTCCATTCAGCAGCGAATTCGAGGGCAATGGCGGCGGCCGGATGAGCATGCTCCAGACGCTCCGCGCCGAGCGGCCGGATGCCGACACCCATCTCCAGGTCGGCCGGCCGGGCCGCGAGCTCTGCCTTTATCCCGCCGCGTTCGGCTACGACCTGCAGGAAGAACTCGAATTCCTCTCCAACCGTGCGCTGGAGCCGAACATCTTCTTTTCGGCCCGGCTGCTCGCCCCCGCCATGCCGCGGGTCGAGGACAAGCAGGTCCGCCTGGCGCTGATCCGCGACGAGACCGGCACGCGCAGCCGCATGCGGCTGCTGATGCCGTTCACGGTCGAAAAGCCAGGCTTTTCCGTCGGCGCCTCGATCATCCGCGCCTGGGCCAACCCCTTCGGGCCGATCGGCACGCCGCTCGTCGACGCGGAAGATTCAGCCGAGACGATCGACAACCTTTTCGAGGCGCTCAGCATGCGCGAAGCCCGCCTCCCCTCCGTGCTGGTCATGCCGGACGTCAGGCTCTCCGGTCCGTTCGCGCAGCTCGCCAAGGCCGTCGCGATCGGCCGCAACCTGCCGGTCACCGTCACCGATCCCCAACAGCGGCCGATGCTGGAAAGCCTGCTCGACGGCGAGGCCTATCTCAAGCACGCGATCTCGTCGCATCACTACCGCGAAATGCGCCGCATCTGGCGCAAGCTCGGCAACAAGGGCTCGCTCAGCTATTCGGTTGCCCGCCAGCCGGAAGAAATCCGCCTGCGGATGGAGGAATTCCTCGCACTCGAAGCCCAAGGCTGGAAGGGCCGCAAACGCTCGGCCCTGATCAACGACCGCTACCGCGCCGCCTTCGCCCGCGAGGCAATCACCAACCTGGCGGAAGTCGATGCGGTCCGCATCCACACCATCGATTTCGACGGCCGCGCGATCGCTTCGCTCATCGTCTTCATCATGGCCGGCGAGGCCTATACGTGGAAGACAGCCTACGACGAAAGCTTTTCCCAGTTCTCGCCCGGCAAGCTGCTGATGGTGAAGCTGACCGAATGGCATCTCGACGACGCCAATATCATGCGCACCGACAGCTGCGCGGTTCCCGATCACCCGATCATGAGCCGTTTCTGGGAAGAGCGCGAGGAGATGGGGACGCTGGTGATCGGCCTGAGGCAGAACGGCGACCGCGATGTGCGCCAGGTGGCAGCCCAGCTCCACCTCTACCGCAACACCCGCAACATGGCCCGCATGCTCCGGGAAAAGATCATGTCGCTCGCCGGCCGTTCGGAATAATCACTCCGGAATGATCACTCGGCGGCCGCCTTGTCCCGCAGCAGCCGGCGGATGACCTTGCCGCTGGTCGTCAGCGGAATATCGTCGACGAAGGCGACCTCGCGCGGATATTCGTGCATCGACAGCCGCGTCTTCACCCAGTCGCTGACTTCCGCCGCAAGCTCGTCGCTGGGAAGATAGCCTGGTGCCAGCGCGATATAGGCCTTGACGATCTCGGTGCGGATCGGGTCCGGCTTGCCGACCACGGCCGCCAGCCGCACCGCCGGATGGCCGGTCAGGCAGTCCTCGATCTCGCTCGGCCCGATGCGGTAACCGGACGAGGTGATGACGTCGTCATCCCGCCCGATGAACTCCACATAACCGTCGCGATCTTGGCGGCCGAGATCGCCGGTGATCAGCCAGTCGCCGACGAATTTTGCTTCCGTCGCAGCCTCGTCGTTCCAGTAGCCGAGAAACATCACCGGATCCGGACGGCGGATGGCGATCTGCCCCATCTTGCCGGCCGGCAGCTCGATGCCCTTGCCGTCGACCACCGCCACGTGATGGCCGGGCACCGCCCGCCCGATCGCCCCGCCGCGCGACACGCCGAGATTGGCGGCCGAGGACAGCACGAAATTGCACTCGGTCTGGCCGTAGAATTCGTTGACCGTCAGCCCCAATGCCGCCTTCGCCCAGTCATAGGTCTCGCGGCCGAGCGCCTCGCCGGCCGAGGCGATCGTCCGCAACTTGAGATCGTATTTTTCAAGCGGCTTTTCGACCGACTTCAGGAGCCGGAGCGCCGTCGGCGGAATGAAGGCATTGCGCACATCCATCTCGCTCATGATCCGGAAAGCCATGTCCGCATCGAATTTCTGGGCCGGCGAGGAGACGACCGGAATGCCGAGCATCAGCGCCGGCAGCAGCACGTTGAGCAGGCCGCCTGCCCAGGCCCAGTCCGACGGCGTCCAGATCCTGTCGCCTTCCTGCGGCGCGAATTCATGCGCCAGCTGAAAACCCGGAATGTGGCCGGCCAGCACCCGGTGACCGTGCAGCGCCGCCTTCGGCGGGCCGGTCGTGCCGGAGGTGAAGATCATCAGCGCCGGATCGTTAGGCCCCATCGAAAACCTCGAAAACGGGGGGATGGGGGGGAATAAGCGCGTGGAGCCCCAGAAGGCCCGCTATCGACAACCTCGAACACGGGCGGATGGGCGGCAATCAGCGCGTCGAGCCCCAGAAGGCCCCCCCGGCGGGGGGCGCCTCGCCGGTGACGATGACATGCCGCAACTCCGGCAGCTTTTCGCGCAGATCCGCCAGCCGCGACAGACCGAAGGGGTTGGTGACGATCGCCGTCGCGCCCGATGCCTTCAGCTAAGGTATTCGAGCGCTTCCGCCCCGAACAGGAGCGCCAGCGGCAGGGCGATGCCGCCCATTTTGTAGATCGCCACATGCGCGATCCCCGTCTCGAAACTCCGGGGGGGGAGGGGGGAAATCCGAACCCCGGGTTTAAAACCGGGGGGGAAAAAAGTTTCCGCGGGGGGGGGGGGGGGGGGGGAAAACCCGAGATGGGGGGGGGGGGAAAAATGACCCTGGGGGGAGAAAGGGGGGGGAGGGGGGGGGCGGGGATTTTGTGGCGCCGGGGGCGGGCCCCCCCCCCCCCATAAAAAATCGCTGGGGGATCTCCCAGGCGAAATCGCGGAAAAGGTCTAGATAAGAGGCAGGGGCAGGCAGTTTCATGGGCAGCGCTTCTATTTTTGCTGCACCAGCTAACATCCGGGATGCCGAAAATACAAGGGGGACATCGGAGGGGACCTGATATCGCGGCCCCGGAGGTCCGGGCGGGGGGGTTGTTCCGGGGGGGGGGAAAAGAGGGAAGGGGGGGGGGGGGGGGGGGGAAAAAAGGACGGGGGGGGGGGGGGGGGGGGGGAAGGGGGGGGGGGGGGGGGGGGGGGGGGGGGGGGGCTTCTTTTTCCTTGGGGGGGGGGGGGGGGGGGGGGGGGGGGGGGGGGGGGGGGGGGGGGGGGGGGGGGGGGGGGGGGGGGGGGGGGGGCTCATAATATGGGGGGGGGGGGGGGGGGGGGGGGGGGTTCCGGCACGGGGCACCACATCACTTTCCGGCCTTTGATTTCCTTGTGCTATTTTGAATTTTCCCCGCACTCGGATTTAGGTGCGGGGAAAGTTCGATCTCAATTTGTTCTGCAACCAGCTTCGACGCCTTGATCCCGAGACGCTTGCGGTCCGCCTGCTTCGTGTAGGTTTCTGCTTGCCTGGAGGTCGCCCAGCCATATTGCGCCATCAATTCATGGGAGGTGGCGCCGGCATTGGCGGCCAGTGTTGCCGATAATTTTCGGACGCCATGGGCGCTCTTGCTCACGCCCGCCTTGGTGCAATGTTTGCGGAACCAGTTTCCGAATGATTCGGTGGTGAAGGGCCGACCGTTTTCGCCAACGATAAACGCGAGATCGCCGGTCTTCGTCTCAGCTATGGCCTTCATAAGCCTTGCGGGAAACTCGACGGTTATTTCCGCGCCGGTCTTCTTTCGTCCTCATAGAGAACGTGTTCCCGGTCATGTGTTGGCGTCCGGCCTTGACGATGTCTGAGCGGCGCAGTCCAGAGCAAAGCAGCAGTTCGAACGCCAGGCGCTGCGTTGTGCCCTCTTTCCACTTCCTGCAGAACTTGTTCACGTCCTCGGCAGTCCAGGGCTCAAAACCATCCGACTTGTATGCGACGTTCTCGACGCCATGCGTCGGATCAAAGAGGCATATGTCATTCTTGACGCCCCACTCGAATAGACCTCGCAGAGCTTTCAGCAGCGCGTTGGCCTGCGCCGGCGTGCCGACACGGGCGTCGAGGGCGGCCTCTATATCCTTCTTCGAGATGTCTCCGAAGAAGGCATCATCAGCGTTTCTCAGCATTTGGAGGAAAAGATTCCCCCTCGCCCGCCGGGTCGAAACCGACAGAGCCGCCCACTTGCGGCTCTCCATGTATCGCTCAACCAACCACTTCAGTGATCGGCTATCGGCAGTCTGCCGGCGTTCCACTATAGGGGTTCCCGCAACCGCCGCCTTGTAGGCTGCCTGAAACTCTTCAGTCCCAGGTTCGCCGCGCAGGCGGGTACGCGGTCCCTTGCCAACGCGATAGTAGAAGACCCACGTTTGGTGTCGGGTCTTCTCTTTGATCACGTTGAGGGGCAACTTGCGCGGCATGAGTTCCATCAAAGCCGAACTCCACCTCTAGGCGCAAGCGGATTCCGTTCGGGCTGCGCTGGTGGGGCCGGAGAAACCCGGATGGTCCTGCCGCCTTCAACGATCTCGACCGTCACATTCTTCGCATTCGCCACGTCGGCCATCCGATCAAGGTCGGACTTTTTGACGATCGCCGTTGCGGTCATGGCTGGTCGCCTTTCGATTGGGGCGGGAGATTCAGTGCCTCCCGCTTCTGCTCTGGTGTTCCGTGCAGGAGCATGACAGCGGCCATTTGATCCGCGGTCGCCTTCGACCCATGCGCAGGGTTGAAAGCCTCCACATCCGTCGAGGGTGAAGTGGTTGCAGCCGCTCCCAGAATGGGTTCATATGCACCGGGGGTACTATGTCTTTTTTGCTCGTCTTCGCCGTTGTTTGCGCTGTGTACATCATGCTCTTTTCGCGTGAAGGTCGCGGTTGCCTCGGACGCATCCTTATGGTGGTCGGCCTCATTGCGATCGCACTGGTATTCGGACTTTGGGCGCTCATGGCAGCGTAACTGGTCCACCACATCGGGAGCGGGCGGGCTGAACAGAGGTTGCAAAATCTCGCGCAGGACTTCTGGATTAGGCACGCCGTCCCAGTCCAGAAGCTTGTCGCGGATCTGGTCGATCGCCTCATCCGTCAGAACATGAGACGAAACCACATTTGGTGGGGGCGATGGCGAGAACCCGGATCGAATACTGGAGTTATGGTCCATTGGCTCTATGGAGGCCGCATGCCTAGGTACTACTTCCATGTCCGAGAGGGCGGTGTCCTCGGGAAAGATCCTAAGGGAACTAAGTTTGCCAACCTCGACGACGCCTACAATTATGCCGTCAAGGCCGCGCGGGAGGTAATTGCGGAGGTGGGTCTGGCCAACGACGTTATTGACGTGACCCGTTTCGAAATCACCGCCGAGGACGGGACTGTGCTTCGGGAGGTGCTGTTCCGATCCGCAGTTCAGCTCGACTAGTCCGCCCGGTTGTTTCTCGGGGGCTGGCGCCACAATGGAGGCCGGGAACGTGTCGCGGAAGGTCCTTGCGGATTTGATCTCGGCGAAGTGCAGCGTGATCGAGTTCCCGCCATCATGGACAGAAAAAACATCCGGCGGCAAATTCGGTTGGGGCGCTGGTGATAGAGCCTGATGATTGCGGAACGCTACCGCGAGCGCTCGCAGCTCCTCGGCCATCGTGTTGCCGCAGGTGCCTTCGTCCATCTTGCTGCAGTTGAAGGCGTTGGTGTCCCACTCGACATCGCCATGATCGCAACCCGGCTCGCAGTCGACGAGATCGGCGGCCTGGTCGAGTAGATCGATGTTGCCCGGAACGCATGCGTCGCCAAGATGATAGGCAATCTCCCGGATTTTCCGGTCTTCTTCCCATGTCGCATTCTGTCGGGCGCGAAGACGCTCCCGAAATTCGTGGATCTGGGACGGAAGCTCGCCGATGGCCTTTTCGCCGATCGCACGGTTTCGATTGTGGTTGTTGTCCAGAAGCCAGCGAAGCGTATCGGCAGCATCAGGATATCCGCCAAGCCAGTGATATGCATCGGCAGCTTCGGCCTTCATGCGCAGATGGGACCGTTGATCGGCGAAAGCCTGCGGGTAGAGTTTTTCGGCAATCCAGCTTCGCATGGTCATCGGCCGGCCTCCGGCGCGGTGACGGCAAGGGCGCGGCGAAGATCTTCAACGTAGACGAACATCGTCTTATGGTGTGGGTGCGCTGCTTCGAGGGCGGCTTGCAATCTAGCGATCGCTTCCCGATCTTCACCAGCCATATTGGTTTCGGGCGCTGGCGAGTGCGAAGCATGGTTGATGCCTCGTCCGCAGAAGAGGCAACCGTTGTCGCCGGGCTCATAAGCGTGGAGAGCCAGACTCGTTTCCGGCGGCGGGGTGACAATCGGATAGTCTTCGCCTGCCTCGTTCTCGCCCACCATGGCCGTGCCGTGGCTCTTGTTGACACAGTCGCAATAGAGAACGGAGCCAGAGCAGCAGTGTGCGTAGGCTACCGTGACCCTCGGTTGGGGCCCTGGTGACACCTGCATGGCGTCGTGGATCATGTATCCGATGACCTCAGCCATAGCCGGGGGATTGCTGTCGCCAAGAGCCTCTATGGCTTCTCGACGTTCCAGCACGTCTTCGGAGCGCCAAGTATCCAGATCGAAAGCGGGGATGGTATCCGGGTTCCAATCACCTCGGGCAGCTGCTGCCCTCTTGGCGCGGTCAATCGCGGATGGTCCCGCCTGCCAGGCGATCTCCAGTCTCGGCAGGCTGGTGCAGGCAATAAGGTACACTCGCCGCCTTGGATATGGCGCACCAACGTCTTCAGCGCCGAAGACAAATCGGGCGACGTGGTAGCCAGATCGCGAAAGCTGTCGATTGACCTGGGCTTCCCACGCCGCGTTGCCGGGCGGCTGCTCCACGACAATCCATTCTGCTCCGGCGTCGATCCCGGCGCATAACATGTAGGGCCAGAGAGAATGCCCGTCGCGGTATCCGTGGATAGCGGCAGCAACGCTGGTTCGCTGGCAGGGAGGCCCGCCGAAGACGACGTCAGCTTCGATGACAGGAAGGGTGCGGACATCGTCATATACGGGAACTCCGTGGTGCATGTTTTCGAGAACGCGGCGGCGACGCTCGTTGGCTTCGCATAGAGCGACCAACTGGAAATCGATCGAGGCGCGCTGCAGACCGATCGAGTGGAAGCCGACGCAGGAGAAGAGATCGAGGACGCGGATCATTCGGCCGAGCCCTCCGTCGCGGTGGCGGCAAGGGCGGCGTGCAGCGTGGCGAAGTGCCGGATCCGCTTATTCTTGGCGATCGTGAATTCCTCGATGCCCACAGCGAAGACAGGGACACCGCATGCGAGCGCAGCGCCGAGCTCCACCCATCCACCCTTCAAGACATCGGCCGGCTCACGATAGAGGACCAGCGCGGAGGCGGTCGAAGCTTCGAGAATGCAACGCCGCCATAGATCGGACAGATCGCCGCTCTCGCCTGCGCCTGCCTCGTCGATCCATGTCGAGATGATCGGAAATCCTGCCTCCCGAAGCCGGCGCCAGCGATCGGCGTGTTTCGTCTTGCTGGCGATGTAGATCCCACGCCTATGTGATTGGGGTGGTGGGGCCGTGCCAAATGGCTGGCTCGGCAGGGGTTTGCCATACATCAAGTTCAGGGCATGACCGGTCTCCCGTTCGTGCCGGTGGCCGAGGTCCATGTCGAGGCTCATGTGGATGCAACCGGTGCTGTCCTGGTACCACCATCCAATCGGCTCTGAATCTACTGCCGGAGAGAACGGGGCTAGAGATTCGGCGAAGTTTTCGTGGACCCCTGGCACGGGCTGACGATCGGTCATTGCTGCGCCTCCTGCATGGCGGCGATGTGCATCGAGACGCGCGGGAGGCTGATCTTCATGAATCGGGACCGGCCCATCTCGTCTTCGTAGATGCAGCGCTCGACGACAATCTTCTTGTCGTTCGGCATGCGGCGCAGCTTCAGGCGTTCGCGCAGCCAGACGTCTCGATGCATTGCGATGAAGCCGATGATGGCCGCATAGTGCGCCTTGTCTGGTGCCCGGCTGGCGATCGTCGAAGGCGCGTCACCGGCAAGGTAGGCGGCGCGGATCGCCGGCTCGTCGAGCTCGATTGTCGTGACCCGTTTCTCAATTCTGTTCGTCTGTTTGCCCATCATAGCCTCCAAAGCCGGTTTTGGATGCCGTCGCCTCTCTGACAGGCGGCGGTCACCAAAGCTGGCTTACATGGACGATGAGCCGGACATTTCCGGCGTGCCCTGGTAGGCGGGAAGGCCCGTCGCGCTGGCGGCGCGGGCAAGATCGCGCATCACCTGCTCGGTGATGTACTGGTCGGGCCGGTAAAGCTGGTAGAACCAGGTGATGCCTTCCTTGGCACGATAGCGGAGGCGGACCGGAACGCGGGTCGGCTCTCCCTGGAAGAACGGCGGAAGCTGGATGATGAAGAGAGACGGAATGGTGAGCTTGTCGCCCTTCATGTCCCGGTGTTCTTCCTCGAAGCTGATCTCGCCCTCGCCGCTCGACAGGGTGACGATGTTGGAGACCTTGGTCTGCGCATGGATTTTCAGACCGCGGGACAGGAGCTGCAGCTCGTTGGGGTATGCCATCTTGCCGCCAAGTTTCGCTTCCCAGAAGGTGATCTCGTCCTCGTGCGGAGCGGCAAGCTCGCCGATGCGGTCTTCGATGAACTCGGCAAAATCGACCTGATTCATCGGCTTCTTGTTGCCGGCAACCCAAGCCTGCCATTCTTCGGACAGCGGGAACGGGTAGTGGATGCGGTGGTGCCCTTTATCCGGGCTTCCGAGGGTGGTGAAGGTGTCCTTGCTGCCCTCGACAACATTCGCGATGTTCATCTGGTGGTAGTCGATGACAGTAGTGAAGGACGGCTTCGGCCAGTTGGTGTCGGCGAAGATCACCGAGTGATCGGTCATGTGGCGCTCTGTCAGCTCAATGAAGCTGTCGAGCGTGGTGGCCTTTGCGGTGCCCGTCTTGCGCTCGGGCGTATCGCGCCAGCTGTCGAAATGGCTCTTGATGCCAGCGGCGGTGCCATCCTTCGGATTGAGCAGAAGGGGAATGCTGGTCGGGACGCCCTTGGCACCGGGTGGCGCTGTGACGCTGACGATCTGGAAGCCCTTCTCCCTGACGAGATCGGCAACGGCATTGACGGCAGTTTCGGACAGCTGGTCCATGGTTCAAATTCTCCATTAATAAGATGAGGGTGCCGATTCGTCAGACGACGAGCAGGCGGTGATCAGGACGGGCGGGTGAGGCCCTTGCGGTTGTGGTCGATCTCGAAGGGGCCGCCGATCATGTCCATCTGCTGGGGGTGCTCGGTGGAAATGTTGCCGTCGTCGAGGGCGAAATAAACGGTCGAGCGGCGCGGAAGCTTCGGCAGCTTCACCGGTGGGATGTCGCAGTTGAACTCGATCGTATCGCCGGCCGCCGTCAGCTTCATCTCAAGCTTGACGGTGGCGGAGAACTTGCGATTCGGCTGCGCGGCGACCAGATCGACCAGGGCCTTCTGGGTCTCTTGCAGAACGTCTGTCAGTTCCTTGTTCAGCTCGCCCCGTTCGAGCAGGCCGAGCAGCAGTTTTGCATCGCGTATGATTTTCATGGGTGTTCTCCCCGGTTTCCCATCGGGACCGCCCCGAGGGTGACGAACGTTTGCCGGTCGCCCTTCAGAGGCGGCGGGCGATCTCGAAGCCAAGCCAGAAGACGATCACGCTCAGGCACAGGAATTCGACCGCGCGAGCGCGCCAGAAGTTGGCGGTAGCAAGGATGTCGAGGAACTCGCGGCGGCTCTGCTCGCGACGAGATTCTATAGCGAAGGGGATGACGCGGATGGTGTTCATGCCGGCGTCCTCGGGGCAGCACGCTTAGTCTTGGTAACCTTGATGCCGGGAAACAGCTTCTCGACATGCTTGTTCGCGTCAGCCGACGAGGCAGCGAGAACGTCGTGCTTGGAGCCGTCCGCGAGATGGACGCGGAAATGCGTTTGAGGGGCTGTCTTAGCCGCAGCCGCGGGCGGGCGCTTCAGATTGAGCCCGCGCTGGTCGAAGATGTGGTCGGTCGCCGGCATCGCGATTAGATCCGGTTTTCGAACATGCCGGTGGCGCGATTAGCCGGCACTGAGACGCGGGTCTGATAGGTGCTGAGCGTAACAGCACGGGCACGGGCATCGTCCGCGATGTCCATTAGCTGAGCCTGGGTGATGCCAAGGCACGCCTTCAGGTCGTCGGCGGTGCAGCCTTCGCCGAAGCGGCGCATTGCTTCGGCAAGGCAAGCAACCTGCTCGTCGCGATTTCGGCAAAGTGGAAAAGCGTTATGGTTCTGGATCTGCTGGCGCATGGTTCTCTCCATCTTGAAGGGGACCCCGCTGGACCGGCGCGTGATTGGCGGTGGCGCGCCGGTCCCTCTCGTTGCGGGGAGGTCCTCGCCGCGGTGCGGCTTGGATGAAATGGAAATTAAATCCAATTTATGGAAACGTCAATCGGGAAGTTGGATTAATTTTCCAACTTGCTGATTCGCCTAGACTCTCGGTTGCACTTATGGATTCAGTAAGAACCAAAGGAGAACAAAATGCAGATGGAGATGAGCCGAGAGGTGCGGATTTTTGATCTGCACATTCGATGTGAGAACTGCCTTAGGGAATATTTGCGGGCTGTCGAAGTTCCGAATGTGGATGACGCGCCGTCTGACGAGGACGAGTTGATGGAAAGCGGCTTCCTAGGATCGCTGCGGTTCTCCTGTCGCCGTTGTGAAGGAACGATTGGGCGCCTGTTCGGCGTGTCACGCCGGCGACCTGAGGCTTAAAGAGGAACCTCGTTCTGTATCTTCCTCACCAGCGCAATGACTTCAACGGTGGTTCCTTCGTCGGCCGCCATGTCCCGCTGCACCACAATGGGCTTATGTTTCGGGTTGGTTGACCTCGGGTGAAACTCGGTCCGGTCCTGGTATATTTCAACCTGTTTGACCGACCATTCGCGGATATGCCCGCCGTCTCTTGTGCGCTCAACCACCACAACCATTCGATCCCGCAAAGGAACCTCGTGTGCAACATCCTCATATGCGACACATACGACGCGGTCACCAGGCAGGATTGCTCGGGGCCGGAGATCGTTCATTGAATCTCCGCCGACATTGAAGATAAGTAAGCGCGCGTTCGGGAATCGTTCGTCGGGCGACAAGGTCATGTACTCACTCTCGGACTGATCGAATTGATCCACCTCCCGAAAGGTTCCGGCCTCTACCGTTCCGACAATTGCTGCCGATGTCATGCGCTCGCGCACAGGGAATGCATCTGCATCCGCGGCGTCCAGTCCATCCCGTAGCCAAAGGAGCGGCTTGCTCACTGTGTCTGCGAGCTTCTGCATGACGTCACCGCGAGGTTGATCAATGTCCCCCCGGAGGTATTTGTTGATGTTGTCATAAGGCACGCCTGAACGGCGAGCCAACTCAGCCTTATTCCAGCCAAGTTCCTTACGGGCTTGATCAAGTCGTTTCCACCATTCCATATCAAGCATCATAGTTCCGGATAAAAATTCCGGATTGGATTTCCAGTGCCTTGTAATTGGATTTATAATCCAGTATTTGTTCAGCATGAGTGAAGCTCTTTCGATCAGGGACGTCATCAAGGTAGCTGGAGGGCCGGCGGCTGTTCAGGCCGAACTGGAGAGGCGAGGCCACGACCTCACGCGCGACGCGATCTACAAGTGGCCGAAAACCGGCGTCCCGGATCGCTATTGGGATGCCTTGATTCAGCTTACCGACCTTGGCCCCAAAGAACTCTATCGTGCCAACTGCGCGGCTCGCGAACAAACAGTGCTTCAGGAGGCCGTCGAATGAGGCGCTTCCACCTAAAGTTCCTCCAGCGCTGCCTCTCGGGTACGGGTTGCGCCAACTGTCGCCGGAGTGGCGGACCTCAATGCTCCGGCGACTTTCTTTTTCTGCAGATGGCATGCGGTCCCCCGTGATTTGACAGGCGGACCTTAAGCCGCCTCCCGGCGGCATTCACGGAATCAAACCATCCACCTTTTTTCCTTGACCGATTTTCAGGGGTATTTTCGTGCGCCCACTCGACGCCAAAGAACAGGAAGCTCTCAAGGCCGCGACGGCTGCGAGCTATGACGCCATCGGCGGTGTCACTCGCGCCGCCGATGCGATCGGGGTCGCGTCGTCGACCCTTACGAAATATGCCTCTACCGGCTCGGAATGGGTTTCGAGCTACATCCGTCTCGACCTTGCTGTGGCACTGGATCGGCGGACGTCGCATCCCTTCTTCCTCGATGCCATGAGCCGCCTGGTTCGCAACGAACCGATCGCGCCGGCAACGTCGCTCACGCCAACCGCAGTCCTGAAACTCGATGGGGTGCTCGACGACGTCGTGCGTGAGGTCGTGCGCGCAATCGAGGACGGCAGAATCGACGCTGCGGAGCGGGCCGCCGTGCGCAGCCGCATCGTCGCCGCCCAGCAGGATCTCGCGCGGCTCTTTTCAATGATGGGAGGATGAGATGGGAAATGTCTCCGACAAGGCGCGGGCATTCGTCAACCTTGTGGCGAGCAATCTGCCCGAAGGCGACGACGAAGCGCTTGGCGCGGCCGCCACGGCTTGCGCCTACGCCTGCATCAAGCGTGGCCACGACGACGTCGACGCGCATGTCGCGCTGCAGGCGGCGCTGGATGGGTTGCGCCACAGGATGAATGACGACGGCGGGGTGCTCCAATGACCGCCACGATCATCCAGCCGATCGGCGGCCATGCACGTGCCTTCATGCGGCAGGTGGTTATGAACTCGGGCGTGATTTGCGTCACGGGTGCCGATGAATTGGCGCTGGCCGGAGAATGTTTCTCCGCCGGATATCTCGATCATGATGCCGGCGACCGCTTCACCTTCGTCATCACCGAAAAGGGCAAGGATTATCTCCGGCGCCTCGCGAGGTGCGAGTGATGACTTATTCCGGGAAAAAGCCCTTTACGGTCCCAGGCATTCGCGGCCTCGAAATCATCCGCACCGCGGTGGCGGGCGGCATTTTCGACGATGGCAAACGGCAATCGGACCGGCAGGCGGCGGCGAAAGCCAACGGGAACGGCTATCTCGACCGCGATCCGAAGGACGGGGCGAAGTGGTATCCGACCGAAAAGGCTCGGGAGATGCTGGCCTGGCTGGAAACTCAGATCGCAGGTGGTATCGCCGTTCCGGTTGCGTCTGTTGGCGAGCCGGCCGGAACGGGTGTCGCGGCGATGGAAGCCAAACTGGGCACGGCCCGGTCATTGCTCGCCCATGGCGACGTGATGGCGGCGCGGGAACTCGCCGAGGGCATATATGAGCAGGCGAAGGCCGGCGGTCGGTTCTCGGCGCGGTTCCGGCTGAAGGAAAGCCTTGAGGCCTGTCACCGTATCCAGGCGGATGCGCTCAGCATCGAAGTCCGGACCAAAATGCGGATTGCCGAGGAGTGGGAGAAGGCGAAGGCGGAAGGCAAGACCTTGAAAGGGCGCCCGAAAAGCGTTCCAGACGAGAACGCTTTCACGGCCGAAGAAGCTGGCCTGACCCGCAAGGATCTCCACTACGCGAAACAGCTTCTTGAGGCCGACCGGCGGGAGCCGGGTATTGCTGAACGGGCCATTGCCGCGCGGCTGCAGGCTGGACTGGAGCCATCGCGGTCCAACCTGCGCGTCTCGATAGGCACTAAGACGGCGACCAAGGAAGAGCGCGGCGACAATCTCTACCAGACCGGCCCGGAAGCAATGTTCACCCTTCTGGGATTGGAAAGCTTCTGCTCGACGATCTTCGAGCCGGCGTGCGGCAAGGGCGCGATCGTGCGGCATCTGGAGGCAGCGGGTTGGGATGATCTCATCCTCGCCGACCTCATTGACTACGGCACGGCTGACCAGTTCGGCGAGGTCCAGAAGGTCGAGGACTTCCTCACCTCGGCGCCGCTGGAGGTAGACGGCGATTTCGATATCGTCACCAATCCGCCCTACGGGGCGGCGCTGAACGCTTTCGTAGCCCACGCGCTGCGTGTCCACCGGCCGCGCAAAATGGCGCTACTGCTGAACGTCAACTTCTTCGGCGGGTTCGACGACGACGACCGCAATTTCACGCTCGACGAATGCTCGCCCGCGCGGATCTGGTGGTTCTCGCGCCGGCTGCCGATGATGCACCGGGAAGGCTGGGAAGGGAACAAGGCCAACAGCAGCATGAACACGGCGTGGTTTATCTGGGAGCTGCAGCCGGACGGCACCTATGCGACCCCGACCGTTATCCGGCGGGTCGACTGGAAGGATTACGTGCCGGCGGAACTGGCGGCGGTGGTCAATGACGAGGCCGAGACCGATGCGGATGAGGTGGCGGCATGAACGCGCTTCCCTATCGCCGCAAGGAAGTGATCGGCGATTGCACGCTGTACCTCGGTGATTGCCTGGAGATCATGCCGACCCTTGGAAAAGTCGATGCAATCGTTAGCGACCCTCCTTACGGCATAGCGTTTTCCCATGGTTCTGGTGGCGATGGTATTGGGGGGGGCGCTACGTGTCCAAGTTCAATAACGTCGCGATCCATGGCGATGACAAGCCGTTCGACCCGAGGCACATGGTTTCCGCCGCTCCTGTCGTAGTTCTGTGGGGCGCCAATCACTTCGCCGACAAGCTCCCGGCTTCATCCAAATGGCTGATCTGGGACAAGAGAAAGGGTTTTACGCGAAATGATTTTGCAGACTGTGAGATAGCCTGGACGAACCAGAAGGGCGTTGCGCGCCTGATAGCCCATTACTGGAACGGGATGATGCGCGACTCCGAGAAGGGGGTCCCAAGGGTACATCCGACGCAAAAGCCGATTGTTGTCATGGAGTGGGCACTCCGTGAAGTGTCCACGGTAGGGCAACTGATCCTTGATCCATATATGGGCTCTGGCACGACGGGGGTAGCCTGCGTCAAGTCCGGCCGTCCCTTTGTCGGCATAGAGATCGATAATGGGTACTTCGAGATCGCTTGCGAGCGCATCCGCAAGGCCTACGCGCAGCCGGATATGTTCGTGGCGGCGCCGGAAAAGCCGGCTGTAGCGGAACAGTTCGGCCTTTCGCTGGAAGGCGGTGAGGCATGACCGACGCGACCACGCCTGCCGATCGGGAAAAGGAAAAGCTCAAGCTCATCAAGCTGCGCGACATTGCTGCGCGCGTGGCCGGCGACGTCTGGGACATGGAGGCAGATCAGGACGGCATCCATGTGATTTCCCGCCGGGCGACGGGGGAGCAGGTCAAGATCCTGACGATCCACCATGAAGCGTTGCCGGATGAGCAGGATCTGGTTGCTGGCGCGCTCGACCACCTGTTCTTCTTCCTGGGGTTCGTCGGCCGCGCCGTTCAGCGCGTGCGGGAATTGCAGGCCGAACTGGACCGATTGATCGGCCGCAAGCGTGCCGAGAACTACGGCTTCATCGCAAAATCGCTCTGCGAGAAGACCTCATTCTGGCGCTTCCTTGAAACGCGAGGGATCGACGGCGTGATCACCTCCCGCATCGCGGCCGAAACCCGAATGAAGGGCCTGCTCAACATTTCCTCGAAAGCGGAACTGAACAGCGACGAGGCTGCGCGTAAGCGCTTCTTCCATCTGCGCGCCGATTACTACACCTGGCAGAGGGGTGGCTTGGCATGATCGACCGCGTCTTTCCTGAAGAGAGAATCGAGTCCGGAGGCGTTTCAGCCGTCGCTTACCGCATCGAATGCTCGGCTTGTCCGGCGGTCGGATTCTATCCCCAGAAACGCGGTGGCGTGCCTCGTCCGCCGCCCGCCATCATGGAACATTTCCGCGGGATGCAGTGGGTGGTCGGCAGCGTCCATCGCAAAGACCTTTGCCCCGCCTGCGCTAAGCGCCGCAAACCAAAACTGGAGAAACCCATGGATAACACCGTGGCGGCGAAACAGCCGCTGGCGGAGCCGCCGCGTGAATGCTCGCGCGAGGATCGCCGCATCATCATGGATAAACTCGACGAGGCCTATGGCAAGGATTCCTATAAGGCGCCCTGGACGGACAATGCGGTTGCCAAGGACCTCGGCGTTCCTCGTGACTGGGTATCGAAACTGCGCGAGGAATTCTTCGGGCCGGCGGGCTCTAACCCGATGTTCGACGAGTATCTGGAAAAGCAGGCGGCGCTTGCAGCGCAGGCCGCGACGGTCTGCGACCTCGCCAAGCAGGCGGATTCAGCAGCCTCTGACTGCCGCAAGGCGTGGGAGGCCATGGTACCGAAGCTTGACGAGCTGCGCATGTTGTCCAAGCGCATCGAGCGGGAGATCGGCCGGTGAAAGACCGTCTGCTCCGCCCCGATATCGTCGACTGCAACGGGCCTCGCGAGATGGCCTCTTGGCTGCTGACCTGCCCGTTCTCGACGATGATTTCCGAGGAGGCATTCATCCGCCGCTGGCTTCAGATGGCGGGCTTCCGCGAGGGGCTAGGATACCTCGACACCATTCTTTCCATCATGCGCGAGGACCGGCGCGAGGATGGGAATCTTCTTCACATCATGAGCTTTTCCGCTGCGAACGGGCGTCTTTGGCGCGTGGCGGATGGCGTGACGACGGACGATGAGGGGCGCGGATGAGCCACAAAGCGACCATGTGGGCCGTCACGGTGCGCGGCATCACTTGTGCGGAAGCGCGGGTGCTGTGGCATCTCGCCGACTGCCATAATCCCGTCGAGGGATGCTTCCCTTCCCAAGATTACCTTGCTGAAGCATGCGAGATTGACGAGCGGACGGTGCGCCGGCTGCTGGCGAATCTGCGAGGAAAGAGCCTCATAAATTGGACCGAGCAGCGCGACGGGAAGTATCGCAAAAACAACCGGTATGCCCTTGCCTTCTGAAGATGGGTTCCGTGCCGCGCCGACAGAAGATCAACCGGACAATTTGCCCGGTTCAAATTCGGCTTCAACCGGACAAATCGAGCAGTTTGAACCGGACATTTCTGACAGTTTGAACCGGACACTGGAGTCCTCTAAAGAGAAACCTGTAATAGAACCGGTAATATTAACCGAGAGAGAGGGCGCGTGCGCTGGCTCGGATGAAGATCCGAAAAAGATAGAGCGCAAGTTCAAGGCTTGGTACCCGACGTGGCCGACCTATCTTTCGAGCAGCGAAGAAGCGGCACGGCGCGCGTTCCATGCCCTTTCACCTGAAGATCGGGCCGCATGCATCGAACGCACGCCAGCGTTCATCGCGGCAGTCAGGGCGACCAAGACCACCAAGTTCACATTCGCGGCCGTCTACCTCGCCGATCGTGCTTGGCGTCGTCTTGAAGACCCCAAAGACGAAATCTCCCCGCCGACGATGCACAAGGCGTTCAGCCGGCCGTGGACGGCGCTTTTCCTCGCCGAGATCTCCAAGCCCATGTCGACGAACGGTTGGCCGGCGCTAACCCACTTCCAGAGAAATCAGATGCGTGATGCCGAAGAGGCTCGCAAGTTGGAGCGGGAGCGCAAAGCGAAATATGGGTGGCCTAAGGCCTCGGCAATGGTCACGGACGGCAAGGCGGTATCCGTCCCCCCAAGGCTGGTGTCGCTGTCAGAAAGCTTCGAGCGGATGCGCCGCGGTGACGAGCGATACCTGCGTTGGCAGGCGCTGCACGAACGCATGGGATGGCCGTGGTTCCAGGATGGCGATCACGAGTGGTTCTTCTTCCCGGCGGGCGAGCCGGAAGACGCGATGGCGGAATTTCAGGCACGGTTGAGCGAGGGCAAGGGCGATGTTGATGCAGCGTAGGATCACGATGATGCACGAAGGCAATGAAGTGGACGTGACGCGAGGCATGGAAAAGATTGCGAGGGATGTGCGGGAGATGGGTGAAGAGGCAACGAATCGGCATGCAGCATGCGTAGATCGCGTCTATGAAAATCTCTGGGAGGCGCGTTGGTATTGCCTGCAGATCAAAAAAGATTGCGAAACCTCTGTGGAAAATGCTCTGAGGCTTTCGCGCATCGAGGCATTTATGCCGCGTGAATTGCTGGTCGAGGTTCGTCGTGGCCGCAAGGTCGAGCGCAATATCCCTTGCTTTCCGGGCTACATGTTGGTGCGTGTCGTGCCATCTGCAGCGGCCTTTCTGGGGCTGAAAAGCCATCATGACGTCGTCGATATCGTCGGAAGCAAGACCGGATCGTATCACGTGATTCGGGATGCGGATGTTGATGTTTTCAGACGGTTTTGCGAACAGACCGAGGCGCCGCGGCTGGCTGTCGACAAGACGATGAAAGACGGTGACAGGGCCGATATCGTGATGGGTCCATTCGCCGGGTTCATGTTCCGGTTGGTTATGGGAAGCGCGGCAGGCCTCCGCATATCCCCACAAAGGAAAATCGCAACAAAGTCATACTGTTGCTGGCACAGGGTTGGACAGATCAGCGGATCGCCGGTGCAATGGGGATCACGATCCCGACTTTGAAGAAGCATTATTTTTCAGAACTGAAAGTTCGGGACACGGCGCGCGATCGGGTGGAAGGTATCGGCCTGCTGGCCCTTTGGAATATGGGTCGCGAGGGAAACGTCGCCGCCATGAAGGAATATTTCCGCCGTCATGATGCGGCGATCGGCGATGTGTTCGCGGATGAAGTGGAGCGCGAGCAACGCAAGCTCGGCAAGAAGGAACAGGCCCGCATCGAGGCGGAGAATCCGCCGGATGATTGGGAAAACGCAATCCCGCAAACGGCGCATTGATGGTCGTCGACCTTTCCTGCCGCAATTGGTTCGAGAAGCTGCAAGCCGGCAAGCCGCCATTGCCGGATGGTCTGCCGCTGGATGTCGCGGAAGCCAACGCCGCGATCAACGTTTTCGAGAAGCTGCGGCTTCCGGATGTACCAGGGCAGCCTTTGCTGCGAGACGTTGCGGGTCAATGGGCGCGAGACTTCGTAGGGGTAATCTTCGGCCTCGTCGAGATGAACGACGCGAGAACCGTCGTCGTCAATCGGAAGGTCCGGAAGTTCTTCCAGCTCGTTCCGAAGAAAAACTCTAAGACGACGAACGGCGCCGCGATCATGATGACGGCGCTTCTCCGCAATCGCCGGCCGAACGCCGAGTTCCTGCTGGTCGGTCCGACCCAGGCCACTGCCGAACTTGCTTATGACCAGGCGGCCGGCATGGTGATGGCGGACCCCTGGCTGAAAAAGCGGTTTCATACCAGGGATCATCAAAAGACGATCGAGGACAGGAAGCTCGGCGCCAAGCTGAAGATCAAGTCTTTCGACAACAAGGTCATGACCGGGGTCAAGCCGGTCGCTGTCTTGGTAGACGAGCTGCACGAGCTCGGGAAGATACCGTACGCGCAGAAGGTTATGGCCCAGATCGAGGGGGGCATTATTGCCAACCCTGAAGGCTTCATCGTTATCATAACGACCCAGTCAGACGCGCCACCGGCCGGGGTATTCGAGACTGAACTGAAGCACGCACGAGCGGTTCGGGATGGAGAGTATGAGGGCGGGGAAACCCTCGCCATGCTTTACGAGTTTCCCCTCAAACTTCAGGCCGACGAAGCCAAACCATGGGAAGACCCGAAGCTCTGGCCTCTCGTTCTTCCTAACCTCAACAGGTCGGTTACCATCGATCGGCTGTTGCCGCTGTTTCGTGAGAACAAGGAAAAGGGGATCGAAGCTTTCTCGATCTGGGCTTCTCAGCATCTCAATGTTGAGATCGGGATCGCGATCAACGGCACGAGCTGGCGAGGGGCCGATTTCTGGCTGTCCTCGACAGACAAGAGCTTGACGCTCGACAGCTTGATCGAGCGTTGCGAGGTGTGCTGCGTCGGGATCGATGGCGGTGGACTCGACGATCTGTTCGGGTTTGGGGTGATCGGGCGGGAAAAGGAAACCAAGCGCTGGCTCTGGTGGAGCAAGGCCTGGGCACATCGTGAGGTACTTGAGCGACGGAAGGATATTTCCGAGCAGCTTCAATCCTTCGACGATGTGACGATCTGTGATGATGCGACGCAGGATATTCGCGAGGCCGCCGATCTGATCGAGCGCCTTTGGATTGAGGGCATCCTGCCGGAAACCGCCGGCGTGGGTCTTGACCCCTTCGCGATTGCGGCGCTGATCGACGAGTTGATGTCACGGGGCATACCGGAAGAGATGCTGGTCTCGATCCGCCAGGGTACAGCGCTTTCTCCAGCTACCTGGGGAATGGAGCGAAAGCTCAAAGATGGAACACTCGTTCACGCCGACCAGCCGCTTATGAAGTGGTGCGTGTCTAATGCAAAGGTCGAGGTTCGCGGGGGCGCGATCCTCATCACGAAGCAGACGGCCGGTCGCGCCAAGATTGACCCGCTGGTCGCGGGGTTCAACGCAGGCATGTTGATGTCGCGCAATCCTGAAGCTCAAGGGATCTCGGTCTACGAGAGCCGGGGTATTCTGGAAATCGAGGTAGATTACCTGTGAGAAAGCTCACTCCTGATCTAACCGACTTCGCCGGCGTGCTCGGGCTTGGTCTGGTCTCCTATGGCGTCTGGAAAATTTATCCGCCGGCCGCGTTCATCGTTGTGGGCACTCTGATCATTGTCGCCGCCGTGGCGATGGCGAGGCGATAATGGGTTTGATGTCATCAATTTTCCGGCCGCCGACATACGAGGAAAGCGGCAGCTTCTCCTCACCCGGTGGATGGCTTGTGAGAGCCATCGGAGGCAGCAAGACCAAGGCCGGCACGCGCGTCAGCGAGTACAACGCGCTGCAGCTTCCTGTCGTCTATGCCTGCGTCAACCGGATCTGCAATCCCATAGCGCGTTTCCCGCTGAAAATGTATCGGGCAATGCCTGACGGAAGCCGCCGTCAGCTGACGGCCGACGATCACCCTTTTGCCGGTTTCCTGGGATTGCGGCCGAATGAGCTGATGAGCTCTCGCACCTTGCGCAAGACCACACAGGCGCACGCGCTGCTTTGGGGAAACGGATACGTCGAGATCGAGCGGAACGGCAGGAACCAGTCTGTCGGCCTTTACCCGCTCCTGCCTGACCGTACCGCACCGGTTCGTGAGAACGGCGACCACTGGTTCCGGACGCGGATCGACGGAAAGCAGGTCGATATCGACAGCGGTAACGTCATCCACATCATGGACCAGAGCCAGGACGGATACGTTGGCATTTCTCAGATATCCATGGCTCGCCAGGCTGTGGGCTGGGGTTTCGCTATGGAGGAGTTTGGCTCCAAGTTCTTCGCCAACGATGCGAAGTCTGGCGGCTTCCTGATGCATCCGGGCAGATTGAGCGGCGAGGCAAGGCGAAATATCCGCGGCAAGGATGGCGAGCAGAAGCCCAGCCCGGAAAATCCAAAATCGGGGCTTGAACCTCAGGGCGGGCTTGAGAACGCCCATAGGGTGAAAGTCCTCGAAGAGGGCATGAAATTCATTCAGACCACCATCCCGCCGGAAGATGCGCAATTCCTCGGGTCTCGCGAGTTTCAGATTGCCGAAATCGCCCGGATTTATGATGTGCCTCTCATCCTGCTGCAAAGTCAGGAGAAGCAGACCAGTTTCGGCGCTGGCATCGAGCAGTTGATGATCGCGTTCGTGCGTCAGACGATCGACCCGTGGGTTAATGCCTGGGAGGAGGAGCTCAACTTCAAGCTCTTCACAGAGGAGGAGCGGGAAAAGGGCTATTACGTCAAATTCAACATGAACGCCCTTCTGCGCGGCGACATGAAGGCGAGAGCGGAATACTACAACCGCCTGTTCGGCGTCGGCGGGATGTCTCCAAACATGATCCTCGCCAAGGAAGACGAGGATGGCATCGGCGAGATGGGCGACCACCATTTTGTGCCGGCGAATTTCGTGACGTTGAAGCGCGCCACGGACCCCAATTATCAGCCCAGCGGGGCGAAGAGCGCGGAACAGCCGCCGGCCGAAGAGCCTGCTGCTGACGCCTTCGAAAATGAGGATGATCCGGAATGAAATACGCTCATATCCTGATGGCAGTCGCTTCCGAGATCTGGGCCATGCAGCCTGAGAAAATGGTAGCGATCATCGATTTCCTCGCGACGCAGGCGGACGGCATCAAGTTCTCCGCCAGAAGAGATCGAGGCAAAGATCGCACCGCAGACGGCGAAAGCGGTCGCTCGCCGGGAGGGAGCGGTGGCCATTATTCCGCTTCGGGGCGTCATTTCAAACCGGATGAACCTGATGGGAAACATCTCCGGCGGTGGCGGGACCAGTTCCGAAGCTTTCATTCAGCAGCTCCGAAACTCGCGAGACGACGAGGGCGTCAAAGCTGTCATCCTCGATGTCGATACGCCTGGCGGAGCGGTGTCTGGTACTGATGAGGCCGCAGGCGTCGTTCAGAGCTTCAAGGGTATCAAGCCCATCATCGCGCAGGTCAATGCGTCCGCTGCGAGCGCTGGGTACTGGATGATTGCAGGCGCCGACGAAATCGTAGTTACCCCGAGCGGCCAGGTCGGATCAATCGGCGTCTATACCATTCACGATGATATCAGCGCTGCGCTCGAAAAGGCTGGCATCAAAAAGACCATCATCGGCGCAGGCCAGTTCAAGACCGAAACCAATCCGTTCGCGCCGTTGAGCGAGGAGGCACTCGATCACGTCCGTTCGCAGGTAACCGCCTACTACGACATGTTCGTTGAGCGGGTCGCGAGCGGCCGGGGCGTCGCGACGTCT
Source organism: Neorhizobium galegae (assembly GCF_021391675.1). NCBI lineage: Bacteria > Pseudomonadati > Pseudomonadota > Alphaproteobacteria > Hyphomicrobiales > Rhizobiaceae > Neorhizobium > Neorhizobium galegae. Next base: position 4,068,436 of record NZ_CP090095.1, read on the forward strand.
GCGGTTCGGGATGGTTTCGGCAAGGGCCGCATGGTCATGGCCCGCCAAGCCGTGGCTGATGGCATGGCGGACAGGATCGGCACGATGGAGGAAACCCTCCAGCGGTTCGGGGTTGAACCGCAGCCTGATCGCAAGCGGGCTCTGGCGCCTGAACGGATGAAGCGCGCCGCGTCGCTCTGATCCACCACCCAATTTCTGAAATTCCACGTCCCGGTCGGTCGGCCGGGCGACGCCTGGACGTGTCCGACCGAACCTCAGCAAACAGGAGAATCCACATGCTGAAGCAGTTGCGTGAAAAGCGCGCCAAGCTTGTCGCCGATATGCGCGGCATGATTACCGCCGCCGAAACCGCAGATCGAGACTTTTCGGCTGAAGAGCAGGCGGCATACGACGCGCTGCAGGCCGAAAAGGATGGTCTGGATACCCGGATTGGACGCCTTGAAGGGCAGGAAGCAGCGGAAACGGCGCTCAACGTCGTCATTCCCGCCGCCTCCCGTCGCGGCGGCATCGAGCGTGCCGGCGGTCCGGAAGCAGCGAAGGAATTCGAGAGCATGGGCGAGTTCCTCCATGCTGTTCGCTTCCGTCCGAGCGATCAGCGCCTCAATTTCGTGGAGGGCGTCGGTCATCAGCCGGACGACAATGGCATGCAGGCCGAAATGCGCATGGACAACGACACTTCCGGCGGCTTCATGGTGCCGACGCAGCTGCGCAATACCCTCCTGAGTGTCAGACCGCAGGATGCGCTTGTCCGGCCGCGCGCAACCGTCCTGGAAGCCGGCGATCCGCCGGATGCCGGTGTCACCATGCCGGCGATCGAGCAGGGCGGCGCCAATCCCGGCAACATGTTCGGTGGCATGACCTTCTCCTGGATCGAGGAAGGCGGCGAAAAGCTGGAAACGGATGCTGATCTGTCGGCAATCACGCTGACGCCGCACGAAATCGCGGGCTTCGTCACGGTGACCGACAAGCTGCTCCGCAACTGGCGCGCTTCAGCATCTTTCCTGGAAGGGCAGATGCGCAGCGGTGTTTCCGCCGCTGAAGATTATGCGTTCCTGCGAGGCAACGGCGTGACGCAACCGCTCGGCGCTATCAACGCGCCGGCGATGAAATACATCAACCGCACCACCGCGCTCCAGGTCACTTATGTCGACCTGCTGAAAATGGTCGCCGTCCTCCTGATGCGCGGCGGCGTGCCGGTATGGTCTATGCCTCAGTCGGCCATCATTCCGCTGGCGCAGCTCACGGACCCGGAAGGTCACTACATCTGGAAGCCGGACGCGCGCGACGGGTTCGCGGGCACCTTGCTTGGCTATCCGGTGCGCTGGAACAACCGTGCGCCTGCGCTCGGGGTCAAGGGCGACATTATCCTTGCGGATTGGTCGTACTACCTCATCAAGGACGGCTCCGGCCCGTTCGTTGCCGCTTCCGAGCATGTCAAGTTCACCCAGAACAAGACGGTCATCAAGATCTTCTGGAACGTCGATGGCGCTCCCTGGATGAAGGCGCCGATCAAGGAAGAAAACGGCTACGAAGTCTCGCCCTTCGTCGGCCTCGATATCCCGGCCTGATCGCCGGAGTGATGTAAGCGACCCGAAGACATCGGGTCGCACTTTCCCTCTACACCCCTCAGAAAGGACATCGCCATGCGCGATCTTGCTCACCACCTCGCAGTAAAGCGGGCGATCAGCCCGGTTTCTGTCGCGGATAACACGCCACTCGTTTCTCAGATCATCTCCCTGGCAGGCTACGAAAAGGCGATGTTCGCCATCGCGATCGGATCTGTCGCAGATGCCGACGCAACCTTCACCGTCCTCGTCGAGCACGGCGACCAGGCCAATCTTTCCGACGCGGCTGCGGTTCCCGATAGTCAGCTGACGGGAACGGAGGCAGACGCCGGCTTCAAATTCGACAACGACGATCAGACCCGGAAAATCGGCTATGTCGGGCCGAAGGCATACCTCCGTATGACCATCACGCCCGCCGGGAATGCCTCAGCCGCTCTCATCGCCGCCGTCGCAATCCTGTCTGGCTCCCGTTACTCGCCGGTCGCCTGACTGGCGATGTAACGCATCCGCCATTGGCGGAACCTCTTAATCTGGAGAATCATCATGACAAAAACGGCACTGATTGTGCTTGCTGCATGCGTCGACATCCGCAGTGGCGAGCGTTTCGAGCGGGGCGATACGTTCGATCCCGTTCCGACCCTTGAGCAAGCCAATCGGCTGATTGCTGCTGGCTGCCTGCCGGAAGGCGCTCGCGAATTGGCCGAAAAAGCTGACGAGCCGGACGAACAGAAGGCGGCATCCGAAAAGGCGGCGCGCGACAAGGCTGAAAAAGAAGCCTTGAAGCTCGTCGAGGCCCGGTCCGCCAAAGCTACGGCCGATCAAGCGCTCGAAAACGCCAAGAACCGAGTGGCTCAGGCCACGACGGCGGAAGAAAAGACCGCCTCGGAAAAAGCCTTCAAGTCGGCGGAAGCAGCGGCAAAGGCTGCATCTGAAGACCTCGCAAAGCTGGCGAAGTAAGATGACGACCCGGCGCCTCTCTGGGCCTGCTCCTATTGCTACGCCCAGCGATGTGCCGGGCTCGCACGCGGGGAATGATTCAGCCGTGACGCAGATCATCGCAGCTGTTCAGCGCACCATTGACGGCCCGAGCGGTTGGTTGGGGCGGGCGCTGGGTAAACAGCGGCTGATCATGGAAGACGATGGTTGGTGCGGTCGGGATGTCTCTCTCTATTACCCGCCAATCATCGGAAATATCGTCGTCCAATACCTTGATGTTCAGGGGGTACTTCAGACCGTTGATCAGTCGTCCTACCGGACGGTCGACACTGGGATTCGGTTCTCGTCCTCCTTTTCGTTTCCAAGGCTGGCCTGTGAGCCTGATGCAGTCCGCGTCCAGTACGATGCGGGTTACGAGGCTGACAATGTTCCGCCGGAAGCCAAGCGCGCTGTCATCCTGATGGCCTTGAAGATGACCGCCTTTAGCAAGGAAAGCCTTTTCCTGCGATCTGAGGAAGTCGATGGAGTTGGCAAGATCGATTACACGATCTTCGACCAGGCCGGCGAGGTCCTGCGAAAGGCATCCGACGAATTGCTCATGGGATTGAGGATGTACGGGTGACCCCAGATCAAGCGATCTCCATGCTCGATCGGCAGCTTGCCCAGCATGGTCAGACGGTGAAACTTCGCAAGGGGAACACTGCCGCCGGCGAAGCCGTCGTGAAGGCTTTCGTGCGCGGCATCGCAGCTGACGAAATTGCCGGAACTATCACGCAGTCCGACAAGAAGGTGACGGTTTCGCCGACCGGCCTCGCCACCTTCGGCATGCCCGCCGCCGGCGGCAGTGTTGTCGTGGATGGGACGCCGCGGGCAATCGTCGGATCGCCGGAGATCCTGAAGATGGACGACATCATCGTCCGCATCAACATGGTGGTGAAGGGCTGATGGCTGCAATCGCGGAAACGGTGCGGATCCTCAAGCAGGATACCGTCGAGGCGACCAAGGCGCTTCTGGTGCAAACCGCGAAGCGAGAGCATGCCAAAATCATGGCCGCAGATCCCGCGCCGCAATCCTTCGTCCGCATCGTCGACGGCATTATCGGCGCGCCGGAAGATCGCGCCAGGCCGGACGGCATCATCATCTACCAATATCGCCGCCTCGACGAGGTCGTCGAATTCGCGATGGTGACGCTATTCGATCTGTCGCCCGTTCTTTCCGGTGAATATCGTCTGTCGCACACGATCATGGTCGACGGCATTGCCGAGCGGAACCTGAAACACTGGAAGCCGGGTTCCGAGATCTCGATTATGAACCAGCTTTCCTACAGCCGCAAAATCGAAGTCGGCAAGATGAAGATGCGGGTTTCCGGCACGTCCAGGGTCTACCAGCAGGCGCTTCGCAAGATCATGGACCGCTTCGGAAACCTGGTGACGGTGCGCTTTACCTACCGGTCAGCTCGCGGCGCGCCGACCAAAGGCGCCGATCGCGACAGCTACCGTTTTCCGACGCTCGTGATCAGGGAACGATAATGGCCGATTATGCCGGCGCGGAAGCTGCCATCCTTGCCCGTCTGCAGGCTGGGTGGACGACGACGCGCATCACCTACCAGAACGAGACGCCTGCCGATCCCTGGCCGCCGGTCATCGCCGCGCCGACGCCGGAAGATCCGGACGCGACGATCCTGGCGCCCTGGGTCAATCTTGAGATCGAGTGCTTCAGCGCTCCGATTATTGGGCAGGGAAGGCCAGGCAATCACGTCTATCGTTATGACGGGTTGATAGAGGTGCATGTGTTCACGCCGGTCGGCACGGGGACCGCCCTCGGAAAAGAATATGCGGTGGCGATCGGCGAGATCTTCCGCCGCAAGAAGTTCTACGACCAGACGCCCGGTTGCTACGTCCGGACGGAAGATCCCTATCCAGCGGCCGGCAATAGCCGGTCCGACGACGGAAACTGGTTCGGCACGACAATGACGTGTCCGTTCGCCTACTGGCATCGCGGTTAGTCCGCACCCACCAACAGCAACCCGCGCATGAGCGGATAACACTGAGGAGCGCTCGCGATGAGCTATTCTGAGAATTGGAACGGCTATGTCGCCATCAAGGAGCAGTCGGCCAAGGGCGCGCAAGCGTCCGGAGCCGGTGGCCTGCTCCTGTGGACGAGCGGCGGCCAGGGCGGTCAGCTGACCAAGCAGGCGATCCAGTCGCAGATCGTGCGGCACGACGCCCAGCAGCTGCGCGGCCGGCACGGCTCGCGGCGCACGGCCGGCACCTATGCCAGCGAGATTGCGATCGGCCGCGCCGATCCTGTCCTCGAGGCTGTGATGCGCAGCGCCTGGTCGACGGCGGATCTCGCCATCACGCAAGCCGACATGACCAGCGTTACGACCGGCGCCAATACCCTTGTTGCTGCGGCTGGCAACTGGATCACCAAGGGATTGCGGGTCGGTGACGTCGTCCGCCCCTCGGGATTGCCGGATGCCGCCAATAACGGGAGGAACCTGCGGATCGTCGGTTTGACTTCGCTGGTCATCACCGTTGCAGAAACCCTCGTCGTCAACGCCGCAGCGGACACCACCTTTTCGATCGTCCGGCCTGGCCGCGTCATCATCAACGGAGCGGCGGGCGCCCTGGCCCGGAAATACTTCACGATCGAGGAGCACGAATACGACCTCGATGCGTCGGAAGTCTATACGGATTGCCGCTGGTCTCGCCTGATGCTGCGCATGAGTGCCGATGGGCTTCTCGAATGCGAGTACGGCTGGACCGGTACCGGTCAGCTGGATGTCGTCGATGCCGCCGCCGCTCCGCACTTCACCAATCCGACAGATCCGACGAACGTTTCTCTCGCCGCGTCGGAAGCAGTGCTGCGGTTCGATTCTGGTGACGAGCTCGATCTCACCAGCTTCGATTTCACGATGGACCTTCAGCCTGCAGCGCCGGCTACCGTCAATCCGACCGGGCTGGCGCCGGATGTCTTCCTCGGCACGGTGCAGGCGTCGATGAACCTGACGCTGCTGCGCAAGGACATGCAGGCGCTTGCCGACCTGTCGGACGAAACCGTGCTGTCGCTGCATCTGCTGGCGTCCGAGAACGAAACCTCGCCGGCCGATTTCTTCTCCCTCGTCGTCCCGAACTTCACGCTCGGAAGCGTCGCCAAATCGGCCCTGACCAAGGCCGGCGGCGCTCGCACCGTCACGATCGGAGTGCCCGCGGATCTGGTCGGCAAGGATACCCGTGGCGGCGCTTTCGATCCGACGACCGTCAAGTTCCAGGTCAGCAACGCAAGCTGACGAACTAGCCCAAAGGAGGCTGTAATGAAAGCTGCCGAACAGAAGGTGCGGGAGACTGCGACCGCACTGCATGACGCCATTGCCGAGGCCCGCGCTGCCGGCCTTCATGTCGTCTGGCCGCGCACCGTCTACGATCTCCCGACGATCGCGGTCAGCGAAACCGGTAAGGTGGCGACCACCGTCCATGTCGATATGCCGGAGGGCACCGACCCTGCTCTTGCCGGCAAGGCGGAAGCTGCGGCCGTAAAGGCTGTCGAAAAGACGGTCGAGCGGTCGAAGTAAGAGATCGGCGCCGACGAGCCGATGAAAATTGCGCGCAATGGCGGGCGGGCGTGTCGGCGCTCGCCCGTTCCCTTCCGACAAAGGACGTATGCCATGACCGAAGCTATCGATATTTCCGCCTTTCTGCCGGCGGACACGGGCGAATTGCATATTCTGAATGCAAATGGCCAGCAGACCGGATGGGTCGTAACGCTCGCCGGCCCCTCGCATCCAAAATCCCTTGCCTATAGCGAAGCCGCCGCGCGTCGCGCGCTTGATCGCGCTAAGCGGATCGAGCAGGCACAGGTGAACGGGAAGAAATATAAGGCTGAAGATCAGACGCCCGATGATGTCCGTCGCGAGAACGTCGAAAGCGTCGTCGCTCGCATCGTCGATTGGACGCCGGTGAAAATCGGGGCAGATACCTACGACGCATCGCGGGCCGCCGAGTTGCTGGTCAAGCCGGAAATGGGTTGGGCTTATGCCCAGATCCTCGACGCATTCGGGGACGAGCGCCGTTTTACCAAGGCCTCCGCGAAGATCTGATCGCCTACGCGGAGCGGGCGTTCGCCCTGGCAGTAACCGATGCGGACGGCCTCACGGTCCGTGAGTCTCTTCTTGCGCAGATCGAGCGGACCCGGAAACCAAAGCGCATCAAAGAGCTAGAAGCGGATCTAGCCATGCCTCCCTACCCGGAGGAGTTGGCTTATCTCTGGCGCGCCTACAACCGTATCAGGCGTCGCAAGGGAAGCGGGTTTGCCGGCCGGACGCCGATCGAATGGACCGATATCGACGCATTCGTTCGCAATGCCCGCATGATGCTCGCTCCCTGGGAGATCGAGGTCATCGAAGCCCTCGACGACGCGTTCATGTCGGTCAAGCAATCCCCGTCACCGTGACTACGGTGGCGGCATCTCATCCTGACTTTGAGCCCACGGAAGCAGTTCATGGCCGCTGAACAGAGAGTAGTCGAGCTCGTCATTGACGCCAGCGGCGCTGTCGCTGGTGCGCGTCTGGCAAGCCAGGCCTACGACCACATGGGCGACCGCGCGCAAGCTGCGATGCAGAAGGCGCAGAGTGCATTCGACCGCCAGCAACAGGTCTATGAACGTCAGTTGCCACGGTCGATAGACCAGGTTGGCGAAGCCTACGACCGCCTTCGGGGGCGTATCGACCCGGTGTTCAATTCGCAGCTGCGCGCCGAACGGGAAATGACGCAGAGCTTGGCTGTGATCAATCGGGCCGTCATGCTTGGCGTCACCACCGAACAGGAGGCGACTGCCACGATCACTCGGCTGAAGCGGCAGCAGATCGAGGAGATCAACCGCGTTCGCGATGCGCAGGTTCAGGCCAATAATGCATTGCGCATGCAAGGCGCGAACGACAACCGCCGCGGGGGGGCCTGGATGCCGCGAATATCGGCTATCAGTTCCAGGACATCGCGGTGACGGCAGCCATGGGCATGTCGCCGCTCATGATCGGCCTTCAGCAGGGCACGCAGCTCGCCTCAGTCGTTTCGACCATGGAGCGGCCTGTCAGGGGCCTGGCGACTGCCTTCCTGTCGCTGATCAGCCCGGTATCGCTTGTGACGATCGGTCTAACGGCCGGGGTGGCGGCGCTCATCCAGTATTTCAGCACGTCGTCGGAGGGTTCCGGCAAGATGAGCGCGGATCTGCGTGCTCAGGCGGAACTGATCGCCTCGGTCGCGAACAAGTGGGGTGACGCAACCCCGATGCTCAAGGCTTATGCCGACCAGATGGAGCGGGCCGCCGACGCGGCAAACCGCCTGAAGGCCGCCGACGTCGTTGCCAAGGAGCAGTTCAAGCCGGTCGAAGACGTGCTCTCCGACATTAACCCGCAATACATAGCGGCGCGGCGGGCGATGCAAGGCCTCGGTCAAGACGCGGACCCACTGTTTCGAAAGGTCACCGGGAGCTTCACCGAGCTCCAGTCGAAGATCATGGATGGCACTGCCACCATTGAAAACCTGACGACCGTGCAGAACGCGCTTAGTGAGGCTTATGAAAAGACAGGCCTGCCGGTCATTGACCGACTGATCAAGGCCTACGACGCGTTGCTGCCTCGGCTCCGAGAAGTTGCAAAGGCGGCGGCAGATATCCGGCAGGAAGGCAGCGGCTCCATCCTTCCGGACTTAGGCACTCTCTCGCAGCTCTTTTCTGAGGGCGGTAAGCTCTATGCGCCCGAAGACTTCATCCCTTCCGGCAGTGTGCCGACACCGCAGGCGCGGCCAAACCGCGAGCTCGATCCGGCCTTCAACCCATACGACCAGATCAATAAGAGCGGCGGCGACCGCCTGCGGCAGCTTCAGCAGGAAGCGGACCTTCTGGGCCTCACCGGCTCTGCAGCTGCGGCCCTGCGTTTTGAGCAGGAGCAGCTCAATGCCGCCTATGCGCAGAACCTGGAGCTTTCGCCAGACCAACTTGCGGCAATTCGAGACCAGGCGGCAGCCTATGGTCAGTTGACCGAGCAGATGGCGCGTGCCCGCATGCAGGCGGATCTGAAGTTCGACATCGATCAGCTTGGACGGTCGCCGATCGACCAGCAGATTGCATCCAGCCAGAGGAGTGCCGGCCTGCCGATCGACCTCAATGGCGACTACGCCGGCCAGGTTCGTCAGCTCGAACGGGTGAAGGAGCTGCGCTCTGATGTGACTGGCTTCTTCAATGACTTCAAGGAAGGCCTGCTTTCCGGCGACAGCATTGGCGACGCGTTGCGAAATTCCATCATCAACGCTTTGAGCAAGCAGGCGGACCGCCTTTGGGATAGCGTGTTCAATGGCCTTGCCGCTGTCATGTTCCCCGCGAGCGGCGGTAGCCAAGTCTCCGGCATTTCGGCGGCGGGATCGATCGCAGGATCACTGTTTTCCGGACGGGCTGCCAATGATAACCGTGCGCCTGTCACGCCCGTAACCAGGGCACCTTTGCCAGATGTCGGCGCGGTATCCAGTTTATCCGCATATCGGGATGCCATTGCGTCGATCGAGAGCGCTGGAAGCGGCGGATATAGCGCGCTTGGCCCGATCACGAAGAACGGTGACCGAGCTTATGGCCGCTACCAGGTCATGGGCAATAATATCGGTCCTTGGTCCGAAGCGGCTCTCGGGCAGCGTCTATCCGCGAGCGATTTTCTTGCCAACCCTTCGATGCAGGACAAAGTCTTTGATCATCGGTTCGGGAGCTACGTGAACAAGTACGGGCCGTCAGGCGCCGCGCAAGCATGGTTCGGCGGTCCGGGATCTGTCGGCAAGGGCGGAAACGTTTCGGATATGCTCGGCACGAGCGGGACCGAATACGTAAACAAGTTCACCAACGCTCTCGGAGGAGCATCGAAGAACGTCGATACGTTTGGCGGAGGCCTCGGGAAGCTGGGTCAGTCGCTTTCCACCGGCATGTTCCCCACAGCTCCGGCCGCGCCTTCTGGGTGGCGGTGGCGGCGGTCTGTTCGGATGGCTCGGTGGCCTCTTTGGCGGCGGGGGCCTGAATTCGGCGCTGTCCGCATCGCCGCAGTTCACCAAGGCATGGTCGCTCGGCGGTATCGGGCTTTACGATCGCGGTGGCTTCACCGGACACGGTGGCGTCAACGACCCCGCCGGCGTGGTGCATCGGGGTGAGGTTGTCTGGAGCCAAGCCGACATTGCGAGGGCCGGCGGCGTCGGTGTGGTCGAGGGCATGCGTCTCGGTCTGCAGGGTTACGCGGACGGCGGTGTCGGAGGTGGCCGGCCGACCGTTGCGCCCATCCGACAGGCTGCGGCTCCCGCGCCAGCAAATACCAACCTGCGCTTCGAGCACGTCCATTCCTTCGATGGCGACGGCAATATCAAGACGATGACCAGGACAATCGTTCGAGAAGAGGCGCCGGACATCTCCCGTCAGGTGACGAGCGATCAGCTGCGCCGGGAGCGGAAAGAGCAAGAGCGCGGCGGCTTCGGCGCAGTCCAGGCCACTTATACCAAGCGGAAGGGTTGAACTTGTCCAAATATTCTTCCGTCCCGACACTCAACATGGACTTCATCATGCCGGCCAAGGTGACCTTCGATACGCCTGGGGGCGGCGTCGATGGCGGCCGTAACGGCATGGGTGACGCAATCAGTATCAACCTCTCCGGAGGGCCGATCGTCACCGCGACCGCTGAAAACTGCTTCATCCATGAACCCGAGCAATTCGAGTATCTCGGATGGTTGCGGGCCTACCTCAACAGCGGGGTGCGATTCATCAACGTGCCGCTGCTGAACGACTGGTATGGCCCGTTTCCCATCATTGGCGGAGTGCCGACGCCGATCGTCGCGGGCATTCCGCATTCGGATGGAAGCCTGTTCTCGGATGAGTCCGGATATTCGCAGGCGACGGTCTGGGGGCAGGTCATGGAGGATGCAGCCCAGTACGCCGGGATCGTCCGTATCCGCGTCTATAACCCAGCGCGGCCGTTGCGACACAACGACTGGTTCTCGATCTACCACGATATCAAGGGATGGCGCGCCTACAGCTACTGGGATGTCCTCGATCGTTATGATGATGGCGTCGAGACGATCGGCGGGTATGAATTTCCGTTTCAGGAATACCGCTTGGCGCTCGACGTGCCGCTCCGCGCTCCCGTCCTCGCCGGGACGCGGATCGAACTGGCCCGCCCGATGTGCGTCATGAAGTTTCCGATGGGCTTCACCCTGCCGACCGATATCGAAGGGTTCTATCAATCGAACCCTACGCTGCAATTTACTGAGGGCAAATGATGGACTTCGTTCCCGAAAACATCATCGAGGAAATGCGTGGCAGTCATACCCTCGGCATTTTCATGCATGTGGCGACCGAGCCGCCGCTCCATGTCTGGTTCGGCGCGGAGGATATTCCGGCCAATTTCGACAGCATCGACGACGACGGCGCGGTGTATCTGGGCGGCGGCATCCTGAACGGCATGCCGACGCTCGAAGTGCTGCTCAACGGCGCATCCGACGCGGTTGATTTCAGCCTCTCCGGGATCGATCCCGATACTGGTCGGGCCATGATCGAAAGCCTTCCGCCAATCCGTGGCAAGCAGGTGACGATCGGGCTTACGACGCTGGATGACTATTTCCAGCCGATGAGCGCAATCATTCCATTCTGGCAGGGGCGGGCTTCGCACACGGTCGAGGAGTCGCTACCGGTCAAGTCCGGGCAATCGCCGACGCTGACGCTCAGTCTGTCGGTGATGGCGGGCGACGCAGCGCGGTCGCGGCCGTCACGGTCGCTGTGGTCGCAGCCACATCAGGAGGCGATCTCGTCGACCGATAAATTCTGCAATGAGACGTCTCGCCTCGCGGCTGCCGTGCAGCCGGCGTGGGGCCTCGGATACTGACATGGACATCCACGAATTCATCCGCCTGCCACACAGGTTCATGTGGGGCGGCGACGGCAAGCCGCATCCTGCCGATCCGCACGGGCGGAACTATAACGACTGCACGACGATTTGCGCCACCTGGGTTGAGATCCTGACAGGAATCGATCCTGCGGCCGATCTTCGCGGCACCTATCGGACGGCCGAAGCAGCGCACGCCATAATCGAGGATGCCGGCGGCCACGTCGCATTCATGGAAGCGCGCCTTCTGCCCTTGGGGTTCAAGCGCGTCCAGAACCCGATGGATGGCGATATCGGCTGCGTCAGCGCTCCGGCCGGGGTCGAGGGGAATTTTGCCGTGGTTGGGGCGATCCGATTCGGGCCGCTGTGGCTCTCGCTCGGCCCGGCTGGCCTGGTGGGAAAGCATCTGCCGACAATCGCGGCCTGGAGGCTTGCGGCGTGAAAATCAGGAGCGTCCACGAGAACCTGCCGAGCGAAGAGATCGAGATCCGGGTGCGGGAGATAGATCTCTATTCGAACACCCGCATACCGACACCGCCGCGGCGCGACCCGATCTTCACGCCGCTGTTCACGGCTATTTTGGGTGCTGGCGGCCTTGGTCTTTCCGGTACCGCGCTCTCAGTTGGCGTCGGTGTCGCGTCGGCGATCGCGACGACGGCACTGACGATCGGCCTTCAGGCGCTGATGGCGCCGAAGCCGCCGAAGCCCGAAAAGGGCAAACTTCCGATGCAGCAGCCGATCCCGCACAGGATCTTCGGCTACGGCCGTAATCAGACCGCCGGCGCATTCATGCTCTGGGCGGTTGAAGGTCCGAATCTGCATTCCGTCCAGGCGCTTCGTGGGCACAGGATCAAGTCGTTCAACCGTTTTTGGCTGCATGACGACGAGGTTTATGTTCCTGTCGGAGGTGGAGCCATTTCCTCTGGCACCGAACGATATGCGCCAAACGTCGCCATAAGTTATCGCCTTGGGCTACCGACCGGCATTCCCTACGCTTCCGCCGTTGCTGCGTTCGCTGGAGTTGGACTATGGACAAACAGCCACCGGGGAGACGGGCAGGCATCCATTTATATGGTTGCGTCCGCCACGCGTCAAAAAGATCAGAACAAGCTCTTCCCCTACGGCGCCCCGCTGCTCAAGGTCGAGACGGACGATGCATTATGCTGGGATATGCGCGACCCCACGCAGAACCCGGCCGATCCGAGCACCTGGAAGTGGACCCAGAACACAGTGCTGCAGATCATCCACTGGCGGTGTTTTTCCGAGTTCGGCTACAAGCGAGATTACCAGAAGGCGATCCTTCCCGTGCTCGATTACTGGATCGAGGAGGCGAACATCTGCGACGAGGATGTTCCGCTCGCGGCCGGCGGAGCGGAGAAGCGCTACCAGAGCAATGTCTGGGACACGACGGAGAATGACCCCAAGGCAGTACTGAACGCACTCTTGGCCGCTTGCGACGGGCACCTGGTGATCCGTGGCGATGGTTCGGAAATATTAACGGTAGGCAAATTCAGGGAGAGCCGCTGCGCAACACTGACCGATGAAGACATCCTCGGCTATCGGAAAGAGAACGACGTTCTTCCGGAAGATGAGATCAACCGTCTGGTGCCGACCTTCAACTATCCGGCGACCGGATACACGACGACCGATACCGACTATTTCGAGGACGTTGATGCCCAGATCGATGCCGGACGAGTTCTGTCCGTGCAGGCCGATTATGGAGCTGTGCAGCAGTGGCGACAGGCCCGTCGCCTGGGATCGAGGGAATGGAAGAGATCTCAGCAGAAGGTTCGAGGGACCTTGAACATTGGCCTATGCGGTATGAATGCGGCTTATGCTCGATGGGTCAGAGTGCTGGCGCCAATCCGGCTTCCGGGTCTCTATGGAAAGCTAATCGAAAACCGACGGTCGGTTCTCGCGCCGGCGCAAGGCGGGTTTACGATGGATTTCATCCAGCATCCGGATGATATCGACGCATGGAATCCTTCCGTCGACGAGGGAAAGCAGCCCAATGTTCCGGGCGTACCGAATGTGATCGGCGTCGTGACCCCTGTCATCAATCTGGTGCAGGCCAGGCCGAACGGGCAGAGCGTCTATATCCGCGTCGTTATTCTTGATCCGGAGGATGCAAGCCTGACGCCTGTCGTGAGGTATCGCCTTGCAGACAATGGCACGGGAAGCCCAGGAGCTTGGATCGAGCAGCAATTCGCTGATGCGACAGCTGTTGGCGGTTTCGTCGAACTGAATACTTCTGTCGTGCCCACTGACAAACTGCTCGATATCCAGGCGCAGTTCCTTTCTTCGGGAGGCGCTCCTGGCAACTGGTCCATCACGGCAAACATCACCTCGACCGTGGATGCAGTGCCGCCTGGTACTCCAACCAATATGACCGCGCCAAACAGTGTTACGACAGTCCCGGTCAGTGCGAAGGCGGCAAACGACAATACTCGTTATCTGATCTTCAGGCGGGGCACGACTGGCCAGACTTTCGCGGCCGCTACGCTAATCGGCCGCTACTCCGTTAACGCCAACCAGGTGATCTCGTTCAACGATACCCCTGGGGTAGGTACCTGGAAATACTGGTGCGGCGCGGAGAATATCTCCGGCGTTCCTTCAACCGCTCAAGCATCCGCAACGACGGTTGTGACCTAAAACAGACAGAGCCACAAAACATCCAATATCGACTTTCGCTGCGAGCGGGAGCGATTTTTCATGAGGTAATCATGCCGCTGAACCCTAGCCCTCAGGTTGTTCTTGCAGACGGGCCGTCCTCCAGCCCGCATCAGCCATCTAAGTCCGATCTCCGTAAGATTTGGACTCAGGTCGAGCAGGCCATTGACGCATATTCTGCTGGTGCAGGATCTATCGCTAAGCAGACGCTGGCGCAGCTCAACGCTGATCTGGCGCATGCGGCAGACGTTACTGCATGGGTTTTCGCTGATAGCACGGTTGCCAACAATGGCATCTATCGGAAGTCTGGAGCGTCAGGTATCGGGTCGTGGACACGCATCCTCGATCTACCCTTCAGCTTCATCATCGCGACTGACGTTGGCGCAGGCACGCCTGATGCAATCCAGGCAGTGACGCCAATTCCCGTGTCGGCCTCGGCCCTTGTGGTGCTGTTCGTCTTTGAAACCAATATCGGCAGCCCGGTCACCGTTTCTTTCAATGGTGCTTCGCCGCTGACAATCAAGACGCGCAGCAACGAGAATGTAGCTGTCGGCGGCCTGACGTCGGGTCCGATCATCGGCTTGGTTCAAGGCTCGAACTTTCGTTTATTGAACGATGAAGCGATCGCGGCTCTGATCTACGCAGCGAGGGATGCTGCTGAAGCTGCGAGAGATGCCGCGGCGGCATCCGCCGCTATAGCATCGGGCTTGGCTTCAGCCTTTATCATTGCTGAAAATACGTTCGCTTCACGCACTGTCGCGATGGCTTGGCACCCGGTCGCTGCCCCCGATTATATTCGAACTGCGGGCTATGCCGTCGCCGGTGACTGGGGTGCCGCACTTTACAAGAAGGTCGGTAGCCAGCCATCGCACGATGGGAAGTTTTCCATCACTCTCTCTGGCGGCGGTGTGGTCTGGTATGAAATCGCCGATGCGACCTTGACGCCGCAGATGTTCGGCGCCGTGATCGGCGGGGTAACGGACTGCGCCACCGCGATCAACGCAGCCGTCCAGACGGTCAACGGGCGGGGCGGTGGCGTTATATTCTTCCCCGCCGGCAGCTATCTGGTCGGCTCTTCGATAAATTTGACCGGGTGCTCCAATATCACTCTCAGGGGTGTTGGTTGGGGCAGCAAAATCGTAGCTTCGGCTGCGCTCAACGCCTCCGATAACTTGACGAAAAACGATATTATTACAGCCCTGAACTTCTCTGGGCCCGTCACCTCCAGCGCGGGGTATCCGCAAAAGAACATCGTGATTTCGGATCTGCAGCTAGATGGATCGTTGCAGAGCGTAGGCGGTCTCCCGGTGGGAGCGGTCGTCGGGTATTCCCTCGCGGGCATCGAGTTTCTGAACGTCGATTTCGCGATCGTCGAGCGGGTCAAATTCGTCGGCTGCTTTGGCAACGGCCTCGTTTTTGGCACGCAAAACCCGCGTCAGAAGAATGGTGCCTTCCAGAACGGTGTCCGTGGATGCCGGGCGCGCGACAACGTTTTTGAGAGCTGTGTCCGTGGCCTCCTGCCGCAATATGCGACGGCCACAGCGCCGGGTGGCATCACAGGCAGCGTCATTCAAATCGGGTCATCGCTCGATGGGGTCATTGAAAACAACCTTATCCTCAACCCAGGTGGTCCGGCGATCGACATATTCAACGCCGAAGGGGCATCGATCAAGCACAACAGCATCATCGGCGCGGCCATCACTCCGGTGGGTGCATCTCCGCTCAACGCGACTTTCTACCAGCAATCGATTGGCACGATCCGTTCGGACTTTGGCCTGGTCAACTGCTCGATCGAAGACAATGTCTTCGACAAGTGCGGTGGCATCCTGCTCAACGGGTACATGGGCTTGAATTTCTTCAACGACAATATCCCGACGACTGGCCCTGTTGGCTGCACCATCAATGGCAATAAGATGCGGGAGCCTACGGGTCGCATTCAGATTGCTGCGCCAACGCTAGGGGCTTCGGGCGCTCAATACGACTGGACATATTCACAGGCAGGGCGCGTTGTTCTTATCGGTGGCACTGGTGTTTCCGTCACACGTCGGCGTGGGACTGATGGCAGTTTCGTCGCCCAGACGCTCGGTGCTGACGCGAGCTTTCCGGTTGCCTCCGGTGACGCCTACAAGCTCACCTACACGACGGCCCCGGGGGTGGTCTGGTATCTGACGCCAAACATTTTCGAGCCGGCCATTAGAGTTATGGGCGGATCGATTTCCGGCACGTCGGGACAGGCGCAGCGAAATATCATCAAGGGCAATATCATTTTCAACGCTGGCCGCTATGGCATCAATTTGATTGATGCATACGACACCGTCGTAGAGGGAAACGTGATCGAGAATGTCGGGCTCGCTGAAACAGGCATGAGCTTCATCGTTATGGAAAACTCTTTCGATCAGGCGGCGACTGGCTGCCAGGAAATCGGGATCATCGGAAATTCGTTCATCGATAGCCGGTCGCCAAAGTTCGCATCCTCAAACGTTGTCGACGTGCGGGTCGGGGCGACGGTGCGTACAGTCAAGAATCGCGTCATGAATAACCGGCTTGAGGCGACGATTGCGGCTTCGCTTCTGAACCTTAATCAAGACAACTACATTTCCGGCAATTTCGGCCCTGGCTGGAAAAGCCCGGTTCTATCGTCGCCGGCCGTGCCCGCGTCGAATGCCGAACTGCTGAATCCTTTCCCCTACGACTGCGACGTAATTATTCTGGGCGGGACGGTTACAGCCATCGCGAAGGGGCCGGCTTTGGCAACGCAGGTCTATGGTGCGACAGGAGGGCTTTGCCGCGTCCGTCAGGGCGAAGTAATCAAGATCACCTACTCGGCTGCGCCTACCGTGTTCAATTGGTTTGCGGCGTAGCCTGGGCGCACCACTGCGGACCAGTACGTCCTCCAACTCTCAAATGCGGCACGCAAGCACTGCGTGCTGTTCGTTTGCGATGCCGCCCTCTCGGCGCGTTGTCGGCCAGCACCTATTTCCGCCGTCAAGGCAGCGTCCGATAACACCGATTGCTGAAGACGCCGCAGGAACTCTACCCCAATCTCGCAATTTTCTTGGGTGATCGTAATGTTGTTTCCGGTAAACAGGTCTGGCCGGTCGTTGATAATCTTCCAGGTATCGAGGAAGCAGTCGCTGGGGAAGCGTCCAAAGGCATCCTCGGGCAATTGCAGCACGGCGTCGGTAAATTTCTTGCCCCGCTCGTCCAAGGGCTGCGGCCCTGCGGTGATATAGGTGAACGCAGCGGCATAGCGGCATGGGAACTTAGTCGCGGCCTCCGCGAACTTTGCATTTAGGATTGGTGGGAAACCCTTCTGCCTGACGGCCTCATCCAGTCCCGACTGCACAAAGACGAAGTCTTTGACCGTTCCATCGCGCAGGTTCAAACGATATCGGCAGAGAGGCCAGGTTTGGAACTCCAAGGCGGAATAGGATTGCAGATCCTTGGCTGATGGCCATGTAGAAATTCGGAACTCGAGCACGACATCCTGCTGCGGAATTTCGCCGGCCGGCGTCCGGGAGATTGTGGCGTATGTCGGGAGGGTTGCTTTCGCCATCTCTCGATCGCACCCGAAATTCATCCTGGACATTCGTCGCATGTGGCTCGTCAGGAAATAGGTTTCCTGGTCGCTATAGTTGAAGAGAAGGTCATCATCATTCTCGTCATCCAGCGGAGACGGTGACGTCAGATCAACGCCATCCGGGTAAAAATACATGGTGCTGCCGAATCTGAAGAGCGCGAGATCCGGCGCATTGAAGACGTTGATCTTGTTGATGCCGAACGCCATAGACGACGATCCGAAGATGCTCTTCGACATGCCGGCGATTGGCCGCGCATCTGGGTCTGTCGTGCCGATCGGGAGCCTTACGAGAAAGGCCATCGCGAGGACAAGAAGCGTCAGGACCATGCCGGCGAAGAAAGGCGAAGCCACTGTATCTTTGGCGAGGTCATGGGGGGAGAGTGAGGCGGGCCTGATATATCGGTCCGGGATGTTCGAAAATTCGCAAACACCGAACAGCTTCGTTCTCCGGTCCGCGATGTACCGGTAGATCGCGGGACCAACTCCGGTCATCCGCGCAATCCACAGAATGGGGCGCATTGGCCAAAGAAGGACCATACGGCTTGTGAGGCTGTAATAGAGATCGAAGCCTGACACCCGCGAGCCGTCGGTGAGGTCGACGCCGACCAGATCAGTAAGTCCTTCCTCCAGCGTCACGCCGTTCGCATTCGCAAATTCGATGTTTCGGCGAATGGGGCGGAACTCCAATCGGCTGAAGAGGTCCATCTGCGCGAGGGTTTTGACTGTCCGATCACAGAGATTGCAGCGATCGTCGAACAACACAGCCAGTTCGGGCCCTGATCGTGATCCGAACGGCCTGCCGTAAGCGAACAGCAGGAACCAGAAAGCCAGCTCATACCAACCGAGATATTGGAGCGGAAGGACGAGCGCGCTGATCAGAAAGAACAAGAGGCCCCAGATGATCGTGAACGCCCGGACCCATCGGCCCATGAAAATTCCCGGAAGCGTAAGCACATACCAGGCGAACATTCCGGCAATAGCGAACTTTCCGAGCGCGACGAAGCCCCAGGGGAAGAAGTTATAGAAGCTCCACATATGGCTGAAAAAATCGGGGTTCGCGGCCGGGGAAAGCATGACCCAAGAGATAATCAGCCCGGACATCCATGCTTCATCGGTGGTGTGCCACGCAACCGAGTACAGGCAGACGCAGAAATAGGCGAACAGCCCGCACAGCTTGGCGACGAGGATGCGATCTTCACTGGCGGGACCGGTCAAGGCGCGGAGTGTTCGGATCAGCTTCCCGATCGCCCGTTTATTCACCAAAACCGCATCGATAGACAATGTCAGCCCGCCTGGCGCCAGGAGAACGGTCATGAGGCAGATCGACATCACCATGGTCCCCAGCGTCGATGCGCCGAGGTAGTTGTCGAAGATGATATTGGATGTCGACATCAAGACGAAAACGGAGACGGGCGTGAAGAGACCAAGGGTCACACATGCCGCCACAAGCGTCGCGCCGGCTGCCAAAGCCGTTGCCGCTACGTTGGTGCCCGAGATCGCGATCGTCAGCATCTCACCATATCGGAAGGTCGCCAAAGCCCCGACGATTATGCGGAATAGATCGACGCGTCTGAGATCGGCAGTCAAGCCATGCTCGGACAGCGCCCGCCGCTGCCTGGAGAACTCAGCTATCCGATGAATGATGACGCCTGCTTGTCGAAGAACCGGCCCGGCGGTGAACGCGGCGATGGATGCCAATAGAACGAGAACAAACACCATGTACTCGTAAAGCGGGTTTCCATCACTGAATGCGTAGACCATTTCGATATCTC
Source organism: Neorhizobium galegae (assembly GCF_021391675.1). Taxonomy (NCBI): domain Bacteria; kingdom Pseudomonadati; phylum Pseudomonadota; class Alphaproteobacteria; order Hyphomicrobiales; family Rhizobiaceae; genus Neorhizobium; species Neorhizobium galegae. The sequence goes on from NZ_CP090095.1 coordinate 4,087,861, forward strand.
ATTTCGATTGCGGATGAGATTCGTAATACCTCCGGGGCGGCAATTCAAGAACATGAATCCCGCAGCAGTTGCGGCCCGGGATGGCCGATCTTCCCTGACCTAACCTCAAAGGACATCACCCATGAAACTCGTAGCCGACTGGCGCCGGGTGCTTAAGCGCGCCTGGTCGATCCGGCTGATGATCCTCGCTGGCATCCTCTCCGGGTTGGAAGTGATCTTCTCGCTCCCCGACATCGCCGACCGTCTCGATTGGCCGCAGGGCATCTTTGCGGCGCTCTCTGGCCTCACCACCGCGGCAGCATTCGTCGCTCGCATCATCGTTCAGAACGGAGTTTCCGATGCCCCCGATCAACAAGATCCGCAGCAGTAGCCGCGGCAAGGCCGCCATCGCCGGTGTGCTCGCGCTCTTCGCGGGCGGTGGCGGCTACAGTGCCTATCTCGCCAGCAAGCCCCCGGTCGCTGTCGTTCTCGCCGTCGACCACCTTATTAAGTCATGGGAGGGGCTGGTCCTCAAATCTCATTGGGACCCGTTCGCCAAGATCTGGGACATCTGCTACGGCGAGACGAAGGGCATCACCGAGGGTATGACGAAGACGCCGGCCGAATGCGAGGCGATGCTGATCAAGCGCGTCTACCGGGACTATTACACCCCACTGACGAAATGCATCGCAAACTTCGACAAGAAGCCGATCAGCGTCCAGGCGACCGCGATCTCCGGCGCCTATAACTTCGGTGTCGCCGGGATGTGCGGCTCGCGCGCGGCCGGGTTCATCCGTGACGGCAAGTATCGGGAGGCATGCGAAGCTCAGACAGCGTGGAATCGGGCAGGCGGCCAGGTGGTCACGGGGCTGGTTCGCCGCCGCGAGATGGGTGACGCGCAGCGCATCGGCGAAGCTGAACTTTGCGTGAGTGGTCTCTGATGTTCGCGAGCCTATCCGACATCATCAAGCTGCCGATCGCCGTCTTGGCGGGCGTCGGACTTTCCGTCCTGTTCTATGAGGGCATCCGCCTTCCGTTTATCGGCCAGATCGTCCCGGGGATTGTCTGGTACCGCGTGGATGCAGCCACAGCGAACATGGTCACCAAGTTCGAGCGGGACACGGTTCAAGCGCAACTCGACGAGGAGGCGCCGCCGCAGGGCTATTTCCGATGCGGCAGCCGCCAGAGCGCAGGAGCGCGCGGACGCGACCGAACTGGCACGCCAGGCGGCAGAGGCGAAGATTGACGAGCTCGAAGCGCAGGCCCGCAAGGATGGCCTCGACACATGGACCGAGGAGGAACTGCAATGGTACGGGCGTCATTGATCCTGCTGACGCTGCTGGCCGGCTGCCAGAGCGTTCAGGAGCGGGCGGAGAAGGCGGCTGATGCGAAGGGGCGGGCGCAGGCCTCAACGCCTTTTCCTGACCTTCCTGGCGCCTGCACGGCAAAGATGGAGCGCGTCAAGCCCAAGCCGAGTGAGCCGCGGGTTATCACCCTGAAGCGCTGGGACGTCGTTGCGGACAATCGCGATCGGCAATCGGCGGACTGCGCCCAATGGGGCGTCGACATGAAGCAATCTGCAGCGAGATAGGTTTTCGATGGTCTCAAATGACGACATCCTTCGAGCGCTTGGCCGGCTCGAGGGAAAGGTAGATGCTGTGGCCGATCGATTGGACCGTTTCGAAGGCGAGTTCGATACCGATAGAAAATCCAGCTCGGAAAGCAGGCAACGCATCCATGAGCGGATCGACGAACAGGCGCATCGGATCGGCGAAACCGAGAAGACGATCGTGGCGGCAGGCGCCACCGTTGCCCAACAGCGCGACATCATCACCAGTTTGACTGGCTTCATGGAGACCGAGATCAAGCCGACGCTCAAGGAATGGAACCGGCTGAAGACACTCGGGTGGGGCATGCGCATGGTGCTGATAGGATCTGGCTTTGGTATCGGCGCCTTCGGGACCGCCTTCCTCTGGTTCGGCGAAAACATCGGTCCGGCTTTGCGCCGCTGGTTGCCGCCGTGATCCGGTGATATAGTCCATCCGCATTTCATGGCGGACCTAGAGCCCCGTGGCCTTAACCGGCTGCGGGGCTTTTTTCTGCGTTTGGCCTATACGAACTGCATCACGACGGCCACGATCTGAAGTGCGATCAGCCCCGCGATGGCGACGAGCCATATCCAGTCAGGTTTTCGGCGCATCCCCGGTTCCATACATCCGCTTCATGAACGCCCGGTGCTCCTCTCCGGTGCCTCGCGTGCGGGCCATAACCCGGGTGCCCTGGCGAAGCCGCAGGATATCACTCTCCTGGTAGCGGTCTGGCAAGGCTCGATAGGCGGCTTGCGCGGCGTGGACGTTGTTGGCGCCGGCTAGCCCTGTCGAGCTGAGACCCGCCGCCCTCATCAAAGTGGTTCACTTAAAGAACGGCCTCGCTTGACGAACGTCCTCAAAACAATACGGTGCGTGCAGTCCGTATCAAACGATGGCCTCACGATACATGCGCGCCTATTTCTATGCTTTGCTTGCACTTCTAGCCTTTGAAGAGAGCGTATTCAGTGAACCCCTGGCGCTAGCCACAGGGAGAAAAGCCTGGTCCTGTGAAACAGATCCTATGATCTATCCAGGATGGTGGGCCGAGGCTCAGGGCGTAGCCGCGCCGGAAGGTCCTAGCTACGATGCATGGAGATCCGCTGGGCCGAGCGTGGTCAAAGTCGGCAACGGTGACGCAGCAAAATATTGGATGTACTACTTGGCCGATCAGCCAGATGACACGTCGCCAATTCCATTCATCGGCCGCACCAGGGTGCTCCGGGCAGAGGCGTCAGTGGCCGAGCCCACGAAATTCTTTCCTAAGAATGTGGCGCTGGAGTTTTGGGGACCGTTTGCTCCCGACGAAGACGCCGATGGGAGAGTTTATAGTCGCGAGTATTTCAGGTCATCACCGTACTATGGCGCGGTTCTGCCTTCCCTCGACGACAAAGGAATGCCTAAAAAGGCCGCCAGCGGCGAATTCGCGCCTTGGTTCATGTATTTCCATACAGCTGGAAGTGCGCTCTCAGTCGCCATCAGCCGTGATGGCGGAGAGAGTTTCCAGGTTCCCGACACGCCCGGCGTAAACCCACTCTTCCCATTCGAGGTGTCCCGTGATCCGGCGGATCCCAGTAAGACTCGGCGCGGACCGATTGAGCCGGAGAGCAAGGTCTACGACCAGTCGGCCGCGGGAAGCGGTTCGGTCATCAGAGCTCCTGACGGCAAGTACATACTGTATTACACCGCGCGGCTCTGGAACAACTATACGCTCGATGACCTGGCGGCTAGCCCGGAACAAGTCGGACATCCCGACGGGGCCATTCCGGATTATGGGATCGCTTATGCCGAATCCACAGACGGGATTCATTTCAAGCGCCGAACTGCGCTATCGCTTAGGTTGACCTCTTCGGCTTCAAAAGGCGTAGGCCGCATCGTGGAACCGCGGTTTCAAAGAGAACCAAACGGCGAGCTGGAATATGTCGTTTCTCGACCAATGGTTTTCAGGGATGGCACAGACACTTCCTCCGGGCTCCCTCTATACCGAATGGTCGTCAGTTCCCACAGCAAGACCTACCGTGTCCGGACCCTTCACAGCACTGACTTGATCAACTGGGAATGGGACCCGTCACCCGCTGAAGGTCTCTTTGGATTCGGCAAGCCAGGTTCCTTCGACGATTCGAGTACGTCATACGCCTCATGCCTTCGCGAAGACTTGGGAGACCGCCAGGAGTACCGGTGCTGGTACACCGGTAATCGCTATGGGCACTACACAGCGAGCAAGACCGGGATTGGATATTGCTCTAGCGAAGTTCCATCTAAGGTCGCCGGCCCCGCCAATAGCCCGCACCGCAAGCGCCTGATCGGCGAGGCCTCGGATTTCGGCAAATAGACCGTCACTTCGCGACGATAGCAATCAGAGCCAATCGCCTCATCAACCGGCGCTGCTATGGCGGCAATCCCGCAGATGATGGCGGCGGCCTCCGCGAAGGTGCGGACCAAGACTCCGGGTTGCGCAGGAGGCGGCATAACTGCCGGCCGAAACGACATGTCCATCTCGATCTCCGGGACATTGGGAACCGCGCAAAAGGTGCGGGCGGTTGTGCAAAAGCGTCAACAATATCAATGGAGGTCGCGAAGCAGAAGCTTTGATATGTTTACGGGTTTCCGGCGCAGTGATTGCGTGCGCGAGCTCGTTTAAATTAAGCCGTTGAAAGCCGCAATTTGCAGGAAGCAAGTCGCCTCTGGGTAGCGATTGAGCTGGGCTCACTTGTGGGAAGATGGCGCACCTCAGAGAATATAATTCGTAGTGACGCTTTCGCCGCCACAGCGATCTCCATAAGCTTTCGCGATTTTAGAACAGAGCGCCCCTTCGATCGCCGCCATTCCTATGCCCGTCTCTTTGATCAAACGGTGGGCACCTTAAGGACAGGTGCTCGGGATCGAGCCCGACAACTTGCACTTGGGCACGTCACCTGTAGTAATCAGGAGCATGAACACCGTAGAACAGAATCTTGCCAACTGGAGGGAGTCTCTCCTATCGAGCATTCCGGTTGGCGGCCTGCTGTCCCGCAACCCCGTTGCGTACAAGTGGAAGGCGGCTTTTCGAATCTGGATGCTGCGTGAGGCCGTGTTCTGGCGGCTTCACGATTTGATGATGCAATCCTACGCGCTGCATCAGCATCGTCAGGGCCTTGGCGCACGCATCCTGCTGCGGAGCGGCTTCGAGTCGCTCGCCACGCTGATTCACCTCAACCAGATCATGCAACAGGTGCTCGACGGCAAGTTAGGCTTCCATGCTTTCGGCAAGAAAACCTCGGTGCTGTTACTCGGGTCGAAGGACGGTTCGACGGAGCATCAATCGATCAACATCATGACGATCATTCAGAAATGCGATAGGCGTTATCCCGGCATAGAAAAGCTCTATGCTATCCTGTCTGAAAGTGCGCATCCCAATTACGAAGGCATGGTGGCTGGTTATTCAAAGATCGATCATGACGAATACGAGACGCATTTCTCGAACCGCTGGATGGAACTGTACGGCGACCGGCACCTTGAGTCGATGGAACTGTGCATGAGCACCTTCCATCATGAATATAATGACGTTTGGCCCGCTCTTATGGAAAAGCTCGAAAATTGGATCGAGACGAACGACGCTGACCTAGAGGCGACCAAGAACGACCCGTTAACTCCAGCCTGATGCGACGCGGCATGGTAGGAGTAAAATTTGGCGCACCCGACAGGATTCGAACCTGTGACCTTCGCCTTCGGAGGGCGACACTCTATCCAGCTGAGCTACGGGTGCTAACCTGAAAGGCGATGACTCGCCTTCGTCCGATGGTGGTTCTTAACTCAGGATGTTGCCCGCATCAATCGCCAATTTGCGATGGGCACAAATGATCCGATGGCGATACTCTGTTTTCCTCGAGGCAAGGGAGTCTTGTGGCTTCCAGCCCGCGGCGGTCAGGGCGCCGCATTCAAAATAATTTGTCTTACAGCGCCGGCGCATCTGCTCTAAGTGAGGCCATGGCGTCCCGGCCGGTCGAAATGCATATCAGGAGAGGCGCATGGCGCTGACAGCTTCCACACCCCGTTCCCGCGCCGGTATCGGCTACGCCATCGTCCTGACCCTTGGCATGGCGGCGACCGTCGGCGGGGCGCTCGCCTTTCAGTATATCGGCGGCTACATCCCCTGCGCGCTCTGCCTGCTGCAGCGCAATCCCTATTATTACGGCATCCCGGTCGGTATTCTGGCGATCGTCGTCGCAGCACTCGGCCTGCCCGCCTGGGTCACCCGCGCGCTGCTCGTCCTCATCGGCGTGATGATGCTGGTCGGCGCCGGCATGGGCGTCTATCACGCGGGCGTCGAATGGGCTTTCTGGGAAGGTCCGGCAAGCTGCGGCGGCGGGGCTGGCGTCACCACCAATGCCGGCAGCCTGCTGTCGGATCTGAACACGGTGCACGGCCCCTCCTGCACGGAAGCGGCCCTTCGCGTAGCCGGCCTCTCGTTTGCCGGCTGGAACGTGATTGCGAGCGTCATCTTGGCCGCCATCGCATTCGTTGGCGCAAAAAAGGCCGCCTGAAGCGGCCTTCATCCTGTCGAATACCGGCTCGATCCGCTCCGTCTTACGGCTGCAGTTCCGTATCCCAGTAGAGATAGTCCATCCAGCTTTCGTGCAGATAGTTCGGCGGGAAGAGCCGGCCGTTATTGTGCAGGTCCTGCACCGTCGGCTGATAGGGCTTCTGGTGCGGGAACATGGCGGCCTGCTTGGGCAGCTTGCTGCCTTTCCTGAGATTGCAGGGCGAGCAGGCGGCCACGACATTTTCCCAGGTGGTCTCGCCGCCATGGGCGCGCGGGATGACGTGGTCGAAGGTCAGGTCGTCATGGTCGCCGCAATACTGGCACTCGAACCTGTCGCGCAGGAAGACGTTGAACCGGGTAAAGGCCGGGTTGCGGGTCGGCTGGACGTAGGTCTTGAGGCTGACGACGCTCGGCAGCTTCATCGAGAAGCTCGGCGAGCAGACCGAATGGTCATATTCCGCGATGATGTTCACACGGTCAAGAAAAACCGCCTTGATCGCGTCCTGCCAGGACCAAAGCGACAAGGGATAATAACTCAGCGGCCGGTAGTCAGCGTTCAGAACGAGCGCCGGCAGGGCCTGCGGGGAGACTGCAATCGTCAAATGACGCTCCTACCCGATTCGGCATCTGTCCTTTCTATATTAGGTCCGTTGTTACAGGATTGTGAAGCCCAATAAATGCAGTGGGATACTTGTTCCCGGCTTCAGCCGAGAGGTGTGGCGTCGCGGCGCATTTTCGCCGCATAATACGCCCAGAAAAGCCGGGCCGCGACAGATCGCCACGGCGCCCAGGCCTCAGCCATCACCGCCAGATTTTTGGCCGACGGCCGTGTTTCAAGGCGGAACGCATGGCCGACCGCCGCCTGCAGCGCCACGTCGCCGGCCGGGAAGATATCGGCATGTCCGCCGCAGAACATCAGATAGACCTCCGCCGTCCAGGGGCCGATGCCGGGCAGCGCGGTCATCTGCCGGATCGCGTCGCCGGTTTCGAGCGCGCAGACGGATGCGAGATCGAAATGTCCTTCCGAAATTGCTGTGGACAAATGAAGAAGCGTCGCCGCCTTTGCCCGTGAGAGGCCGAACGTGGCGACGATGGCGGGGTCGAGCGCCCGATACCCGGCGGCGGTGACCGGACCGGCTGCCGTTATCCTCCGCCAGATCGCCTCGGCGCTCGCCCTCGACACCATCTGCGACACGACGATCGAGGCAAGGCCTGAAAAGCCCGGCTCGTTCAACCTGAGCGGCACCGGGCCGGAGGCCTCGACGATCGCCGCCAGCCGCGGGTCGAGCGCAATCAGCGCCTCCAGTCCCGCCTGAACGTCCGAATGATCGCGGATGATCGCCACCGCTTGCCTCCCCATGGCCGTTTCTCAAAAAGCGTGGCAGAAGACATCATGCCCGCCTCGCCTTCTGATAAACCGGTCTATCGTTTCGCGCCAAGCCCGAACGGGCTTCTGCATCTCGGCCACGCGCTGTCGGCGCTCATCAACCACGACATGGCGAGGGCGAACGACGGCCGTTTCCTGCTTCGCATCGAGGATATCGACCTTGCGCGCCGCACCCCGGAATTCGAGGCGGGGATCTATCGCGATCTCGCCTGGCTGGGGCTTGGATGGGAGGAACCGGTGCGGCGGCAGTCCGAACATTTCGACGCCTACCATGCGGCGCTCGACCGATTGACCGGCATGGACCTGGTCTATCCCGCCTTTTTGACCCGCGGCGAGGTGAAGGCCAAAGTCACAGCCTTCGAGACGGACGGGAAGACCTGGCCGCGCGATCCGGATGGTTCACCGCTTTATCCCGACGGCGATCGGCATCGCAGCGAGGCCGAGCGACGGAGCCTGATCGCCGATGGTGTCCGGCACGCCTTCCGCCTCGACATGAAAAAGGCGCTTGCCCTCATCGAGACGCCGCTGAACTGGACCGAGACCGGCGACGGAGACCGCGGCGAGATCCCGGCCGATCCGTCGGTCTGGGGCGATGTGGTCCTCTCCCGCTCCGATGCGCCGTCCAGCTACCATCTGTCGGTGACTTTGGACGATGCGGCGCAGGGGATCACCCATGTGGTGCGCGGGCTCGACCTCTTCGAGGCGACAGCCGTGCACCGGCTGCTGCAGGAACTGCTGGGGCTGCCGCAGCCGGTCTATCACCATCACCGGCTGGTGGTCGGTGCGGATGGCAGGAAACTGTCGAAAAGCGAGGGGTCAACCGGGCTCGCGGCGCTTCGCGACCAGGGTCTCTGCCTCAGTGATATCCGTCGCCTCCTTGGCCTTTGACAACGCTTCCCCGCGCTGGCGCCGCTCCCGCCGGAACCGGTTGAAGACCGAGTAGATACGATATTTCATCAGGGCGGCGTTGAGCTCGGCGCCGAGAATGAAGATCACGCTGATCATGTAGAGGAAGACCAGCACGATCATGATCGACGCCAGTCCCGCATAGGTCGCGGCATAGTTGGCAAAGGTCGAAAGATAGGAGGCGAAACCGAGGCCGAAGGCGGTCCAGATGACGATCGTCAGCGTCACGCCCGGCAGGACGTCGATCATCCGCCGGCGCCCCGCCGGCAGCCATTTGTGCGAGAACAGCAGCCCGAGCATCAAAAGCAGGGCCGTGCCATAGAGACCCCAGTTGGCGGCTCGCGTCAGGTCGCCGATCAGCCAGGGAAAGCGCGTTTCGCCAAAACGCAGCGCCACCGGCACGGCAACCAGCACGATGCTGATCACGGCGAAGATGACGACCGCGACGATCACGTAGCCGAGACTGGCGAGACGGGTCACGTACCAGGGCCGGGTTTCCGTCACCCGGTAGGCGCGGTTGAGGGAAATCCTGAGCGCTTCGACGCCGTTGGAGGCGAAATAGGCAGCCGCTAGGACCGAGATCGTCAGCAGCCCGCCGCGCGGGATTTCCAGCACCTGTCGGATTTCCGACGCGATCGGTGCGGCGATATTCGCCGGCCAGGTGTCGAAGAGCAGATGCACCGCGGTTTCCGAAAAACCGCCGGCGCCCAGAAAGCCGGCGAGCGCCGTGCCGAAGATCAGGAACGGAAACAGCGCCAGCAGGCCGGAAAGCGCGACATGGCTTGCCATTGCCCAGCCATCGTCATCCGAGAAGTGCCAATAGGCGTCCCAAAGAACCTTGAAGGCGAGGCGATACCACCGGACGGGGCGGTTTTCTTCGGGCAAGGGCAACTCCGTTGTGACGTGCCGGGAAATATGGGAGGAACTCTTTCGATTGTACAGGGAGCCTTACTCAATGGGCGAAAATAGAACGATCATCGTTACCGGCTGTTCCTCCGGCATCGGCGCCCATTGCGCGCGGGCCCTGAAGGCGGACGGCTGGCGGGTGTTCGCGACGGTGCGCAGGCAAGCAGATCTCACACCGCTCGAAGCGGACGGCATCGAAACCCTGCTGATGGATTACACCAAGCCCGACACGATCGCAGCCTTGGTGGAAACCGTGCTGGATCGCACCGGCGGACGGCTCGATGCACTGTTCAACAACGGCGCCTACGGCCAGGCGGGTGCGGTGGAGGACCTGGGGACCGATGTGCTGCGCGAGCAGTTCGAGACCAATTTCTTCGGTTGGCACGAGCTGACGCGGCGGGTGATCCCCGTCATGCGCGCGAAGGGCCAGGGCCGCATCGTCAACTGTTCGTCGATACTGGGGCTCCTGCCCTATCGTTACCGCGGCGCCTACACAGCCTCGAAATATGCGCTCGAAGGCCTGACGATCACCATGCGCATGGAACTCGAAGGCAGCGGCATCGGGGTAAGCCTCATCGAGCCCGGCCCGATCACCTCGCGCTTCACGGCCAATGCTCTTACCAAGATCCGCGAGCATGTCGACCTCGAAGGTTCGGTCCATGCGGAGCAGTATCGGCGGCAGCTGAGGCGCCTCGAAGGAGGGGGGCAGGCCAACCGCCATAAACTTGGGCCCGAAGCAGTCTATGACGTCTTGACGCATGCCTTGACCGCACCTCGCCCGAAGCCACATTATCTGGTAACGACGCCCGCCAAGCAGGGCGCTTTCCTGAAAAGAATACTCCCGGCCGCGCTCTTTTATAACCTGATGCGCCGGCTGGATTGAAAGGCAGCAATCCGACAATGTCCACTTTCACAACCGTGCTTGCCCTGATCGTCATGGGCCTCGTCGTACTCGTCCTGATCCGCGGGCTGTTCAACATGCTGAAGGGCACCGACGCGAACAAATCCAACAAGCTGATGCAATTGCGTATTCTCTTGCAGGCGGTTGCAATCGTCCTCATCATGCTCACTCTCTGGATTACGGGCGGCGGTCGCCCGACCTGATTCTGATGATGGCGGATGGTAAAGCTCAACAAGATCTACACGCGCACCGGCGATAACGGCACCACGGCGCTGGTCTCGGGTCCGCGCCGCGACAAGCACGACCTGCGCGTCGAAGCCTATGGCACGGTCGACGAGACCAATTCGACGATCGGGCTGGCGCGCCTGCACACCGCCGGCATAGCCGAGCTCGATGCCATGCTCTTCCGCATCCAGAACGACCTCTTCGATCTCGGCGCCGATCTTGCGACGCCCGATACCGGCGAAAAGCTGGACTACGAGCCGCTTCGCATCGTCGAAGCCCAGGCGACGAGGCTGGAAACGGAGATCGATGCGCTCAACGCCCATCTCGATCCGCTGACATCCTTCGTGCTTCCGGGCGGCTCGAGCGCCGCCGCCCATCTGCATCTCGCCCGCACCGTGTCGCGCCGCGCCGAGCGGCTGATGGTCGAATTGTCGCGGAGCGAGACCGTCGGCGCTGCGGCGTTGAAATATATCAACCGGCTTTCCGACTTTCTGTTCGTGGCGGCACGTTTCGCCAATGACGGCGGCAAAGCTGATATACTCTGGGTCCCGGGCAAGAACCGGTAACCGCAACGGGCGGAGGAGCCACAGCATGTTCATCCCGCTGCACGACGCCGTCGAACTCAAATACATCCGCGTCCAATACGTCACGATCAGCATCATCGCCGTCAACGTGCTGGTCTGGCTGTTTACGAATTTCTCCGCGCCTGAAGTGGCCGAACGCGCCTCGCTCGGGCTCGGCTTCATTCCTGCGGTCATCTTCAATTATGCGACGCTCGATCCGTCGCTGGTGATCGTGCCGGACGACTTCACCTTCGTCACCTATGCCTTCCTGCACATGGATTTCTGGCATCTCGCCTCGAACATGCTGTTCCTCTGGGTGTTCGGCGACAATGTCGAGGATGCGCTGGGGCATGTGAAGTTCCTCGCCTTCTATCTCCTCTGCGCAGCGGCGGGCGCCGCTCTCCATGGTTTCGTGGCATCGAGTTCGGAAGGCCCGCTGATCGGCGCATCCGGGGCGATTTCCGGCGTCGTGGCCGCCTATTTCCTGCTGCACCCGCGCGTGCGCGTCTGGGTGCTGGTGCTCTTCCGTATCCCGCTGCCGCTGCCCGCCTTCATTCCGCTGGCGCTCTGGATCGTCCAGCAGTTCGCCATGCTGGCCCTCGATCTCGACGGCATGGTCTCCTGGGGCGCGCATGTGGGCGGCATCATCGCCGGCGCCATCCTCGTGCTGTTCATGCGCCGCAAGGGAGTGCCTCTGTTCGACCGCAACATCGTGACCCCGAAGGCAGTCGAGCTTAAACCGGACGTTCCGCAGATCGCTGCGGCAACCGAATAGAACTATGAGAAAACGGCAATGCCTGGAGGCAAATCCGCGTTGTAATCGCGCGAAAAATGCGTATCCATGTCGCCAACTGACAAATGAGGAAGCAGCAAATGTCGCAATTTGCGGCTGGAGATAGTCAAGGAAGGACCCCATGAAGATTCTCGTGCCTGTGAAGCGCGTGGTTGATTACAACGTGAAGATCCGCGTGAAGGCGGATGGAACGGGTGTTGAACTCGCCAACGTGAAGATGTCGATGAACCCGTTCGACGAAATCTCCGTCGAGGAGGCCCTGCGTCTGAAGGAAGCGGGCAAGGCCGAGGAAGTGGTGGTCGTGTCGATCGGCCCGGCCAAGGCCGAAGAAACCCTGCGCACCGCGCTCGCCATGGGCGCCGACCGGGCGATCCTGGTCGAGACCGACGATGCCGTCGAGCCGCTGGCCGTCGCCAAGATTTTGAAGGGCATCGTCGATGCCGAACAGCCCGGCCTGATCATCGTCGGCAAGCAGGCGATCGATGACGATTCGAACCAGACCGGCCAGATGCTGGCAGCCCTGCTCGGCCGGCCCCAAGCGACCTTCGCCTCGAAAATCGAGCTTTCCGATGGTTCCGCAAAAGTCACCCGCGAAGTGGATGGCGGCCTGCAGACGATCGAAGTCAAGCTTCCGGCCGTCGTCACCACCGACCTGCGCCTGAACGAGCCGCGCTACGCCTCGCTGCCGAACATCATGAAGGCCAAGAAGAAGCCGCTCGACAAGAAGACACCTGGCGATTTCGGCGTCGACACCGCGCCGCGTCTGAAGGTCCTGAAGACGGAAGAACCGGGCGGCCGCAAGGCAGGCATCAAGGTGAAGACGGTCGAGGAACTGGTCGGCGCCTTGAAGACCGCAGGCGTTCTGTAAGGAAAGGGAGAACATCATCATGGCCATTCTTCTTCTGGCAGAACACGACAATTCGAGCCTCAACGACCAGACCGCCAAGGCGCTCTCTGCCGCATCGAAAATCGGCGGCGACGTGCATGTGCTGGTTGCCGGCTCCGGCGCCAAGGCTGCGGCCGATGCCGCCGCCAAGCTTGCCGGCGTCTCGAAGGTGCTGCTCGCCGACGATGCGGGTCTCGCCAACAACCTTGCCGAGCCGCTTTCCGCTCTGATTGTTTCACTGGCCGGTTCCTACGACACGATCATCGCCGCTGCTACGGCATCGGCCAAGAACGTCATGCCGCGCGTCGCGGCGCTGCTCGACGTCATGCAGATCTCGGAAATCATCGAGGTCGTTTCGGCGGATACGTTCAAGCGTCCGATCTACGCCGGCAACGCCATCCAGACGGTCCAGTCGACCGACGCCAAGAAGGTGATCACCGTGCGCACGGCCTCCTTCCAGGCTGCCGGTGAAGGTGGCTCCGCTTCGGTGGAAACCGTCTCGGCTGCCGCAAACCCGGGCCTGTCGAGCTTCGTTTCGGATGCGCTCTCGTCGTCCGAACGTCCGGAACTGACCTCGGCCAAGATCATCATCTCCGGCGGCCGGGCGCTGGGTTCGGCGGAGAAATTCCAGGAAGTGATCCTGCCGGTTGCCGACAAGCTCGGCGCTGCCGTCGGTGCAAGCCGTGCCGCGGTCGACGCCGGTTACGCCCCGAACGATTGGCAGGTCGGCCAGACCGGCAAGGTGGTCGCGCCGGCGCTCTATATCGCCGTCGGCATTTCGGGCGCCATCCAGCATCTCGCCGGCATGAAGGACTCGAAGGTCATCGTCGCAATCAACAAGGACGAGGAAGCCCCGATCTTCCAGGTCGCCGACTACGGCATCGTCGGCGATCTCTTCGAAATCCTGCCGAAGCTCGAAAAGGCACTTTGAGCCTGGTTCATCTCGCAAGCGCGAAAAATGCTGGCAAAACGACAAGTAGCGGAATAACAATCTGCCGGGCTGCATACATGCAGTCCGGCATTTTCATAAAATCGGCGTACGCTAGAGATAGCGTAAACGCCCAGGGAGCGAAACCATGGGTTTGGTCATAAAAAACATCGGCGTCATCGGAGCAGGCCAGATGGGCTGCGGCATTGCACATGTTTCGGCTCTCGCCGGTTACAAGGTGCAGATGTACGACGTGTCCAAGGACCGGATCGAAGCAGCGCTCGCCACCATCAACGGCAATCTCGCCCGCCAGGTCTCGAATGGCAAACTCGGCGATGACGAGCGTAAGGCTGCTCTTTCGCTGATTTCCGGTTCTTCCGACCTCAACGATCTCGCCCCGATGGACATGGTGATCGAGGCCGCGACCGAGGACGAGAGCGTCAAGCGCAAGATTTACGCGCAGGTCTGTCCGGTCCTGAAGCCTGAGGCCCTGCTCGCCACCAACACCTCGTCGCTCTCGATTACCCGCCTCGCATCGGCCACCGACCGTCCGGAGCGCTTCATGGGTATACATTTCATGAACCCGGTGCCGGTCATGAAGCTCGTGGAACTGGTGCGCGGCATCGCCACCGACGAACCGACCTTCCGGGCCGCCAAGGACTACGTCGTTGCGCTCGAAAAGACCGCGACGGTCGCCGAGGACTTCCCCGCCTTCATCGTCAACCGCATCCTGCTGCCGATGATCAATGAGGCTATCTACACGCTTTATGAAGGCGTCGGCTCGGTCGAGGCGATCGACACCGCCATGAAGCTCGGCGCCAACCATCCGATGGGCCCGCTGCAGCTCGCCGATTTCATCGGCCTCGACACCTGCCTGTCGATCATGCAGGTCCTGCACGACGGCCTCGCCGACAGCAAATACCGCCCCTGCCCGCTTCTGGTCAAATATGTCGAAGCCGGCTGGCTGGGCCGCAAGGCCGGCCGCGGGTTCTATGACTATCGCGGCGAAGTGCCGGTTCCGACGCGGTAAGGCTGTGAGGTCGCCTCGACCTTGCCAACGAAGCCACCGCGCGCTATATTTCTGGGAGTGAGAGGCGAGCTTTCGCCCGCCTCCCGTGGTTCACCTCCGGAATAGTACCCGCACGCTTGCCTGCCAGCTCGTGCGGGTTTTCCTTATGGTGAACGTGATGCTAAATGGCTTGAGCCACATAGATCACCCTCCTGTTGGATGGCGAGGCCCTCGCCTTGGTCGAAGTGGCCCATCCTCTCCGATGCGCCTGACAGGGACGCGTCTGCTTTGGCCATCACAACCAGAAGCAGCATAGAGTAGAGATTTGCGTTACTTCAATTGGAAAATTGCGGGTTAAGGCCCCTTCGCCACAGCGATCAGCGCCTTCGCATCCGGGCTGTCCCAGGCCGCCGGACCGTTCATCGCGGAGATCAGGCAGCCCTTCTTGTCCATGATCAAGGTCACCGGCAGGCCGAAGGCGAGGCCTTCCTTCTTCAGCGAATTGAAGACGCCCATCGAGCTGTCGCGGTAATAACCGAGCGTATCGACTCCATATTCGGCGAGAAAGGCCTTCGGCTTCTCGTCGCTGCCGGTATCGATATTGACCGCGACGACCTCGAAGTCCGGACCGCCCATGCCCTTCTGCAGCGCGTTCAACGCCGGCATCTCTTCCCGGCACGGGCCGCACCATGTGGCCCAGAGATTGAGGAGCACCGTCTTGCCGGCGAAATCGGCGGTCGTGAGGTCCTGGCCCTCAGGTCCCTTGAAGGCGAGGTCGAGTGGCCGCGGCGGCTGGGCGGCAACCATGGCGGCGACCTGGCCCCTGGAGAATTGCGAGACCGACTTCACCGTCTCGATGGCACCTTCGCAGGCGCCGGAGGATTGGGCGAGAAGCCCGCTCTCGCCATTGCCAGACCCCATGCTACTCACGTATACCGCCACGGCACCGGCAAGTATTCCCGCAACGGCGGCAATCACGATCAATCTGGCGGACGGAAGGCCGAAAGGTCTTTTGGTCGTCATCAATTACTCCAGGACTAGGCATCATGGCTGACGGCACGAAGGACGCAGTATCCTCCAACCAGATGTGGGGCGGACGCTTCGCTTCAGGGCCGGATGCGATCATGGAGGAGATAAATGCCTCGATCGGTTTCGACAAGAAGCTGTTCGCCCAGGATATCCGCGGCTCAATAGCGCATGCGACGATGCTCGCGGAAAAGGGCATCATTTCGGGCGAAGATAAAGACAAGATCGTCTCTGGCCTGAACACGATCATGTCAGAGATCGAAAGCGGCAAGTTCGAATTTTCGCGCAAGCTCGAAGACATCCACATGAACATCGAGGCGCGGCTGGCAGTGCTGATCGGCCCCGCCGCCGGACGCCTGCACACGGCCCGCTCGCGCAACGACCAGGTGGCGCTCGATTTCCGCCTCTGGGTCAAGGAGGAGCTCGCCAAGACGGAAGCGATGCTGACCGACCTGATCGCAGCCTTCCTCGATCGCGCCGAGGAACATGCCGATACGGTCATGCCCGGCTTCACCCATTTGCAGACCGCCCAGCCGGTCACCTTCGGCCATCACTGCATGGCCTATGTGGAAATGTTCGGCCGTGACCGCGCCCGCGTCCGCCACGCGATCGACCATCTCGACGAAAGCCCGATCGGCGCCGCAGCGCTGGCTGGCACGCCCTACCCGATCGACCGCCACATGACCGCCAAGGCCCTCGGTTTCCGCGAGCCGACCCGCAACTCGATCGATACCGTTTCCGACCGCGACTTCGCGCTCGAATTCCTGTCAGTCGCGGCGATCTGCGCCGTGCACCTGTCGCGACTTGCCGAAGAGATCGTCATCTGGTCGACGCCGCAATTCGGCTTCGTGCGCCTTTCGGACGCCTTCTCGACCGGCTCATCGATCATGCCGCAGAAAAAGAACCCGGATGCCGCCGAACTGGTACGCGCCAAGACCGGCCGCATCAACGGTTCGCTGGTGGCGCTCCTGACCGTCATGAAGGGCCTGCCGCTCGCCTATTCCAAGGACATGCAGGAAGACAAGGAACAGGTCTTCGACTCTGCCGAGAACCTGGAACTGGCGATCGCCGCGATGACCGGCATGATGCGCGACATGACGATCCGTGCCGACAAGATGCGCGCCGCCGCCGGCGCCGGGTATTCGACCGCGACCGACCTTGCCGACTGGCTGGTGCGCGAAGTCGGCCTTCCCTTCCGCGAGGCCCATCACGTCACCGGCCGCGCCGTGGCACTCGCCGAAAGCAAGAGCTGCGACCTGTCCGAACTGTCGCTCGAAGAGCTGCAGTCGATCAACCCTGATATCACCGACAAGGTCTTCAACGTCCTGTCCGTCGACGCCTCGGTCGCCAGCCGCACCAGCTTCGGCGGCACCGCGCCGGCGGAAGTGAGGAAGCAGATCGCCTGGTGGCGCACCCGGAATTGATGTCGGCCGGAACGAACGCCGAGAAGTGATGCCGGATAGTGACTGCACAAGCGCGCGGAACTTCGCTATGAAAGTTCCGCAGCCGTGCCGGAGAAGGAATAGAATGTCGAAGTCCCTGGTAAAAATCGCCCGCATCGCCTTTGTGCTGAGCCTCGCCGGCATCGTTGTCGTCGGCTGCGGCCGCAAGGGCAGCCTCGACCGCCCGAGCACGCCGGTGGAGCAGCAGAACATCCGCAAGAGCGGCAAACCGGGCGAACAGAAAGCCGAGCCGGTTGCCAACCGGCCTTTCCTGCTCGACCCGCTCCTGTAATTTTCCGAGTTTTACCGTGAATCATTTTCATTACATCGACGGCGTGCTGCACGCCGAGAACGTGCCGATCCCCGAAATCGCCAAGGCGGTCGGGACCCCCTTTTACGTCTATTCGACGGCCACCCTGGAACGTCACTACAAGGTTTTCGCCAAGGCGTTCTCCGATGTGGACGCAATGGTCTGCTACGCGATGAAGGCGAATTCCAACCAGGCGGTGCTGAAGACGCTCGGCCGGCTCGGAGCCGGCGTCGATGTCGTCTCCGGCGGAGAGCTGCGTCGCGCGCTGGCGGCCGGCATTCCGGCAAACCGCATCATGTTCTCGGGCGTCGGCAAGACGGTGCAGGAAATGGATCTGGCGCTATCGGCCGGCATCTACTGTTTCAACGTCGAGTCCGAGCCGGAACTGGAAGTCCTCAACCTGCGCGCCCGGAAGGCCGGCAGAAAAGCGCATGTCTCCTTCCGCATCAACCCGGATGTGGATGCGGGCACGCATGCCAAGATCTCGACCGGCAAGAAGGAAAACAAGTTCGGCATCGCTTATGAGCGCGCCCGCGCCGTTTACGCGCACGCCGCGACGCTCGATGGCATCGACGTCAAGGGCATCGACATGCATATCGGCAGCCAGATCACCGAACTGCAGCCCTTCGAACACGCCTTCCGGCTGCTGCGCGAACTGGTCGAAACGTTGCGCACCGACGGCCACCGCATCGATCACGTCGACATCGGCGGCGGGCTCGGCATTCCCTACCGCCAGGACAACAATCCCCCGCCGTTGCCCGATGCCTACGCGGAAACGGTGAAGCGCCAGCTGCGATCGCTGAACTGCAAGATCGTCACCGAGCCCGGCCGGTTGATCGTCGGCAATGCCGGCATTCTGGTGACCGAGGTCATCTACGTGAAGGACGGCGGCGAAAAGTCCTTCGTGGTCGTCGACGGCGCGATGAACGACCTGATCCGTCCGACGCTCTACGACGCCTATCACGAGATCCGTCCGGTCGTGGTGCCGGCCGCCGATGCGCCGCGCATCAAGGGCGACGTCGTCGGCCCGGTCTGCGAAACCGGAGACTATCTGGCGCTCGACCGCGAGATGGCCGAACCCAAACCCGGCGACCTGATCGCAGTCTCGTCCGCCGGCGCTTACGGCGCCGTGCAGGCAAGCACCTACAACAGCCGCCTGCTGGTGCCGGAGGTTCTGGTGAAGGGATCGGAGTTCCACGTGGTGCGCCCGCGCGGCAGCTACGAAGAGCTTATCGGCCTCGATTCCGTGCCTGCATGGCTTGACTGAACATTTAACGCGCCGTTCACTTTTACGGGAAAGCCCGGAAAATATGGGGGCGGATCGCCCCCTGCCCTCGTCTTCGCCACAAACATCGTTATCTTGGAAGCTTGATTTGCGCCGCCACGACTGGAGTCGGACCGCATGAGCTTCATCCGCAAAGGTGCCTTCGAATTGCATCCTGTGCTGGCGCGTCGCGTTGCACTGAAACGGTCCTTCGCCCGGATCGTGTTGTTTTTCGAACGGATTTTGCCGCTGCTGCTCGCCCCCCTCGGGATCGCGGCACTGTTCCTGTCGGCCGCCTGGTTCGGGATTTTCCGGATCGCGCCCGACTGGGCGCGCTGGGTCCTGGTCGGCGGCTTCGCCTTTGCCTTCGTGTATGCGCTGCTGCCGTTAAGCCGCCTGCGCTGGCCGGCGGTAGCTGACGCTGATCGGCTTCTCGAAGTCCGCAACAACCTGCCGCACCAGCCCGTCGGAGTCCAGGACGACCATCCGGCTTTCGAGACGCCCTTCTCACGCGCGCTCTGGAAGGAACACCAGATCCGCATGGCCGAGCGCATTGCAGCGCTCGATGCGGGCCTGCCGCAGCCGGATATCGCCCGGTATGACCGGTTCGCGCTCCGCGCCATTCCCGCTCTCGTCTTCGTCGTCGCGCTCGGTTATTCCTTCTCGAACGGCGGCGGTTCTCCTGCCGATGCCTTCCGGCCTGCGCCGCCGGCGCCGAGCATCAACCCGGACCTGCGCATCGACGCCTGGCTGACCCCGCCCTCCTATACCGGCCGCGCCCCGGTCTTCCTGACCGGCCGCGAGGTCACCACCACCGTCGCGGCCGTCTCGATCCCGCAGAATTCGGCGCTGACCGTGCGCGTCACCGGCGGTGAAGGCGGCGAGGCCGTGGTCTTCGCTCCGAAGGCCGGCGGGCAGCCGTCGACGCTCACCACCGAGGAAGCCAAGAAGGCGGCCGAAACGGCTGCGCAGCAACCGCAGCAGGGCGCCACCGGCCAGCAGGGGCAGCAAACCGCCCAACAGCCACCGGCTCAGCAGGCTGCACCGCAGCAGCCCAACCAGCCGCGGCAGCCCCGCACCTATGCGCTTAACGTCGCCGAGAGCGGCAGCCTGACCGTCAACGGCCAGAGCTGGGCCTTTGACGTCATCCCCGACCGACCGCCGGAAATCGCCTTCGACGGCCAGCCGAAGCGTTCCGTCAACGGGGCGCTGGAAATCGGCTACACCGGCAAGGACGATTACGGCATCCGTGAAGCTCATGCGCTGATCGAACCTGTCGACCAACCGGCTCCGGGCGCGACCCCGCTCTATGCGGCCCCGGACTACCGGCTCGACCTGCCGCGGCAGAACAGCCGCGAGGTCAAGAGCCTGACCAGCCGCAGCCTGATCGAGCATCCGCTCGCCGGCAAGCGGGTCAGGATCACCCTGGTCGCCAAGGACGGCGCCGGCCAGACCGGCCGCAGCCCGCCCCATGAAATGGTGCTGCCGTCGCGCGGCTTCTCCGAGCCGCTCGCAGCCGCCGTCGCCGAAGAGCGCCAGGTCTTCGCGCTCGACACCCGCCAGATGCCCCGCGCCATCGAGCTCAACGAGGCGCTAGCGATCCGTCCCGACGAGACCATCCCCAACCTCAGCCACTTCCTGCTGATCCGCTCTGCGCTCGAGCGCATGAAGCTCGCCCGCAACGAGGAGCAGCTGAAGGATACCGCCGAATATCTCTGGGAGATCGCGCTCGGCATCGAGGATGGCGACCTGTCGCAGGCGGAACGCCGCCTGCGCGACGCCCAGCGCAATCTTGCCGAAGCACTGCAGAACAAGGCGTCCGACCAGGAAATCGCAAAGCTGATGCAGGAACTGCGCGAAGCCATGCAGCAGTTCATGAACGAGCTTGCCCAGCGGATGCAGAACGCTCCGCAGGCGCCCAACAACATGCAGTCCCAGAACGTCATCCGCCAGCGCGACCTGCAGAACATGATGGACCAGATCGAGAACCTCGCTCGGTCCGGCAATCGCGATGCCGCCCAGCAGATGCTCAACGAACTGCAGCGGATGATGAACAACCTGCAGGCAGGCAGGCCGCAGCGCGGCCAGCAGGGTCAGCAGCAGCAGAACAGCCAGATGCGCCAGCAGATCGACAAGCTCGGCGAGATCATGCAGGAACAGCAGCGGCTGATGGACCAGACCTTCAAGCTGGACCAGGCGCTCCGCGACCGCATGCAGCGCGGCGATCCCAGCGAGCGGCCCGGCGATCAAAGCCAGCAAGGGCAACAGCAGCAGGGCCAGCAACAACAAGGTCAGCAGGGCCAACAGGGTCAGCAAGGGCAGCAGAATACCGACCAGATGACTGCCGAGCAGCTTCGGGAAGCGCTGAAGAACCTCCGCGCCCAGCAGGAAGGTCTCGGCAAGAAGCTGGAAGAGCTGCAGCAAGCGCTCAAAGGCCTCGGCATGCAGCCTGGCGAAGGTTTCGGCAAGGCGCAGAACGAGATGGGCAATGCCGGCAAGGCGCTCGGCGATGGCCAGGGCGAACAGGCGGTTCAGGGCCAGGGCAATGCGCTTAGCGCACTTCGTCAGGGTGCCCAGAACATGATGCAGCAGATGATGCAGGCCATGCAGCAGCAGGGTCAGGGTCAGGGCGAAGGTCAGGAGCGCGGCGGCCCGGGCGAGAACATGAGCTCGCAAGGCGGCCAGAACGGGCGCGATCCGCTCGGGCGCCCGCGCGCCACGTCAGGCCCGGATTTCGGCGATCAGGTGAAGGTGCCTGACGAAATCGACGTCCAGCGTGCCCGGGAAATCCTCGAAGCGATCCGCGAAAAGCTCGGCAATGCGCTCTCCGGCGAAGCGGAGCGGCAATACCTGGAACGGCTTCTGGATATCCGTTGAGCGATCAGGCGGCGTGCGAGTTCGCGGCCGCCAGCGCCGAGGCGACGGCCCGGCGGATATCGGGCAGCGCGAACGGTTTCTGCACCACGTCGATCACCTTGGCCGCAAGATCGTCGGCTCGCTCCCGCTGTTCCGCATAACCGGTCATCAGTAGAATCTTGAGATCGGGGAACCTGGCCGACGCCTGGTGCACCAGTTCTATGCCGTCCATGACCGGCATGCGGATGTCGGAAAGCAGCAGGTCGAAGGGCCCTTCGCTCAGCTTTTCGAGACCTTCCGCGCCGTCGCCCGCTTCATGGGTCTCATGACCATCGAGACGAAGCGCCCGCGCAACGAACATGCGAAGCGAATCCTCGTCCTCGGTAATCAGGATTTTTGCCATTGCGGTGATCGCTCCCGTGTTTTGTTTATGTGGGAGCAAATCAACAGAGTTTTCTTGTCGAGGAGTAAACGCCGGCCCGTTTCGGGCCGACATGGTTAACACCTCGTCTCGCCACGTTAGGCAAATCGGTCAGGCGTCTCCGGTCACGACACCGACGAAAGGCAGCTCGCGAAAGGCATAGGCGACATCCATTCCGTAGCCGACGACGAAGTAGTCCGGGCATTCGAAACCGACGTAGTCCGCCTCCAGGTCCTCTTGGCGCTTGACACGTTTGTCGAGCAGCACGGCGACGGAAACATTGCGGGCACCGCGCTCATAGAGCATTTCCTTGGCGAATTTCAGCGTCCGGCCGGATTCAAGAATGTCGTCGATCAACAGCACGTCGCGATCCTTCACGTCGCTGTCGATATCCTTGACGATCCGCACCCCTTGCGAAACGGTTCCGGCGCCGTAGCTCGACAGCGTGACGAACTCGACTTCCGGCGCAAGACCCACGTCATGCAGCGCCCGCAACAGGTCGGCGGCGAAGATGAACGAGCCTTTGAGAATGGCGATGACCAAGAGATCCTTGGTCGGTCCGGTGGCGATCTGCGCCGCGATCGCATGATTGCGCTCGGCGATCTGTTCGGCGGTATAAAGCGGCTCGATGATTTTGCCGCGTACGACGGGCATGAGGTTCTCCTGCGTGTCCGTAAAAAACCGCGATACCACAATCAGTCGGGAAAGAGAAAGCTCTAGGCGCCGCGGTCCGCAAAGGAAAGCCGCAGATCGGGCAGTTTTCCACCGGGGTGGGGCACGCGCGCCGAGAAACCGCGGCTCTGACCACCTTCGATGGACGACGCCGGCGGCGAGATCAGCGTCGTGGCAATCAGCGTCTGGCCGGACATCAGCTCGGCGCGGATTTGCGGCATGGCACGATTGTCGCCGCTGCGGTTCTCGACGATGCCGTTGATCAGCAGAACGCGCATGCCGTTCGCATCCTGCGGCGTCATCGTCACATGGGTGATGTCGAGCGTCGGCCCGGCTCCTGCCGTCGCCGAACCGGCGAACAGGAACGTGAAGCCGCCCGCGAGGCTGAAAACGGTAACGAAGACGATGGCCACTACTGCCGAGAAGAAATCGGCGGAAAGACGCATAAGGCCACGCTCAGTTCCTGCGAGAACCCGTTCCGCAAACGAGGGTGCGGCGACCACGGTTTCCGGGCGCTTGGTGCGATTGTCATTGTGCGAGCGCGGGGCCGGCCCTCGACGGAAGGTCTCGCGAACCGGGACGAACTGGGCGTCGACCACCTCGCCGCGCCGCGGGTTCACCCGCGTCGTGCGCGCGGAAGGTTCCGGCGGCAGGATGTCCATCTGGATGACTGTTTTGCCCTGATGGCTGCTAAACGTGCTCATGGGGCCCTCTTCGGCCCGTTTTCCCCTTTGTTCGGGATTGCGGGCATTGAATCGAATCCTGCTCAGTCGTAAATTGAAATGGTTAACGCTTCGCAAATACGGCCTGAAATTAGCCCTTTTCCGCGCGTGATTTACCGTTCGTTTACCCGGGTCGTTAAGAGATAGACGGGCACCAGAGAGTCGAAAGAGCGAGGACTGGGTCATCCGTTGATTCATTTCGAAAATGTTGGTCTGCGCTATGGGATGGGTCCCGAGATCCTGCGGGATATGACCTTCGACATCCCCAAGCGCTCATTCCAGTTCCTCACGGGCCCATCGGGCGCTGGGAAGACCACCCTGCTGCGCCTGCTGTTCATGTCGCTGCATCCGACCCGCGGCATCATCCACATGTTCGGCCGCGACCTGTCGCAGATCCCCCGCGCCGAACTGCCGATGCTGCGCCGCCGGGTCGGCATCGTCTTCCAGGATTTCCGCCTGCTCGACCATCTGACGACCTACGAGAACGTCGCGCTGCCGCTGCGCGTGCGCGGCAAGGAGGAAAGCTCCTACCGCAACGACGTGATCGAGCTTCTGAAATGGGTCGGGCTCGGCGAACGTATCAACGTGCTGCCGGCCGTTCTGTCCGGCGGCGAGAAGCAGCGTGCGGCGATTGCCCGCGCGCTGATGGACCAGCCGGAAATCCTGCTCGCCGACGAGCCGACCGGCAATGTCGACCCGCCGATGGCGCGCCGGCTCCTCAATCTCTTCCTCGAACTCAACCGGCTCGGCACCGCCGTCGTCATCGCCACCCATGATCTGGCCTTGATGGACCAGGTGGATGCAAGGCGGATGATCCTCACCGAAGGGCGGCTCGACATCTATGAATGAGCTGAGCCGCCCGAAAGCGACCAAGAGCGCCCAATCGCAGAAGCCCGCGAACGAGCAGCAGGCTCCGCCGGCCGGGCCGAAGCAGGCGCGCCGCGTCGAGATGCGGGTGCGCCCGACAGCCCCGATCCTGCCGCCCTCTAACATCCAGGGCAACGCGCTGCTGGTGGTGATCGCCATCATGGCCTTCCTCGCCTGCCTGACGCTCGGCGCCGTCAGCATGGTGAGGGCGACGGCATCGAGCTGGCAGAGCCAGATTTCCCGCGAGATCACCATCCAGATCAAACCCGATGACGGGCTCGACATGGATGCGGCTTTGAAGAAGGCCCGCGACCTGGCGCTCACCTTCGTCGGCACCCGCGAGGGCACGATCATGGACGAAAGCGCGACGGCAAGGCTTCTGGAGCCGTGGCTCGGCACCGGACTGAACCTCGCCGACCTGCCCGTGCCGCGCCTCGTCATCGTCACCATCGACGAGCAGAACCCGCCCGATTTCGCCGGAATGCGCGATCTCCTGAAGACGGAAATCCCGCAGGCCTTCCTCGACGATCACCGCACCTGGGTGGATCGCCTGGTGTCGATGGCCCATACGACGGTGCTGATCGGCATGGGCGTCCTCATCCTGGTTTTCACGGCGATGATCCTGACGGTGATCTTCGCCACCCGCGGGGCGCTCTCCGGCAATCGCCATATCGTCGAGGTGCTGCATTTCGTCGGCGCCGAAAGCTCTTTCGTAGCCGGTGAATTCCAGAAACATTTCCTAAAGATCAGCATCAAGGGCTCGGCCGCCGGCGGTGCGCTCGCAGCCGCTATGTTCGCCATCGCCAACATGTGGCAGGCGAATTCGCTGGCGACGCCGGAAAGCGACCAGGCGAGCGCCCTGTTCGGCTCCTTCACCATCGGTCTCGGCGGCTATCTCGGCATCTTCGCCACAATGATCGTGATCGCGCTGCTGACGACGCTGACGGCCCGGTTCACGGTCATGCGCACGATCGACGAAATCGACCTGATCCGTTCCGATCCGGCGCGATCCGACGGATTATCAGCTTCTTGAAACGGGTCACGTCCCTCTGTAGGTTAGCCCTGTTCTCGCCACGAATCTCCGGCTATGGACAATCATGACACCGGCTCCGACAACACCCGAAAGTGAAGCGGATCGCCACCCGCGGCGGTGGCTCGGGGGAGTGTTTGCGCGCAACAGCCGGCTGCGCTGGGCCGCCCGGCGCATCATCATGGCCTGCGTGCTCGGATTGGCGCTGCTTTTTGGCGGGTTTTTGTGGTTTGCGAATGCGGTGACGTCACTGAAGGCGCCTGACGGCGTCAAGGCCGATGCGATCGTCGTATTGACCGGTGGTTACCTGCGCATCGAGCAGGCGCTCGGGCTTTTGCGGGACGGAGCCGGCCGGCGCCTGCTGATCTCGGGCGCGCATCCGTCCACCAGCCCGACCCAGATCCGCAAGGTCACGCAGGCCTCGCCCGACCTCTTCGCCTGCTGCGTCGATATCGGCTACGATGCGATCGACACGATCGGCAATGCCAACGAAATCACCCGCTGGATCCACGACCACGGCTACAGGTCCGTGCTGGTGGTGACCAACAACTATCACATGCTGCGCAGCCTGCACGAACTGCGCCGCGCCGATCCGGTAACGGAATTCATCCCCTATCCCGTGGTCAGTTCCGATCTCACCCGAAAAGCCTGGTTCGCCGAGCCGGACGTGTTGCGCACCATGCTTTCAGAATACGGCAAGGTCGTGCTGGCGACCTGCCGCGACTGGTTCGGCATCGAGCGCGGCAGCGGACTGCGCAACGAGGACCCGCCGAAGACCGCAACAAAGACCGCGCCCTGACACTTTTCCCTCCGCATGAGCCCCCGGCGCTTTTTTCGCAGCGCGATCTCGTGTAGGCAACGCCTGTCCAAGAGGAAGCCTTTCATGCTGCTGGTGCGTTCGGTTCTTTTCAATACCGCCTTCTACACAAACCTGATCGTCCGCATGATCGTGCTGAGCCCGATCTATTTCCTGATGCCGCGCAAGGCGGCCTACCGCATCCCCAAAGCCTGGGCCGCCTCCTGCAACTGGCTGATGGCAAAGATCGTCGGCGCCACCTTCGAGATCGAGGGGCTGGAAAACGTGCCCGAGGGTGGTTGCATCTTCGCCCCCAAGCATCAATCCGCCTGGGATACCGTCGCGCTCCTGCCCTGGCAGCGGGACCCGGTCTATATCCTCAAGCGCGAGCTGATGTGGATCCCGCTGTTCGGCTGGTACGCCGCCAAACAGAAGATGATCCCGGTCAACCGCGGCGCCCGCGGCAAGGTCATGGTCGACGTCATGAACCGGACGAAGGAGGAGATGGCCAACAACCGCCAGCTCATCATCTACCCGGAAGGCACGCGCCGGCCGCCGGGGGCCGAGCCGCAATACCGCTACGGCATCGCCCGCATCTATCGCGACGTCGAGGTACCCGTCGTGCCGATCGTCGCCCATTGGGGCCTGTTCTGGGGCCGCCGCAAGCTCATCAAATATCCCGGCCATTTCAAGGTCCGCATCCTGCCGCCGATCGCACCGGGCATGGATCCGGATGCTTTTTACGCCCTTCTGGTCGAAACGCTGGAACGGGAAAGCGACAAGCTGCTGGTCGAGACCGTGGCTGCCAATCCGCACCTGCCCCTGCCGCCCTCGGCGGTCAAACGGCTTGCGGAGCTGAAGGCTCAGACGGCGGCCTGAGCTCGGGCGGCCACCGCCGCGCCGACGCCTTCCAGCCAGTGATCGCGAATGCCCATTTCCTTCAGATGCGCCAGCGTGTTGAACAGGTAGGTATCGTTCGGGCCCGACTGGCCGACGGAAACACGGACGATTTCCGCCGCCTGCTCGATCTCCAGAGCGCCGGCATATTGGACATGGTTGCGATCGACGATATAGCCGACCGCCTTGACCTGCCGCCTGTCGCCGAGGGAGACGGGAAGAATCTTTTCCAGATAGACATTCGTGACGAGTTCGCGGCGGCGCAGATAATCGAGCACGTCCTCCCGGTTCTCCCCGCTCACCTGGAAGGCAACGCCGCGGCATGAGCCGCCGCGGTCGAGTCCGAGGACCAGGCCCGGATGATCCGGGGTGCCGCGATGCACGTGAGACCAGACGCAGAGGGAGCGGCGGAAGCCGAAGGCACGTGCGGTCAGTCTTTCCTCAAACGCAAAACCCGGGTTCCACATCAGGGACCCGTAGCCAAACACCCAAAATTCGTCCATATCCCGCGCCACACCATTCCAATCGAAGCGACCCGCCCCAACTTCCCAGCACCATTGGAGAACATCATGGCAGCGTCAAGCCGAACTGGCGTCAGCGGAAAATTATGGCTCCTCGCCTCCGGGGTGGTGCTGGTGATCGCCCTTTATACGGCCGGCTGGTTCTATGGCGCCTCGGTGCTGAAGGAGCGGACGCTGAGCCTGCTCGGCAGCCAGGAAAAGCGCGGCATCTCGGCCGAATGCACTGACGCGGACTATCGCGGCTACCCGTTCCGGATCGGCCTGTTCTGCTCGAAAGTATCGGTCGACGACCGCGCCAACGGCATTTCCGCAATGTTCGGATCCCTGCGGTCCGCAGCCCAGGTCTACAATCCCGGCCATATCGTCTGGGAACTCGATTCGCCGGTCGAAATCCGCACCGGTCACGGACTTTCGGTCTCGACCACCTGGGAAAATTTCCAGTCGAGCCTGACCACCCGGTTTCGCGGGGTGGAGCGCACCTCCACCGTGATCGAGAACGCCAGGACGAACATCCTGTCGTCGGCCACGGGCCAGGCTTTCAACATCAGCGCCGGACACACCGAAATCCATTTGCGCCAGAACGGTCCCGACCTCGACGCGGCCCTGACGCTGCAAAACACCGACATGGTGATGAAGGATCTGCCGCAGCTTCTGCCGCGGTTCACGGCCAATCTCGACCTGACCCTGACCGGCCGCGCCGGCATGATCGACGGAACCGATCCGAACGGAACCGCTCTCTACGGCACGCAGGGCCAGATGCGCAGTATTTCGGCCGATCTCGGTGATGGCAAGCTGATCACCGTTTCCGGTCCCTTTTCCTTCGACGAGCAGGGTTATCTGTCGGGCAAGCTGAAGCTCCGGATCGAGCAGATCGATGCGTGGCGCGACAGCCTGAGCCAGGCTTTTCCGCAGATCGCCCCGACGCTGAAGACCGCCGCCAACATGCTGTCCGCACTCGGCCGCGGCAAGAGCGCGTCGCTGGACCTCACCATCAACCGCGGCAAGGTTTTCGCCGGCGGCTTCATCCAGATCGGCGAAATCCCGCCGATCTGACCGGGATCATTTCTTCGGATCGAGCGCGTGACGGCCGAAATCCGGCGCGTCGACATCCTGGCCGGCCTGGACGATCGAGCGGCGGATGGCGCGGGTGCGGGTGAAGAGTTCGA
This sequence comes from Neorhizobium galegae, assembly GCF_021391675.1. Lineage (NCBI taxonomy): Bacteria > Pseudomonadati > Pseudomonadota > Alphaproteobacteria > Hyphomicrobiales > Rhizobiaceae > Neorhizobium > Neorhizobium galegae. The sequence continues at coordinate 4,116,442 of NZ_CP090095.1, forward strand.
ACAGCTTGTCGCCCTCGCCCCAGCGGATTGCCCGCTGCAGGTAGGCGAGGTCTTCCGAAAACCGTGCCAGCATTTCCAGGATCGCATCCTTGTTGTGCAGGCACACGTCCCGCCACATGGTCGGGTCGGACGCCGCAAGGCGGGTGAAATCGCGAAAACCGGAGGCGGAATATTTGATGACTTCCGCGTCGGTCACCGTCTCCAGATCGTCCGCGGTGCCGACGATGTTGTAGGCGATGATATGCGGCAGGTGGGAGACGATCGCCAGAACCTTGTCATGGTGTTGCGGATCCATCTCGTCGATCCGCGAACCGAGCGCCATCCAGAAGGACTTCAGCGTGTCGAGGGCCGCCTGATCCGTATCCGGCAGCGGCGTGAAGATGCACCAGCGATCCCGGAACAGGCCGACAAACCCGGCATCCGGACCGGATTTTTCGGTGCCCGCAAGCGGGTGGCCCGGAATGAAATGCACGCCTTCCGGCATATGCGGCGCCATCTGCGCGATGACGGAGGCCTTGGTGGAACCGACGTCGGTGACAATCGCGCCGGGCTTCAGGCTGCCGGCGATCTGCTTTGCAACCGCTTCCGATGCGCCGACCGGTACCGAGACGATGACCAGATCGGCATCCTTCACCGCGTCCGCGGCTGAGGAAACGTAATGCGTGCCGAGCGCCAGCTCTTCGGCGCGTTTCAGGGTTTCGGCGCTGCGGCTGGAAATCACCACCTCGCCGGCTAGGCCCAGTTCCTTGACGTCCCGTGCGATCGACGAGCCGATCAGGCCGATGCCGATCAACGCGATCCGGTCGAAAAGCGGCGTGCTCATGCGCTTCTGCCCATGAATTCGCCGAGCGTCTCGATGACGCCGCGATTGGCCTCCTCCGAGCCGATCGTCATGCGCAACGCGTTCGGGAATCCGTAGCCTTTGACGGCGCGAAGGATATAACCGCGGCTGGTGAGAAACGCATCCGCTTCCGGCGCCCGTTTGCCGTCGACATCCGGGAAATGGATGAGCACGAAATTGGCGACCGACGGCGTCACCTTGAGGCCGATCGCCTCCAGCGCATGGGTGAGCTTGCTCTGCCAGAGATTGTTGTGCTCGACGGCCTTTTCGACGAAGGCCTGATCACGGATCGCGGCTGCACCTGCGGCAATCGCCGGAGCGTTCATGTTGAACGGGCCACGCACCCGGTTCAGCGCATCGAGAATGCCGGCCGGGCCGTACATCCAGCCGATGCGCAGCGCCGCAAGGCCGTAGACCTTGGAGAAGGTGCGGGTCATCACGACGTTCTTGTTGGAGGATACCAGTTCGAGGCCGGCTTCGTAGTCGTTCTTGCGCACATATTCCGCGTAAGCCGCATCGAGCACCAGGATGACGCTTTTCGGCAGGCCGGCATGCAGGCGGCGGATATCGGCGACCGGGACATAGGTGCCGGTCGGATTGCCCGGATTGGCGATGAACACTATCTTCGTCTTGTCGGTGACGGCAGCGAGGATCGCGTCGACATCGACGGTGCAATCCTTCTCCTTGACCTCGACGACCGTGGCGCCGGCGCCCATGATCTGGATCTTGTAGACGAGGAAGCCGTGCTCGGTGATGATGGCCTCGTCGCCGGCGCCGAGATAGACGTGGCAGAGCAGGCCGAGCAGCTCATCCGAGCCGTTGCCGCACATGATGTTCGCGATATTGAGGCCATGCACCGAGGCGATCGCCTCGCGCAGCGCTATCGCCTGGCCGTCCGGATAAAGTTCGAGATTGCCGGCAGCCTGTTTGAAAGCCTCGATCGCCTTCGGGCTGGCGCCGAGCGGCGTCTCGTTGGACGAAAGCTTGAAGACGCGCGCCACGCCCGGAGCATGTTCCTTGCCGGGCACATAGGCGGCGATATCCAGAATGCCGGGACGCGGAACGGGCTCACTCGTGACGATGCTCATCGGATCAACCTTTTCGGAAATGCCTGAAACGGCGGGTGATCTTGAGGCATTAAAGCCGAAAAAGGCCTTTGTCGAGGGGTGAGGAATGGTCGGCGCAGCCGACGAAACGATCCAGTGAATCGTTTCGAATGACGAACGCCCTGAGCCAAAGCGAAGGGCCGGAGAATGCAGTCAGATGAGGGACGACTCACCGCGTCCGCGTCGTCGGGACGCCCTGGGGCGCCAGCACCGGCACGAAGACGCGGCGCGACGCGCGCGCGGCGACCGGCAGGCCCTGGTAGAGGCGCTTCTGGGCCTCCACCACGATGACCCCGGAAAAGACCGGCCAGAAGCGCCGGCCTAAGCGCTCGAAGGCCTGGCGCAGCTTCAGCACGGCGCGAATCTTCGACGGCGGGAAGAACAGTGCCTCGGCGCTGGCGCCCGGCGTGAAATTGGTCTCGCGCAGCAGCGAGGTGAGCTGCCCGCGCGAATACGGCCGGCCGGAGCCGAACGGCGTGTGTTCCATGCGCGCCCAGACGCCGCGCCGGTTGGGCACGACGATGACCAACCGCCCGCCGGGCGCCAGCACCCGCCAGAGTTCCTTCAAGGTCTCCCGCGGGTTCTCGGCAAATTCCAGGGAATGCACCATCAGCACGCGGTCGATGGAAGAGTCCGGCAGCGGCAGCTCCTCGTCGAAGACGAGAGCGGTCGAGGAAAGCTCGCTGACCGGCCAGTTCACCGCCCCCTGCCCCGCCGGCATGAAGGCGAAGGTGCGTTCCGTATCGGCGCGGAAACGGTCGAGATAGGGCACCGCATAACCAAGACCCACCAGCCGCTCTTCCGGCAGCCTTGCCCAGAGCGAGGAGAGCGCGAACGTGATCGACTGCTCGGCAAGGTGGCCGAGGGGTGAGTGATAGAATTCACGGAGATCGACGATATCGGCGTGCATTTGTAATTTGGTACCAGACGGTGGTTGGACTTCAAGGGACCAGTCTCTACATTGTGACGCAAAACTCTTTCAGCAATGGGGTTATGTTATGAGACCACTGGAACTCGAAGTTTTTTCATGCCGCAGCGATAATTACGGCGTTCTCGTGCACGATCCGGAAAGCGGTCTGACGGCCTCGATCGATGCGCCGGAGGAAAAGCCGATCCTCGAAGCGGCGGCCAGCCGCGGCTGGAAGATCACCCACATCTTCACCACCCATCACCACGGCGACCATGTCGAAGCCAACCTGGCGCTCAAGGAAAAGTTCGGGCTGGAGATCATCGGCCCGTTCAACGAAGCGGTGGCGATCCCCGGTCTCGACAGGACCATGGCGGATGGTGACGAGTTCCAGTTCGGCGATCATCTCGTCTGCGTCCTCGAGACGCCGGGCCACACCGCCGGCCATATCTGCTACCATTTCCCCGACGACAAGATCCTGTTCGCGGCAGATACGCTGTTTGCGCTCGGCTGCGGCCGGCTACTCGAACGCCCGGCGGCCGACATGTGGCATTCGCTGCAGAAGCTCGCCGTTCTGCCGGACGAGACGGCCGTCTATTTCGGTCACGAATATACGCTTTCGAATGCGAAGTTCGCACTGAGCGTCGATCCGGACAACGAGCGTCTGCAGGCGCGCGCGAGTGAGATCGAGGCCCAGCGCGCGGCCGGCCGGTTCACCATTCCGACGACGATCGGGCTGGAGAAAGAGACCAATCCCTTCCTGCGCGCATCAGACCCCGCCATCCGCCGCAACCTCCTGATGGAGAGCAAATCCAACGAGGAAGTGTTTGCCGAAATCCGCAAGCGCAAGGACAATTTCTGAATGACGCCGGAGCAGATCATTGCCACGCTCGGAATGCAGCGGCATCCGGAGGGTGGCTGGTATGTCGAGACATTCCGGGACGCCGAAGGCGGCACACGCGGCCATTCGACGGCGATTTACTACCTGCTGGAGGCGGGCGAACGCTCCCACTGGCATCGGGTTCGCGACGCGGCGGAGACCTGGCATTTCTATGCCGGCGATCCGCTGCTGCTGCGGATTTCCAACGGCGAGACGGTCGAAGAGGTGAGGCTGGGAACAGACCTTGCCACGGGAGAACGGCCGCAGGCCGTGGTCCCGGCCGACGCCTGGCAGGCAGCGGAACCGCTTGGCCGCTTCACGCTGGTGGGCTGCACGGTCGCGCCGGGCTTTCAGTTTTCGAGCTTCGAGATGGCGCCGCCCGGCTGGGAACCTAGGCCGACGGAGGCCCGGCAATCGCCAATGTAAAGATCAGCTGTGCCGCGAAGTAAGTGCCCCACACGAACGGCTTCAGCCTCGCCATCACAGGCGCATCCGGCTTGACCAGGAATTTCTGGATCGCCAGTGCGGTGTCGGACATGACGAACAGCGCAGCACCGGCCGCCGGCAGGATCGGCTTCACCGCCAGCGCCGAAAGCGCCATGGCGACGATCGCGATCCCATAGGCGGCGACGGGGATGGCAAGCGTCCGGCAGGCCGCCACAGCATGAACAACGTCATGCCCGTCAGCACCACGAAGATCCACGCGGCCGTGTAACGCCAGGCGGAGGTGAAAAGCAGGCTCGGTTCTATCGATGGCCAGAACAGCGCCGCATAGGCAATATGCGAAGCGAGGAAGGCTGCGAGCCCGGCGACGAAGGCTGGCTCTCCCTCGTAGGCGAGGCAGGCGTCTCCGACTGCACCGAGCGCCAGCGCTGCGACCAACAGCGCCGGGGCGCCGGAGAGACCGGCATAGAGCACAAGCAGCAAGACCGGTAAGGTCTTCAGCACCGCGCGAAGATGGCCTGCGGGCTTTTTTAGCCAGCGGAAATAATGGATCGCAAGCGCGATCGAGGCGGCAAGCACCGCCCATAACAACAGATACATCTCTTCCCCCACGTTCCCGACCCTTTCAGGAACGCCTATTCGGCCACGGCTTCCGCAATCGGCTTCGGCCGGAACATATCCCGCGCCGCCAGCACCGCCCCTCCGGTGATCAGCAGGCAGGCAAGCAGAATGCGCCAATCCGGCTCGGCAAAGCCCGATGCGACCAGGATCAGCGTCGACAGCAGCGGCGCCGCATAACTGGCCGCGCCGATGATCTGGATATCGCCGTTCTTGACACCGTAGTCCCAGGCATAAAAGGCCGCGCCGACCGGCAGCAGGCCAAGCCCGACGACCGCCGCCCACTCGCCGCCATCGGCCGGCCAGACGGTCGTCTCGAGCGCCAGATGGCAGATCAGCGAGAGCAGCGAGGTACCGAGGCAGAAACCGGTGACGACATCGGTCGAAACCCGGTCGAAGCGCCGTGTCAGCAGCGAATAACCGGACCAGGTGAAGGCGCAGAGAAAGGCGGCACCATAACCCACAAGATAGGCGTCGTCGAAGGCAAGTCCGTTGCGCGACACGATGGCGATCGTGCCGCAGAGCCCGGCGACAGCACCAGCCACGTGATACCAGCGCAGCTTCTCGCCCGGCAGCAGGGCCGAGCCGACGACGATGAACAGCGGCCAGAGATAGGCGATCAGCCCAGCCTCGACCGCCGGCGCATTCCGGAGCGCGGTGAAATAGAGAAAATGATAGCCGAACAGGCCGCCGATCCCGGTGATCCACACCTTCGCGGGCTGTCTCAGGAGGGCGATCCGTTCCGGTTTGACGATGAACAGGACGATGCCCGGCAGGCTGCCGATCGCGAAAGTGATCGCATTCATCTGGAAGGGCGGCACTTTTCCGGATGCAGCCGTCATCAGGGCCAGCAACGACCACATCAGGATCGCCGTAAAACCGATCAACGTCCCCCGGATTTTCAACCCTGCCCCCTTGGGCGCCCGAACGGGCGCTTTAGTCAGTCGCCATATTTGACGGCCGTCACGTAAACCTGCCCCATCCTGGTCGGGATGACGGCATAGACCGGAGCATATACATTTACCGACTGCGCCTTGGCAAACCAGATTTCCATCGGCGTCTTGCGCAGGTATTCGATATCGCTGCGCCCGCGCTTGAAGCCCGATCTCGGAAGGTAGCGGATCGAACAGACGATCGCCTCACCCTTGAAACCATCGGTCGAGAACGGCCTGGTGCCCTTCGGCGTCAGCACCAGGTCCATGCGCGACTCACCGTCATAGATCGGCAGCCGGCTGGGGCAGACCTTGGCGTCGCCCGGGAAGATGAGGCCGCTCAACGGGTCCAGTACGGCACGCAGGTCCTTTTCGGTCACCGGAATCCAGGTCTCCGGATTGCGGGTCGGCTCGGGCTTGACCGTCGTCCCGGTGACATTGCCGTTGCGGTATTCGACATCATAGATGCGCGTGCGCTTTCCGGCGCTGTAGACGAGGTTGTAGCGATCGGCCTGCAGCTTGTCGGCCTGCATGCGCCCGCTGACGCTGGTCTCGGCGGAGATGCGGCTGATGATGTTGACGATCCCGGCCGATTTGAACGTCCCGGTGATCTTGTAGTCGCTGCTGTTGAATTCGCTGGCAAAAGACGCCTTGGCGATCGGCAGGATCCCGAGCGAGATATCGTATTCGCTGACATGCCGGATTTCCGCCGAGCCGAGGGGATTGGCCGTGAACCCGAAGACAAGCACGAAGGCACTGACGAAACTGCCACGAAGGTTCATGATTTTGCCCTGACCAATGAGGACGCCGAAAAGCGTCTTCCCGCAGACATATAGACGGTGCATCATGGCAAGAAAATAGCGGCTTCACGGCACTGGCGGCGGATTCTCTTAGGGTGAGGTCAAGGTTTTGGCTTGACGCGACGAGCCCCACTGACTATAGAACCGCAACTTTCCACTCAGGACCAGTTGGATCGGCGCACCGGCATTGTCCGGAAGTACCATCCGATTGCAGAAGAACAAAGGTGTATCCATGTCTCGTGTGTGCGAACTGACCGGCAAGGGCGTTCAGACCGGCAACAACGTAAGCCACGCCAACAACAAGACCCGCCGTCGGTTCCTGCCGAACCTGTGCCAGGTCACGTTGATCTCCGACGCTCTCGGCCAGCGTTATCGCCTGCGCGTCTCGGCACACGCTCTGCGCTCCGTCGAACATCGTGGCGGCCTCGATGCTTTCCTGTTGAAGTCCGACGAGACCGAACTGTCGATGCGCGCTCGCCTGCTGCGCCGCCAGATCGTCAAGAAGACCGCCGAAGTCGCTGCTGCGGCTTAATCGGCCTGACGACAAATCATCCGGCTTTGAACAAGGCTTGAACGGGTAATACCGGCCAGGCCTTTTCTCTTGGCCTTCATAACTCCAACTGGTGGCATCACCCAGGATAAAAAAATGCTGAGCTCACGCTATACTTTCATCTATGCCCTGCTGATGGCGGCCGTCGTTGTCGCCTCCAATTTCCTGGTGCAGTTCCCGGTCATCGGCACGTTCTGGGGCATCGCCCTCGGCGATCTTCTGACCTGGGGCGCCTTTATCTATCCCTTTGCCTTCCTGGTGACCGATCTCGCCAACCGGCAGTTCGGGCCTTCGATTGCCCGACGCGTCGTTCTCGCAGGCTTCGTCGTCGGCGTGACGCTGTCGTTCCTGGCCTCCTCCCCGCGCATCGCCGTCGCCTCGGGCGCCGCCTATCTGGTCGGCCAGCTTCTCGACATCTCCGTGTTCAATCGGCTCCGCCGCCAGACCTGGTGGCGCGCGCCGCTCGCCGGCTCCCTGCTCGGTTCGGCACTCGACACGCTGCTGTTCTTCTCGCTCGCCTTCGCCCCGCTCTTCGCCTTCATCGGCCCGAACGAAGACTTCGCGATCCAATCCGCACCGATCCTCGGCGCCCTTGCCACCGAGGCCCCGCGCTGGATCTCCTGGGCGCTCGGCGACCTCGTGGTCAAGATCCTGGTCGGCGTCGTGCTGCTGCTGCCCTATGGCGCGCTGATGAACGTACTGAAGCCGATGCCGCAGGTCGCTCCGGCCCGCTGAGCCGCAGGCGCAGACATTCCGCTTGGGGCATCACTGCGTCAGGCGGAATTCCAGCATCACGTTCCGCTGCAGCAGATTGCCGTTGTCATCCGAAATCAGGATCAGATGCGGCTTGCCCTCCGGCCCGGTGATCACGTCGAGCCCTTCCATGTTGTCGATCGCATAGCCCATGTCGGCTTCGAGGAGCACCTCCCCATCCACCGCAGCGCCGGGACGGATGCTGTCGCCACGGATCAGGCGAATGCGCATGCCGAGGCCGCCGAGGAAGCTGAAGCGGCGTTCGAGCAGCAGGAAATCGCCGTTCGGCAGGAAGGCCCCATCGGTTGCGTCGAAGGGATCATGCCGCACCACCGTGAACACGCCCTTGAGCGGCCCCTCCAGGATCGCGGCGAAAAGGTTCCCCTGATCATCGAGGCTATGCTCGGTGACCACGATGGGCGCCCCCTTGAGCGAACTGGCTTGAGGCGAGACCGCCACCGTCTCCATGCCCGCATTCATCCGGAACTCGTGGCGGGGAATGGGTAGATCGAGGCTCTTCAACGGTGCCGAAGTCTCGAACCCCGGATCGGGATAGGCATCGACCCGATGCAGCTGCTCGAAGCTGACGAGCGCCTGGCCGTCCCGCAGCGCCAGTCCTTCGGCATCCGAATTGTATTTCGAGCCGACCCGGCCGCCACGGATGAGGATCGGATTGACGGCGAGATCGGTGAGGTTGGCGAGACGCCCCTTGGCATCGCGCTGAATCCGGCCGGTCAGCCAGGAACCGGTATCGAGCACCGACACGAAACGTTCCCCATCGGGGCGAAAGCGGATGCTCGACAGCGACTGTAGCCGGCTATCGGACGACGAAAATTCGATGCCGCCGAGAAATTCGAGCGCGCCGAAGCGCGTTTCCGCCGAACCGAACTTGAATTCGGTGATGATGCGCGCCCGGACCGAAACATCGTCGGTCGCAGGCGCCACCGGGGAGGCGATGGCACCGAATAAGCCGGCCCAGACGACGAGGCGGGAAAGTTTCAAGCGGGCGGACCTCAGCTGGCCCGTCGCATGCGGCCCTGTCGCCCGCCATTTTCCGCAAACAGCTCGGCAAGCTGCTCGGTCATCGCGCCGGCAAGCTCGTCCGCATCGACGATCGTCACGGCCTTGCGGTAATAGCGCGTCACGTCGTGGCCGATACCGATCGCCAGCAGCTCCACCGGCGAGCGCGTCTCGATCTGTTCGATCACGGCGCGCAGGTGCCGTTCCAGATAATTGCCGGGATTGACCGACAGCGTCGAATCGTCGACCGGCGCGCCATCAGAGATCATCATCAGGATCTTGCGCTGCTCGCGGCGGGCGATCAGGCGGTTATGCGCCCACATCAGCGCCTCGCCGTCGATGTTTTCCTTGAGAAGGCCTTCGCGCATCATCAGGCCGAGATTGCGGCGTGAACGACGCCACGGCGCATCCGCGGACTTGTAGACGATATGGCGCAGGTCGTTGAGACGGCCGGGGGTCGGCGGCTTGCCGCTTGCCAGCCACTTTTCGCGTGCCTGCCCGCCCTTCCAGGCCTTGGTGGTGAAGCCGAGGATCTCGACCTTGACGCCGCAGCGCTCCAGCGTGCGGGCGAGGATGTCGGCGCAGGTGGCGGCGACCGTGATCGGCCGGCCGCGCATCGAGCCGGAATTGTCGATGACCAGCGTCACGACCGTATCGCGGAACTGCGTGTCCCGCTCCTTCTTGAAGGAGAGCGGCTGCATCGGGTCGATAATCAGGCGCACCAGGCGGGCCGGATCGAGATAACCCTCTTCCAGGTCGAAATCCCACGAGCGGTTCTGCTGCGCCATCAGGCGGCGCTGCAGACGGTTGGCAAGCCGGCCGACCGCGCCCTGGAGATGGGCAAGCTGCTTGTCGAGGAAGGCCCGCAGCCGGTCGAGCTCCGCTTCGTCGCAAAGCTCCTCGGCCGTAATTTCCTCGTCGAATTCCTGGGTGAAGATCTTGTAATCGACCTTCTCGTTGAAATCGTCGAACGGGCTGTTCGGCCGCCGGGTCTCGCCGGGGGTCTCGGAATGCTCGTCGCTGTCGTCCGACATGTCGTCGTCGGACATTTCCGCGCCGTCCATCTCGCCGTCGTCCATTTCCTCGTCGGAAGCGTCGCTCTGCTCGGCAGGTGCCGCGTCGGAGCCGGCTTCTTCCTCGACCTCGTCGTTCTCGGTCTCGTTACTGCGCGGCTGGTCTTCCTGATCCGGATTTTCCATCTCCTCCGGATCGGCATCCTCGTCGGCAAACTCCTCCGCCATCTGCATGGAGGTGAGCATGTGCCGCACCAGCTTGGCGAACGCCTGCTGGTCTTCGATGACGTTGCGGAGGTTGTCGAGATCGCCGGCCGCCTTGTCCTCGATGAACGGACGCCAGAGATCGAGCACCTTGCCGGCACTCGGCGGCGGCTTGATGCCGGTCAGCTTCTCGCGCACCAGCATGGCGACCGCTTCGCCGATCGGCGCGTCTTCCTGCCGTTCGACGCCGGAGAAATTCGCCTTCGAGTATTTTTCCGCATGCATCGAATTGAGGTTCGACGCCATGCCGGCCATGCGCAAGGCGCCGATCGACTCGACGCGTGCCTGCTCGACGGCATCGAAGACGACGCGTGCGTCGGCGCCCTGCGGCGACATGCTGGCATGCACGTTCGTATCGTGGCAGGCAATCCGCAACGCCATGGAATCGCCGAGCCCGCGGGTCACCGCGAGCTCGTGGGCCGTCGGCCGCTTGGAGATTTCCGGCAGGCGGATGCGTTCGCCGGCAAGGCCCGGACGCTCGTTGGCGAACGTGACCTCGACTTCCGCGTCGCCGGCGATGGAGCGCACGCAGCCGGTAATCGCACGCCGCAACGGTTCCGTATCCACGGGACCGCCGGATTTGGCTTTCGAATTGTCTCCGCGACCTGCCATGATCTCGTCTCCGCTTACGCTCCGAGAACGATGTTGGCGGCACTTTCCTTCAGCTCGACGCCGAAGGCTCGCTGGTACTGTTCGGCGACCAGCGTGCGTTCAAGTTCATCGCACTTGTTGAGGAAGGTGATGCGGAAGGCGAATGCGATGTCACCGAAAATCTCGGCGTTTTCGGCCCAGGTGATGACGGTACGCGGGCTCATGACGGTCGAGAGATCGCCGTTGATGAAGGCCGAACGGGTGAGATCGGCGACACGCACCATCTTCGACACCGTTTCACGGCCCTCGGCCGTACGACCGAAAGACTTGACCTTGGCGGCGACGATATCGACTTCCTTCTGGTGCGGCAGATAGTTCAGCGTCGTCACGATCGACCAGCGGTCCATCTGCGCCTGGTTGATCTGCTGCGTGCCGTGATAAAGGCCGGTCGTATCGCCGAGACCGACCGTATTGGCGGTCGCGAAGATGCGGAATGCCGGGTGAGGACGGATGACGCGGCTCTGGTCGAGCAGGGTCAGGCGGCCGGAGGATTCCAGGACGCGCTGGATGACGAACATGACGTCCGGGCGACCGGCATCGTATTCGTCGAAGACGAGCGCGACATTGTGCTGGTAGGCCCAGGGCAGGATGCCGTCCTTGAATTCGGTGACCTGCTTGCCGTCCTTCAGCACGATCGCGTCCTTGCCGACGAGATCGATGCGGCTGACATGGCTATCGAGGTTGATACGCACGCACGGCCAGTTAAGGCGGGCTGCGACCTGCTCGATATGGGTGGACTTGCCGGTGCCGTGGAAGCCGGACACCATGACGCGTCGGTTATGCGCAAAGCCTGCGAGAATGGCGAGCGTCGTGTCGCGGTCGAAAAGATAGTCCGGATCGAGATCCGGAACGTAGGGGTCGCCGCTACTATATGCCGGAACCCTGATATCGCTGTCGATGCCGAAGACTTCCCTGACCGAAACGGTGGTATCGGGAAGGTTTGAAATATCTAGATCAATCTTACTCATCGTCTCTCCAAGGCGCGAGCCGCCGCCCGGCCGTCATCCTCACTGCCATAATTTTTACGGCTTAGCAGAAACCCGCCTGCTTCAACAACTGATATGCTTGAATGACGGCACGAAAACGTTCTTCCGAACCGCGGTCGCCGCCATTCGCATCCGGATGATGTTTCTTGACCAGTTCCTTGTAGCGGGTCTTGATCTCCGCAGCCGACGCATTGGCCGCCAACTCCATCGTATCGAAGGCTTTGGCTTCCAATGTCTTCAGCTTTCGCCCCTGCGTCTGGAAACGGGGGCCGGCCGCCCGCGCACTCGACACGAAGCCGAACGGATCCCTGAAGCGCTGCTGGGTGCCGGCAGCGCCGGCAGCACCTGAGCGCGCCGTGGAATGAAGCGGCGCATCCTTGGCGGCCTTGTTGACGCCGACGGTCCAGGTCGGCCGATGGCCGGTGATCGCCTCTTTCTGGTACCGGGCGATCTCGCCGTCCGACAGGCCGGAGAAATAATTATAGCCCTTGTTGTATTCCCGGACGTGCTCGAAGCAGAACAGAAAGAACTGGCCTTCCGCGTTGCGGCCCACGGGCGCGCGATGGGCACCCGGCTTGTCGCACCCGTCCCACTGGCAGGTGGGCGCTTCAGGCACAGCTTCCTGCTGCCTGTTCTTGCGCGTCCGGATGCGGTCGAAATATTTGGAATCTAATTTCATAAGGCCCTCATTATGGGGCGACGAACAGGGCGCGGCAAGAATTGACAAAGTCCTTTCTTACTGGTTTGTGGGATGCCCCTTTTGCGTCGCAACGGAGACCGAAATGTCCGTCAAATCCCGGATCGAAATCACGCTCACCGACAATCTCGAACCGGAACGGCTGGTCGTCATCGATGAAAGCCATCAGCACGCCGGCCATCAGCCCGACATCACCGGAACCGGCGAGACCCATATGCGGGTCCGCATCGTTTCGAAAAAGTTTTCCGGAATGAGCCGGCTCGACCGGCATCGGACGGTGAATGCGCTGCTGAAGCCGGAACTCGACGCCGGCCTCCACGCGCTGGCGGTGGAAGCCTCGGCACCGGGTGAGCCGACGCGCTGGTGACGGAACTTAGATAGGGATGACCGAGCAAGAGGCCAAGGTACGGGCATCATTCCTTGTGAGACATCGCTTTGGCCGACCTGCCACTACTTCCCAATAACTGGCGGGAGACGCTGGCCCTGGAAATTCTCTCCGTGCAGAATTCAGCTTTGCACAAGCCATGGCTGATAACAAACGCCGAGTTATCGTCAACTTTCGGGAGTGGATAAATTGGTCTCGTCGATAGCATCCTATGCAACCGGTCTGGACTATTCCAGAAATCTACGTGCTCAGTCGGGAAGCACATTTCAAGCGCGTGAAGATGCCGCGAAAAGGGTCCAAGCAGCCGTTGCAAATGGCGCACCGACGAAAGAAATCGAAGCCCTCGTCATACAAGCCGGATCAATCCGCTACAGCGAAGAGGAGTTGGTTGCTGACGAGCAGCGGATCAATGCGCGAGAGGACCTCAAGGCAAGGCTGCGCGCCGGCATTGCTGACCCGGAAGAGGAGTTCAAGGCAAAGGCTTTCCTGGTCACGCCCGACTCATGGCCAGATGAGCAGAGGCTAGACGCTGCCCGCCAAATTGACGCCGCAGGATATCTTGACAGCCAAATCCAGAATAGGCTCGCTGAGCCCCGCCTCCATACAAGGCGGGAGCTTCAAGAAAAACGGGATCCTTCCAGATATGCTGGTATTGAGGTGAAACGCTTGCCACCTGTCGTTGGGTTTCAGCCGACAGAAGCGATGAAGGCGGAAGTCGCTGCAATTCATGCAAATGCAGCGCGCGCTGCAGCGGAATTGAGCGCCCAAAGGCAGGCCAACCCCGGACTCTATGCCGACAATCTCGAAAACAATTCGATGAATGAGACCAACGTCGCCACAATCCCAGCCAAAGACCTCGACGACAAGATTGAGTACATCACACATCTGATTGAAAGCGGAGAATCGGAAAAATACTCGTTTAGTGCTGGCAATGGTGACCAAACCACCACCTCAATCCACCAGTTTCTATATTGGCTGCAACAGCGCGCCACAGACATGGAGAACGGCGGGACCTATTTGCCGGCGATGTTTAACAACCCAAGCGCTTAGCATTTGCGGCTATGACAGGGATGGCAAATAGGCATCGAAAGCCGACAGTTTCAGCTTTAGACTGAAACGCTTTCGTTTCGCGAAAGATTACTCCGCCGGCAGCGTCACATCTTCCGCAGGCCGGATCCTTAGCCGCGTGATGCGGTTCTTCTCCCGCTTCATGACAGTGAAACGCTTACCGTAAAAAGTAAACGCCTGCCGTTCTTCCGGGATCAGCTTCGATTCGTGGATGACGAGGCCGGCGATCGTGGTTGCTTCGGCGTCCGGCAGGCTCCAGTCCAGCGCGCGGTTCAGATCGCGGATCGGCACGGAACCGTCGACGACGATCGATCCGTCCGCTTCCTGGCGCACGCCCTGGATCTCGATATCGTGCTCGTCGGCAATGTCGCCGACAATCTCCTCCAGGATGTCTTCCAGCGTGACGATGCCCTGCACCTCGCCATATTCGTCGACGACGACCGCAAAATGCCCCTTGCGGCGCAGGAAGGCGCTGAGCTGGTCCTTGAGGCTGGTGCTGTCGGGCACGAACCAGGGCTTCTGGGCGATCTTGACGATATCCAGGTTTTCGGGCTCGACATTCGGCTCGGCGAGCGCCCGGAGCAGGTCCTTGGCATGGACGACGCCGATGATGTTCTCAGTCGAATTGCGCCAGAGCGGCATGCGCGTATAGGGGCTTTCGAGCACGGTGCGGACCGCCACTTCCGGCGGATCGTCGGCATTGACAGCCCGCATCACCGTGCGATGCCGCATCACGTCGGAGACTTCGAGCTCCTCGAGTTCGAAGAGGCCGCTCAGCCGGTCGCGATCCTGCTTGTCGAAATTCCCCTCGCGATGAACGAGGTCGAGAGCGGCATGCAGATCGTCATGACTGGAAAGCGCCAGGGTCTGCTCGGAGAGGGAAGCGCCGAACGCGCGAAGAAGCCCGCGGATCACCGCGTTGACAGCACGCGACTTGAGGCCCTGTTTGGACGTCATTTCGGCCGCTTTTCCTCCAGGAAGCTCAAGACCTCGGACGGCGGAACGTCGTTGGCGACGAAGGACCGGCCGATGCCGTGGGTCAGGATGAAGGTGAGCTTGCCGCTCTGTACCTTCTTGTCCTGCGCAATCGCGTCCAGCAGCTTCTCCGTCGGCGGCAGCTTTCCGGGGATATCGCTCATCGACGTCGGCAGGCCGACGGCTTTCAGATGGGCCGTGACCCGCGCCGCGTCGTCCGGGCTTGCAAGGTTCATGCGGGCCGAGAACTGATGCGCGAGAACCATGCCGATCGCGACGCCTTCGCCATGGACGAGGCGGCTGCTGTCATATTCGGTCGCCGCTTCCAGCGCATGGCCGAACGTGTGGCCGAGATTGAGCAGCGCCCGTCGGCCGGTCTCGCGCTCGTCCTCGACCACCACGTCGGATTTCGCCTGGCAGCTGATCGCGATCGCCTCGATCCGCTCCGGGCCGCCGGCAAATACCTGTTTCCAGTTCTTTTCGAGCCAGGCGAAGAAATCCGGCTGGTCGATCAGTCCGTATTTCGCCACTTCCGCATAGCCGGCCCGGAATTCCCGCTCGGAGAGCGAATCGAGCGCTGCGGTGTCGGCGAGAACAAGGTCCGGCTGGTGGAAGACGCCGAGCAGGTTCTTGCCGTGGCGGGTGTTGATACCGGTCTTGCCGCCGACCGACGAATCGACCTGCGCCAGAAGCGAGGTCGGGATCTGCACGAAACGCACGCCGCGCCTGACGATGCCGGCCGCAAAGCCGGCCAAATCGCCGATCACGCCGCCGCCGAGTGCTATCACCGCGTCGTTGCGCTCGATACGGGCCGAGAGCACCATGTCGGTAACGGTCGCCAGGTGTTCGAAGCTCTTGGTCTTTTCGCCGGCCGGCAGCGTCAGCGAAACGGCTTCGATCCCGTCCGTCTGCAGGCTGTCCATCAGCGCTTCGAGATAAAGCGGCGCGACGTGTTCGTCGGTGACGATAGCCGCCTTGCGGCCCTTCAACCGCGCGGTGATCTCGCCGCCGGCACGCGTGATCAGGCCGGGGCCGATCAGGATGTCATAGGCCCGTTCGCCGAGCGGCACATGCACCAGGCGCTCCGGGGCACATTCCTCGGATCGGGAAGACATGTTCATTGCAATTCACCTTCGCTGGGCAATTCACTTTCACCGGACAGATTGGCCACTGCGGAAAGCACCTCGTTGACCATCACGTCCTTGCGGACATTTTCGGACAGTACCGTCACATCGGCCTCGGCATAGATCGGATAACGCTGGATCATCAGATTTTCGAGCGTCTGCCTGGGGTTCTCGGTCTTCAGCAAGGGCCGGTGGTCGCGTTTGTTCACCCGCTCCCACAAAACGTCGAGATCCGCCTTCAGCCAGATGGAAATGCCGCCGATCTTAATCTGGTGGCGGGTGTTCTCGTTGATGAAGGCACCGCCGCCGGTCGAAACCACGCGCGGGCCGCCCCTGAGCAGGCGCTCGATGACACGGGTCTCCAATGCCCGGAACTCCACCTCGCCGTAGGCGGCGAAGAGTTCGCTGATGGTCATGCGCGAAACCTTTTCGATCTCCGCATCGGTATCGATGAAGGGAATGGAAAGGGTCTGCGCCACCAGCCGGCCGATCGCCGATTTTCCGGCCCCCATCAGCCCGACGAAGATCAGGTTGCGCTTGCCGAGGACGGCGCGCGCCTTTTCGCTGAGTGGAGTTGCGACTTCTGTCATTGTCAGGTCCGTTTCGAAAAACGGTATCGACAAATGCGTCGGCAGCGTCAAGCCGTCGCAACCCTCAAAGAATACGGGGGATTGTTTGTTCTTGCCGATATGTAAACCTTTATCGATATATTGCGGCGCAACTCCGGGAGTCCTTTATGCCCACCCTTTTCCGTTTCCTCTTCGTGCTGGCGGCGATCGCAGGCATCGTTTATGGAAGCATGGTGGCTCTCGTCATGCTGGTGGATCCGCGCGAGCGCGACGTGACCGTGCGCATTCCTTCCGAGCGGTTGAACCAGGCACCGCCGCAACAATAACGGCAGGGAACATGGCCGACCTTTCCCGAGCTCATATCGAAGCCTTTCTCGAAATGATGAGCGCCGAACGGGGTGCCGCCGGCAATACGCTCGCATCCTACGAACGCGACCTCGAAGATCTGCAGTCCTTCCTCGCCGCCGGCAACGCTTCGGCCCTGACGGCGCAAAGCGCCAATCTCTCAGCCTATCTCGCCCATCTCGGCGCCCAAGGTTTTGCTGCCTCGTCCCAGGCGAGAAAACTGTCGGCCATGCGGCAGTTCTACAAATTCCTCTATGCCGAGGGCCTGCGCGGCGACGATCCCACCGCCGTCCTCGATGCACCGAAAAAAGGCCGCTCGCTGCCGAAGATCATGAGCGAGAACGACGTGACGCGGCTCCTGGACCTGGCCGCAAGGGAAGCCGCCGAACCCGGCCCGGATCAGCTTGCGCGGCTCAGAATGCTGGCGCTGCTCGAACTTCTCTACGCAACCGGCATGCGCGTCAGCGAACTCGTGTCGCTGCCGGTCAAGGTTCTCGATCAGGAAGGACGCTTTCTGATCATCCGCGGCAAGGGCAACAAGGAACGGCTGGTGCCGCTATCCCGGTCGGCGATCGCCGCCCTCGGACCCTATGGCCTGGCCCGCCAGGCCTCGCTCGCCAAGACAGGCGACAGTCCCTGGCTCTTCCCGTCCGCCGGCAAGGAGGGGTATTTACCGAGGCAGGTATTTGCCCGCGACCTCAAGGGTCTGGCGGCGCGCGCCGGACTTAGAGCCGCCGCAATCTCTCCCCATGTGATGCGCCATGCCTTCGCAAGCCACCTCCTCCAGAATGGGGCAGACCTTCGAGTTGTGCAGGAACTGCTCGGCCATTCCGACATTTCCACCACTCAAATCTACACGCATGTACTGGAAGAAAGGCTGCGAGAGCTGGTTCAAACACACCACCCTCTTGCAAAACAGGCCAAAAACCGGGATTAGAGGCCCCAAACACAAAATGGGAACTCCGTGTTCCTGAGATAAAACAACCGGAAACCGGCTCTCATGCAGACTTATCTCGATTTCGAAAAGCCCATCTCGGACCTCGAAGGCAAGATTCACGAGCTCAAAAAGCTCGCCTCCGAGGACGAAAGCATCGATACGTCCGAGGAAATCGGCAGGCTGGAGACCCGGGTCAGGGAAGCCACAAGGGAAATCTATTCCAAGCTTGGTGCCTGGGAGAAAACGCAGGTCGCGCGCCATCCGCAGCGACCGCATTTCCTCGATTATTCCGCCCATCTCTTCACCGATTTCACGCCGCTCGCCGGCGACCGCAATTTCGGCGAGGACGCCGCCATCCAGGCCGGCCTTGCCCGCTTCAACGGCATGGCCGTTGCCGTTATCGGCCAGGAAAAGGGCCATGACACCAAGACCCGCCTGAAGCACAATTTCGGCAGCCCGCGTCCGGAAGGCTATCGCAAGGCGATCCGGATCATGGAAATGGCCGATCGTTTCCACCTGCCCGTGATCACCCTCATCGACACCGCAGGCGCCTATCCCGGCGTCGGCGCCGAGGAACGCGGCCAGGCGGAGGCCATCGCCCGCTCGACCGAAATGTGCCTCGGCCTGAAAGTGCCGATGGTTTCGGTCGTGATCGGCGAAGGCGGCTCCGGCGGCGCGATCGCGATTGCCACCGGCAACCGCGTCTACATGCTCGAACATTCGATCTATTCGGTCATCTCGCCGGAAGGTGCGGCATCGATCCTCTGGCGCGATTCGACCCGCGCACGCGAAGCTGCGACCAACATGAAGATCACCGCCGAAGACCTGAAGGGCCTTGGCATCATCGACGACATCATTCCGGAGCCGGTCGGCGGCGCGCATCGCGAACCCGAGGCCGTCATCACCGCGACGGGCAAGGTCATCGCTTCGGCGCTGGAAGATCTCGGCAGGCTTTCGGGCGACGAAGTGCGGGCTGCGCGCCGGCAGAAATTCCTCGATATCGGCCGCAATCTCTGATCTTCGGGCCTCCGCCACGCCAATAGCCAAATTTGGCCATATTGCTGATAACATTGGGTGCCGGGCGGTTTTGCTGGACAGGCCGGCGCAAGCGGTTAAGAATATGTAAAGATTACCGCTTTATTCATAGAAGTCCTGTACCGAATTCTTTCGTCGTTCCAAGTCTATGTGGTCCGTACCGATGCGCCTGAAACACATCGCTTTTGCTCTCCTCGTGGCAACTGCCCTGACGGGCTGCAACGACACGCTCGATTCCGCGAGCATCGACCTGAAGAGCGTCAAGAACAAGGTCGAGCAGCCCCTGCCTTCGAGCATTCTCGCCGAGATGCAGAAGAAGAACATGCCGCGCACTTCGCCGATCATGATCCGCATCCTCAAGGAAGAGGGCAAGCTGGAAGTCTGGAAGGCCAGGGCCGACAACCGTTTCGAGGTGATCAAGAGCTACGACATCTGCGCCTGGTCCGGAAAGCTCGGCCCGAAGGTCAAGGAAGGCGACCGCCAGGCCCCGGAAGGTTTCTACAGCCTGACGCCGGCACACCTGAACCCGAATTCCAAATATTATCTCGCCATCAATACCGGCTTCCCGAACCGCTACGACGCCGCAAACGGCCGCAACGGTTCGAACCTGATGATCCATGGCGCCTGCTCGTCGTCCGGCTGCTATTCGATGACCGACGAACAGGTTCTGGAAATCTACGCTTTTGCGCGCGACGCCTTCAAGGGCGGCCAGACCTCCGTGCAGCTCCAGGCTCTCCCCTTCCGCATGACCGCGGAGAACATGGTGCGCCACCGCGACAGCCAGAACTTCGACTTCTGGAAGATGATCAAGGTCGGCTACGACAATTTCGAAGTCACCAAGCGTCCGCCGGAAGTCAATGTCTGCGAGAAGAAATACGTTTTCAACCAGCAGCTCTCCGGCAATGGCACGTTTGCTCCCGCCAGCGCCTGCCCGCCCATGTCGACGCCTCCCGCGCTCGTTTCGGCGCTGACCTCCTACGAAAAGACCTATCAGGTCGCCTACGAGAAGGCCTTGGAGAAATTCGACGGCAAGGTCTGGTATGAACCGACCGAAGCCGAACGCAAGGCCGTGGTCGCCGACAAGCGCAAGGGCCGCGATATCGCCTATGCGCCGACGGGAACCTCGCTCGAAGCCGGCAAGCTGCTGAGCCAGTCGGAATTCCAAGAGATGATGGAAAAGCGGATGGCCTCCCAGAACAAGCCGGCCAATACCGTGCTCGCCTCCGCAGCCCCCGTCACGTTTCGGGCCGGCTCCGCCGCCGACCGCATGAAGCAGGACCGCCTGCCGGCCGCCGCAACGGCCGCTCCCGTCGCACAGAGCACTGGTACGGTCCCGACCATCGCCACGGCCCAGGGTACGACCACCACGGTTCCGATCCCAGCCCAGAACCCGCTCGCTTATGCGGCACCGCCGATCACCGAAGAAAAGAAGAAGCCGTTCTGGAAGTTCTGGAGCCAGGAATGAGCTTTGAGACCGCAGGCCTCTACGATCTGAGAGGCCTGAAGTGTCCGCTGCCCGTCCTGAAGACGCGCCGCCGGCTGAAAGGCATGGAGAGCGGCACGGAGCTTGTGATCGAAACCACCGATCCTCTCGCCGGCATCGACATCCCGCATTTCTGCAATCAGGAAGGCCACGAACTGGTCCGCTCGGAAAAGACCGAGACGGGACACCGGTTTCTGATCCGCAAGGGTTGAGCCGAGTTCCCCGATTAGCCCCTCATCCGCCTGCCGGCACCTTCTCCCCGCACGCGGGGCGAAGGACGTATGCCGCACCGACATTGCCTCAATCACCAACCGCGAATGGGGCACGTCCCCTCTCCCCGTCCTTACGGGGAGAGGGTTAGGGGCAAATCCTTGAGAGTCACATCCGAAGGCCGGGAACGGCGAGGGGATTGTCTTCCAGCGCCGCACGGTCCGGCCGGTCGACGCGGGGCTCGCCCGTAAACGCCGCGAAAAGATCCGTGACGAAGGCTTCCTCCAACCCTTGAGTGATCAGCACCATGCGGGTGCGCCGGTCGGAGCCGTCGGGCCATTTCGGCAGGCGCTGCGGCGGGTGGAAGACGCTCTGCACCCCATGCAGCACCAGCGGCCGATCCGGGTTGTCGGAGAGCGCCACGATCGCCTTCATCCTGAGCAGCTTCTCGCCGTGGGCCGAGCGCAGCAGGTCGATGAACATCTCGATCGCCATCGGATCGATCGGCTTGTCGTGGATGATCGAGAAGGAGCGGATGTCGTCGCCGTGACGGTTCACGTCGTGATGATGGTGGTGGTGCCCATGATGGCCATGTCCGTGGTGCTCATGGCCATGGTGATGATCATCGTGGTGGTCGTGACCATGATCGTGATGATGATGCTCTTCGGTGTCATTCGCCAGCTCATCGTGCAGCCAGCGGTCCACGTCGGCGATCTTCGTCGCGGGGTCGTAGAGGCCGTTCACCAGAATGGCAGCGGTGCCGGCCTCCTCGCTGTCTCCATCGATGACCAGCGCCCGCGGATTGAGCGCGGCGAGCCGGCTTTTCAGCGCCGCCAGCTGGGACGCATCCGCCATCGAAAGCTTCGAGATGATCAGCCGGTCGGCCACCGCCACCTGCTTCACGGCCTCCTGATGACGGTCGAGCGTCGAAACGCCGTTCACCGCATCGACCACGGTGATGACGCCGTCGAGCTCGAAATTCTGCGCGATGACCGGATTGCCCATCACCGACTGCATGACCGGCGCCGGGTCCGCAAGGCCCGTGGTTTCGATCACGATGCGGCGGATCGGCCTCAGCCGGCCCGTCTGGATGCCGTCCATGATCGAAGCGAGCGAATCCACCAGCTCGCCGCGCACCGTGCAGCAGAGGCAGCCATTGGCGATCTCCACCAGCGCATCGCCGGAAGCCTCGACCAGGAAATTGTCGATCCCGACCTCGCCGAACTCGTTGATGATCACGGCCGTATCACTGGTGCCGGGATCCTTGAGGATACGGTTCAGCAGGGTCGATTTTCCTGCGCCGAGAAAGCCGGTGAGGATGGAAACCGGAATCCGGCTGCGAGGAGAAGACATGACCTGTTCTCGTTCAGAATGTCGGGCGCGGCTGCGGGATCGGCACGTTGGCGATCTCGTTCTTGCCCTTGGTTGAGGCGATCTGCTCGCTGCCGGGAATAAGGCCGGCGAAGCTGTAGACCGGCGGGCGGTCCATCTCGTGGATATAGGGCGAATGCTGGACAGTGCGGCCGGCATCGTCACGGGTTTCGCTGCGCACCTTGGCCGCCTGCGGATTGCAGATCGTGGCGCTGACGTCGTTGACCTCGGCCATGTCTCCATAAGGCTGCAGCGATGTCAGCGGCACGCCCTGGTTCCACGGCGAGGTCAGTCCCTGCTGCAGAAGGTTGGCCGTGTCGTCGGCGCGGCCGGCAAGGCTGTCGGAGCCCAGCACCACGGAGATCACCGTGCGGCCGTCGCGCGTCGCCGAACCGACCTGATTGAAGCCGGAGGCGCAGATGAAGCCGGTCTTCATCCCGTCGGCGCCATCGAAACGGCCAATCAGCGTATTGAAGTTCGGATATTGCTTGGCGCCGGTATCGATGCCCTCGAGCGAAAAATAGCTCTGGTATTCCGGAAAATCCTGCTTGAGGCGCAGCGTCAGCAACGCAAGATCGCGCGCCGTCGAATACTGGCCCTTGCCGGGCAGACCGTGGGGATTGATATAGCGCGTCGAGGTCATGCCGAGCGACTGGGCCTGACTGTTCATCATCGCCACGAATTGGTCGAGCGAGCCGCCGACTGTCTCGGCGACCGCGACCGCCACGTCGTTGGCCGACTTGACGAGCAGGATTTTCAAGGCGCTGTCCATGGTGAGCTTGGAGCCCGGCTTGAAATACATCTTGCTCGCCGGCTGATCGGTCGCCTTCCTGCTCATGACGACAGGCGTATCGAGCGTAAGCCTGCCGGACTTCAACGCCTTGAAGGTCACGTATGCGGTCATCAGCTTGGTCAGCGAAGCCGGATACCACTTCAGGAACGCGTCCTCATGGGCGATCACCTTGCCGGTCCTGGCGTCGATCACCATCTTGGGATTGGCGGCGGCGCTTCCTGCGGATACGAAAAGCCCAATGGCCGTAACAGCAGAAATCAGCCGGGTTGCGGACACGGATCGGAGGCTTGAAGTCGGCAAGGGTGTCCCTCGTTGTTGCGGCTTTAACGAGTGTGGCGCATATGCGGCCTATGTGGCCAAGCAATGGCAAAGAAGATTGATTACGTCAATCATGACAGGCACACTCCGGGCGGGAGGACTTGTCATAACCGCGTGACCAGCCAGCAACAGGGAACATTATGCCGATTTTGAACCGAGCCGCCGAACTTCAGGGCGAAGTCAGCGAGTGGCGACGATATCTTCATGAAAATCCTGAGATTCTTTACGAGGTCGAGAACACCGCCTCGTTCGTGGAGCAGAAGCTGAAGGAATTCGGCGTCGACGAAGTCGTGCCGGGCATCGGCCGCACAGGCGTCGTCGGCATCATTCGCGGAAAGGGCCCGGGCGGCCGCACGATCGGGCTCCGCGCCGATATGGACGCGCTGCCGCTCACCGAAATCACCGGCAAACCCTGGGCTTCGAAGGTCCCCGGCAAGATGCACGCCTGCGGCCATGACGGGCACACGTCGATGCTCCTGGGTGCGGCGAAATACCTCGCGGAAACCCGCAATTTCAACGGCAGCGTCGCGCTGATCTTCCAGCCCGCCGAAGAGGGTGGCGCCGGCGCGCTCGCCATGGTCGACGACGGCATGATGGAGCGTTTCGGTATCGATGAGGTCTACGGCATGCACAATATGCCGGGCATCCCGCTCGGCCAGTTCGCCATCCGCAAGGGCGGCATCATGGCGGCGCCCGACCGCTTCACCATCACCATCAAGGGCCGCGGCGGCCATGCGGCCCAGCCGCACAAGACCATCGACCCGATCTTCATCGGTTCGCAGCTGGTCGGCAGCCTGCAGGCGATCGCCGCCCGCAATGCCGACCCGGTCCACTCGATCGTCATCTCGGTGACCCGCTTCGACGCCGGCACGGCGTATAACATCATCCCCGACCAGGCGACGCTCTGGGGCACGGTCCGGACGCTCAGCGAGGAGACCCGCGATCTTGCTGAAAACCGCATCCACCAGATCGTCGACGGCATCGTCAGCGCCCATGGGGCCGAGGCCGAGATCGATTATTACCGCCAGTGCCCGGTCACCTTCAACCATGACCTCGAAACCGAGCACGCGATCGGCGTAGCGGCAGACGTGGTCGGCGCTTCGAACGTCGATACCAATGTCGAGCCGACCATGGCCGGCGAAGACTTCGCCTTCATGCTGAAACGCCGCCCCGGCGCCTTCATCTTCATCGGCAACGGCGATACGGCCGCCCTCCACAACCCGCATTACGATTTCGACGACGAGGCGATTTCCTACGGCATTTCCTACTGGGTGCGGCTTGCCGAACAGCGGTTGACGGAATGACGAGACAAAAGGCTTGGCTAAACGCCTCGCCTTTTGTATGGAATTCCTCACGTGGTCCCATAGCTCAGCAGGATAGAGCGCAGGATTCCTAATCCTGAGGCCGATGGTTCGAATCCATCTGGGATCACCAACAAATTCAATAGCTTAATTGTTAAAATTGCGGAACCCATGTCGCGTTTGCCTTCCGGCAGGTTTCTTTGATTTACAGCCAATCCCCTGCGTTCACGGCGAATCCGTGCGACATGGATTGCAACATGCGACATGCTCTGACACCCCCGATTCGCTTTCGAGGAACGCCTCGCGGGTGCGGCTTTGAGGACGAGGGATGACAACCGAGAAGGTTCCGGACCCAGCGCTGTTAGAATTCGTCCGTGCCCTCGCTAGGCGACAGGCTCGGATCGATGCTGCCGAGGGCATCCGATGGGACGACATCCATGAGGGCTACCGGGAAGATCCGTCTCCGGAGAACGCCGCCTTTGTGCTAGAACATATGACGCTTGCCTTGGATCTCGCATTCAACGTGCGCCGGGGCGCGCGGAAAGCGACAGCCCGGAAGGGGAAAAGGTGAGCCCATGTCCCCGAAAGCGAAGCTGATCGTGCTGGTAGCGTTCAGGAAGAATGACGATGGGGATTTGGTGCCGGCATTCGATCCGCGCCAGATCGACACGGAAGAGCGGGCAAAGCGAGAGGCGCGGCTGATGGCAGACCAATATGCCGGCGTCGTCGCATGGAGCCGGGAAGCTGATCCGGCGATCGGGGAATATGGGCCGCCGGTGATTCTTTACCAGCATGGCGACTGCCCTGACTTCGAATAATGAACTCGCCGAAAATCCATTTGGCTTTTTACGCGGCGCTGGCCATCTTTGTGATCTTTCACAAGGGCCTGAGTCTTGAGCGACAACAACGAACTACCCAGAGCCTACACGCCGAAAACCCTAGCTGAACGCTGGCTCTGTTCCGAGCGCCACGTCCGAAACCTAATTGAAGGCGGCCATCTGCCTGCCTTCCGTCTCGGCGGCAAGCTCCTCCGTATTCGTGGGGAAGACGTCGAAGCGTTTGAGGCTGACGGCGGAATGAAGCTATAGCTATCGATAAAGGGGCTCTCGTGATTGATCGCGAAATCTTTATCGCCGCGGGAGGAATGCGTACCTATCTAGTTCCCTCACGTCATATCGCAGGAGATTTGGATGACTGCCGAATTCGGCCCATACATACAGATGCGCAAGCTCGCTCAGCAGATGGCAATCCAGTTTCAGAAGGATCCCGACATCGACCTGGCGCCTCTTCTTGCTCATTTCATGGATGAGGTCGAAGTGAATGTGGCTTCCGATCGCTTCGATCATTCAGGGTTCATGGAAAAGATCCGCGCGCCCTTGACGCTTGATGCTGAGGTGACATTAGACCAGCGCCGCAAGGAATTCCTAAAGGCCGTCGCGGACGCGCTTCAAGAACGCATTCAACGTGAGTTGAACGCGCCAACCCTTTCCGCGTGACGTCGATAGCTACGACGTCGGCATGAGCAAGCGACGACCTCCGACTTTTCCGCCTGACACCTGGCCACCACGCATGATGGCAGACATGGCCGCTGCCTACTGCGGCGAGCGCCATGTTGAGGATTTCCTCGAGCGCGTCGGTACGACATATCCACAGCCGCGCGTGGTTGACACGACGAGGCGGAAGTTCTGGTATCGGGACGATCTGGACCGCGCCATGAACATTGGAGCGTCTGAAAGCTCATCAGGAATGGGAGCAGCGTTTCGTGCGAAGATCAGGGAAAAGCGAGCTACCGACCAATCTTCGAAGGTAAGCGAATGAGGAAGATAGCCGACAGCCTGTCCTACCCGCCGCGCGGAATGTCCCGCGAGGAAGCCGCGCGCTACGTCGGCGTCGGCACCACAAAGTTCGACGAGATGGTTGCTGACAAGCGGATGCCGAAGCCGCGCAAGATCGACGGCAGGGTCGTCTGGGACCGCATCGCACTCGACGCCGCATTCTCGGATCTGCCATCTGAAGGCGGCAACATGATCGACGAGATACTGTCACGGCGGGAGAAGCTATGACGCCCGAACGGTATGGATGGAACAAGGCGGCCGTCCGGATGGCTGCCGACGTCGCGCTTGAGAAGGGCGTCTCGGTGCGCCTGGAGCGTGATGGATCGATCACGGTGTCACCATTCGATCTTCCGATCATCTCAACCATTAAAGCTAAGCCCACCCGAGAGGAGGAGGGGGAAGCGGCTTGGGCTGAGTGGGATGCCAAGAGGGCACAGCAAGATCGAGGCGGCGGCCGAAAGCCTCGGAATGTCGCGGTATCCGCTGATGCCCCAGTTAAACCGAACATGAGGACGCTTCGATACGAAAACTATGAGGAGTGGGAAAAGCTATTCGTGAAGACGCCGTTAGGAAAACGCGAAGGCAAAGCGCTGGCGGAACTTGGCGACCACGGTCTCGACGACCCGATGGAAGTGGACCTGTTCACGGAATTCGGTCACAATACCGCGCAGCGACTCTGGCTCCGAGGCCTTATTGATTTCAAGCCCGACACTAACGGTAGCCCGGCGCCTGCCGCAGTTTGGTTGACTGATGCCGGCAAGGCTGCATTCAAATCGCTGAAGCGAGACCCAGAGGGGCATTGATGACGCGCGCCGCATTCCGCCAGGCCGACCTTGAGCGCATCTTCCGCGCTGCGAAAGCGACCGGATCGGCCGTCCAGATTGATATGCGAACCCTCGTGATAACTGTTCTCCCAGTCCTCACAGAGGCGCCGGTCGCAACGCGGAACGGACTGAGGTACGGAAGTGAAAACTGGGGAGACGACGACTCGGGTGGAAAGCTTCCAGACGATTTTGCCCTCTAAAGCGTGTCGCGTTTAATCTGCCTCGTATCCTGCGGCTTTGAAGTAGTTTCTGCATTCTGTGACGGAGAAGAGATTGCAGATTTCGCCGAGGGCTTGCGTGATGGCATCGAAGCTGCGGGCAGCCCGCTTTCGCAGCAGCGTCTTGAGTTTTGAGAAGGCCATCTCTATGGGATTGAGGTCGGGACTATAGGGCGGCAGAAACAGCAGCCAGGCTCCCTTTGCCCTGACCAGTTCTTCGGCCCGTTCGCTCTTATGAAAGGCGACATTGTCGAGAATGACGACGTCTCCAGGCGACAGGTTCGGCGCGAGTTGGGTCTCTATCCACGCCTCGAAGATGCGGGCGTTCATCGGCCTGTCAACGATCCAGGGGGCAACCATGCCATGGGATCGCAGCCCGGCGATGAAGGTTTGGGATTTCCACGAACCGAAGGGTGAATGCGTTCGATAGCGCTGCCCTCGCGCAGACCATCCCGACCGCTTCGTCAGCTTTGTGTTCGTCGATGTCTCGTCGATAAAAACCAGCCGGGCCAATCCTTTGTTGAAGAAAGGCTTGCGCCGTGCGGTCCACAGTTCACGCGCCCGCGCGATCTCCGGGCGCAACTGCTCGGCGGCCTGCAGGCTTTTTTTTATGGCTCAACCCAAGCCGATGCAGAAGCCGTCCGACACTGGAGCGATGGACGATGACGCCACGTCCGCAAAGTTCCACGCAAAGCTCGTCCAGCGTCAGTTCGCCATTCTGTGCCAGCCGCTCTCCAACCCACGCGTGCTGTGCCGAAAGCTTACCGCCGCCAAGGTGCCCCTGCCGGCGCGGCGAAAGCGAACCTGTCTCGCGCTTCAGGATCACCAGATCGTTCACGAAACGCGGCGACACCCGAAAATGCCGGGCGGCCTCCCGATGCCCATGGCCTTCTTCCACTAACGCTACGACACGCTCACGCAACGCAATCGGATGTGACTTGCCCATGGCGATCTCCCTTCACATCAAAGGGAATCACGGATGGACTGATTTGAGAACCATGAATCGCAAAAACAGCGACACGCTTTAGCATGACTCCCGCGTGCATCGTGGCCCGTTGCTCGGGCAGGGTGAGGACGAGCGATGGGTGAATGGTCTGAGGCGATCGAAGACGGCGTGATATGTCCAGGCTGTAAAGGCTATTTGATCGATGAACACGGAAATCGGTTCACATGTGACTGCCCACCCGTGGTGAAACCGGTTGGAAACTCCGCGCTGGTGCGATCGCCTGGATCCGACAAGCTCGGCCCCAACTGGCTACCGCCTCGTTAGCCGCCCGGCTCGTGGTCGGCCACTGGATGCCTGCCGGGTTGCCGACAGCGAGGGGGACTCTATTTCCCCTCTATGAGCGGCATACCATCACCTACCGTCCCGCCCGACGACGAGAATCGCCACCTCCTCTGCCAGATGGCGATTGAGATCCCGCTGCAGGGGATAATCGAGACCGCGGTGAAAGCCGGATGGGAGGAGACCGAGGTGCTGACGGCTATCATCGAGGTGGCGGATAACCTCGTGCTGGCGCATGGATCGAACGCCGAGCTCGACGCGCTGCTGAAGGCGATCAAGCGGAACCTCGACTAAGCCTTCATTTTATCAAGCGGCGCTGTTCAATATCCCATCTTCCTGCGGCCCAGGAGCCGAAGCGCGAGCGCACGGCCGGATCTCAGTAAGGGGTAAGCTGCACGTGACACGGTCGGATGGCGGAATATAAAGCTGTTGAAGCGGTTAAACCTATCGCTCCCTGTGGAAAGAAGCGCGAGCCGCGTTACACACTCAGCTCCAGAGTAGATCTTTCCCCCCTGCACCATCGCCATGGTGTGGTCAAGGACAACGCCTGCCGAGCGGACAATGTCGACGGCAGGGTGCTCGTCGCGAGCGTTGACAAGCTCGACCTTACCCACCGCGTCCCGCAACTTCAGCAGCTTGACGTATTGCGAGCAAAACGGGCATTCGCCGTCGTAAATGATTGTCAGCGCCGGGCTGTCGGACATCGCTATTTATTTCACATAATGAAACGGGGTTCGCAGCGGGAATGCCATGCTCTATCGAATGGCACGTCGATGCGAAGACGAGGCTATAGCCCTTCACATGGGGAAGATCGAGACGATTGATCTCCTCGATCATGAAGGGGTTACTCGGCAGATGGTGAGGTCGGAGGCAAACCGCAAGTTTGCCGATCGTTTTCGAGATCCCGAAGCAGGGCTAGTCCGGTAGCCGATAAATCTCCGAGGTGTCCTCTGGATCGCGCAACCCCTTGAACGAGGGATGCCGCAACTTCCCGTCATTCGTCCAGGCTCGGTACTCGATCTCGGCAGTCAATGCCCGCGCGGTCAACACCAGGTTCTTTCCGGGCACCCTCACGGGCGGCAGCTTTGTCTTGAGTTTGTCGAGCTGCTTCTTCAGCGATCGGGCGACATCGTGCTTGAAGCCTGTCCCGACGCCGCCGGTGAATTTGCAGTCGTCCCGGCATCAGACGACCCTGACGAATGAGCGACGAACGAACTGCGGCCCATCCCGTCGCGCCGGTGCATTTCGAGCACTGGTGCGAGCACCCCGGTTGCAAACAGTGGGGTTCCTTCGGCTTCGAGCGCGACAAGACGAAGACAGATTGGTTTTGCATGGAGCATCGGCCGGAGACCTACCGGGGCCAGCCGGTGCGCAGGAGCGCCGAATGAAGGATGATCGCCCTCTCGCCCACGAGGATTTCGATAAGGCGCAGGAGCGTAAGAACCTATTTTGGTTCATCGTTACCGGGTGCTTAATCCTGCTGGCGACATTCGGCGCTCTCGTGTCGAGCATGCGAATGATTGGGTTTATCTAGGCCGATAGGCAAAGACCTTACCGCAACTTCAACATCAACGCCCTACCTTTAGCCCCCCGATTTTCAGGGGCCGGTCATGTTTTTTTAACATTCGTCATTTCTTATCAAGCCAATTGCGAATCTTGCTCAAATTTTTCGAAATCAATCTCAAAGAGCATTTTACGGGGGCTACATTATGCGGGCTGGCTGTGGGTTTCACGGAACCAGGAAACCGGCGCTACTTTCGGGCGTCTGCGCGACAGCGCTACTTCTGGGGTGCGGCTTCGCAACGCCGGTTTCCGCTCAGACGGTTAACTGGAGGGGAACGACAAGCAGTGACTGGACTGACGGGAGCAACTGGTCGGGCGGCATAGCTCCCGGTGTCGGTGCAACCGTCAATATCAGCACACTTGGCGTACCGGCGCAGAGCCCTACTGTCATCGGCGTCACCGGGCCAGTCAGCGTTACGGTGAACGTACTCCAAATCGGCCAGAATCCTACAGCACCTGCAAATTTGGTAATTCAGAATGGTAGCACTCTGACAAACACAGGCCAGGCGCGGCTCGGACCTACGAACGGCGCCATCGGCACGGCGACCGTAACCGGAGCGGGATCGCGGTGGAATATGTCAGGCCTGCCTCTTGCGGTCGGCTTTCTTGGAACAGGCACGCTCAACATTGAAAACGGCGGGCAAGTCGAGGCAGGAAACACGATTGTGGGCGGCGCCGTCACCGCCGCTTCTGGCACCCTCAACATCAGCAGCGGTGGCACGCTCCAGGCCCAATCCTTGCGGGGCGGTAACGGCACGAAACAAGCCAATTTCGACAACGGCATTCTGCGCGCGACGGCCGCCAACGCGACCTTCATAAGCCTATTTACCGGCACCGAGCTCAACCTGCTCGCCGGCGGGCTGACGATCAATACTGCCGGCTTTGCCGTGGGAACCGACGCGACGTCGGGCTTCAGCGGCGTCGGCGGCCTCACCGTCACCGGTGGCGGCATTTTCAACCTGCAGGCAAACAGCATTTACTCGGGCGAGACGCAGATCGACTTCGGCAGCAGCCTCGCCCTTACCGGCGCCGGCGCCGTCGCCAATTCCAGCCGGGTTGTCGCAGACGGCGCCTTCAACGTTTCGGCGGCCGCGGCTCCGGCGATCCAGAGCCTGGCCGGCAGCGGTTCCGTGGTGCTCGGAGCGCAAACCCTGACGATCACCAATGCCAACGACACGTTCGCGGGCGTCATCGGCGGCACGGGCGGATTGACCGTCACCGGCGGCAGCCAGACGCTTTCGGGCGTCAACACCTATACCGGCGCGACGACGGTGAGCGGTGGCCGGCTGGCCGTCAACGGCTCGATCACCAGCCCGGTCGCGACCTCGGGAACCGGCATTCTCGGCGGCACCGGCACGATCTTCGGCGATGTGACCAATGCCGGCACGATAGCGCCCGGCAATTCGATCGGCACGCTGACCATCGCCGGCAACTATACCGGCACGGGCGGCACGCTCGAAGTCGAGGCCGTGCTCGGTGGGGATGCCTCGCCGACCGACCTCCTCGTGGTGACGGGCAATACCGCGGGCACGACGAACGTCACGGTCATCAATCTCGGCGGCGGTGGCGCGCAAACCGCCGAGGGCATCAAGATCGTCGATGTCGGAGGCGTGTCCGGCGGCACTTTTTCGCTGCTCGGCAGC
Organism: Neorhizobium galegae; assembly: GCF_021391675.1. Lineage (NCBI taxonomy): Bacteria > Pseudomonadati > Pseudomonadota > Alphaproteobacteria > Hyphomicrobiales > Rhizobiaceae > Neorhizobium > Neorhizobium galegae. The sequence continues at coordinate 4,148,186 of NZ_CP090095.1, forward strand.
TATGTGTTCGAGGGCGATCAGGCCGTGGTCGCTGGTGCATATGCCTATCGGCTCTACCAGGGCGGCGTCAGTACGCCTGCCGACGGCGACTGGTATCTGCGTTCCGCGTTGCTTAATCCTGTCGGCGCCCCCATTGGACCGCTATATGCGCCGAGCGTTCCTATCTATGAGAGCTATGCCGGCGTGCTGCAGACGCTCAACGAATTCGGCACGCTGCGCCAGCGCAACGGCGGGCGGGCGATCGACGAGGGGTTAGCGGAGAACGATCCCGCCAAGGCGATCTGGACCCGCATCGACGGCACGCATGCCCATTTCAATCCGAGAACGTCGACGACCGGCACCGAATACGATGTGGACACCTGGACGATGCAAGCGGGCATCGACGGAATGCTGCATGAAAGCGCCGCCGGCGCCCTGATCGGCGGCGTCAGTTTTCACTTCGACACGGCCTCGGCGGATATCTCTTCGCGCTTCGGCAAGGGCAGCATCGATACGACGGGCTATGGCTTCGACGGCACCTTGACCTGGTATGGCAATAGCGGCTTCTACGTCGACACGCAGGCTGCCGTCACCTGGTATGACAGCAATCTCAACTCCTCGACGCTCCAATCCACACTTGCCGACGGCAATGACGGCTCTCGGTTATGGCCTCAGCGTCGAAGCCGGACAAAAGATCGCCCTGACGCGCCAGTGGTCGCTGACGCCGCAGGCGCAGCTTGCCTATTCCTCCGTTCGCTTCGACCGTTTCACCGACGCCTATGGCGCCGTCGTCTCGCTGGACGATGCCGACAGCCTGACCGGGCGCCTCGGCATCTCGGCCGATTATGACAGCGACTGGAAGGACGCGGCCGGACAGATCAGCCGCTCGAAGTTCTACGGCATCGCCAATCTCTATTACGACTTTCTCGACGGCTCGAATGTCGATGTCTCCGGGCTCAGCGTCGTCAGCAAGAACCAGCCGCTCTGGGGCGGCCTCAGCCTGGGCGGCTCGCGCAGCTGGTCTGACGATCGATATGCGGTTTACGCGGAGGCCTTCGCTCGCACGAGCCTCAAGGACTTCGGCGACAGCAACGCCATCGGCGCCAAAGTCGGGTTCAGCATGAAGTGGTAGTGTGATAGGTCCTGTCAGCCGGGTTGCGTCCCATGCCGTCGCAGGAACCGGAACAAAGCAAGCAACCATGGGTTCACCCTCCACAAGGGAATCAATCATGGGTACTTATGTCTTAGTTTTCCTGTTTTTCGCTGCCATCTTTGCCCTCGCCAGCGTCATTGCTTACCTTACCTGTCCACACCTGCCAGACGACTGAGGCAACCGGAGCTGGTGCGAAGACGACCGCCACAGTTCTTGACTCCTCGCAGCTTCGTGTCAGTTTCCGGACATGAGCACACACCACCGCTTCGACCTCCGCAAAGACGGCGAACATACTTGGGAAATATTCGACACCACCAACGGCCGTACTGTGGTTCTCCGGGGCGAGCCTTTTTGCGGCCTACCGCAAGACAGTGCCGATACCTTGGCCGACTATATGAACTCGGCAGGTATGGTGCCCGATAGGAACACACTGCATTGAGCTCGACGACCGACTTCATTGCAGAGTTGGTGCGGGCCGCGAATGAGGTCGAGAAACTAGATCCGGCCGAAGCCGCCGTTTGCTCAATCGGGCGGTTAATACCATCCGATATATGAGAGAGCAGACCGGTATACCTGGAAGCCAGACGGCGGGGGACGTGGTGGCGGACCTTCAAACTGCTGCAGTGGCGCTTGGCTAGGGAAAGCGATCGCATGAACAGATCAAGGCCGCATTGCTGGATGCCGCCGGCATAATCCGCGACTTGCATATCGTGCTGGATACGGACGAATTGCATTCGGTCATTTCACTGCGGCCAATTGAGTTCTTTTGACAAAAAGTTCGGCGCCGACTAAGTTTTTCAACCATGGGCTGTTCGGCATTTGTGGCTTGTTCCAGAGCCCTTGGAAGGGCGCCTGGGAAGGACCGGAATCTATGTCTTTGCTTAGAGATGAGCTCCGACGCCGTATCAGAATGGCTTTGATTGCGATTGGCGGATTACTCGCAGCCGTGGCCACTTTCTTTTTTGCCGGGTACTTCGGCGAAGCAGCTAAAGACGCTTGGGGTTCAACAAAAAGCAATTGGGCAGCAACGGTAAGTGGCTACAACAAATGGTTACATGGATCGGGACGCTTTCCAATTGACGGCTACCTCAACTCTTCAACGATATTTATTCCGTATCTGAACCAGAAATTCTGCTTTGAACAACTCAAAAAATGGGGCGCGACTTCAGGATACTCCACATCTGGCTTGTGGAACGACAACGATATTGTCGAGATTGACTTCAGGAAAGGCGATAGGGAGTTTGCAGTAAGGTGCGTGACCGGGGACGGCATGAACGGAACGGCAGCAGTAATATTCATGGTGGATGACGAGGAGCACGTTATCAGGCAACTATTCAATTCGCTGACGGCGCACTTCAGAGCTGAGCGTGGACCACTCGGCAATCTGAACGTTACCCCGGTGGACATTCGCGCGAAATTCCAGATGGATTTTCGGATGTACGAAGGCTATCTGCCCTCTCCTCGAATAAAATCTACATCATCAGATAATACAATTCTTGCAACGGTGGGGGACTATCTGAAAAGAAATTACTACACCCAGATGGATTGCGGGATTAATAACTGCAGTTATTACAGGTCAGGATCTGCATTATGGGTAATAATTGGAGACCTTGGGCCTCGCGGTGTGCGCTTAATCTTCGTCATTACCTCCGACAAAATTGGAAACGAGTGGACGATGGAGAACGCGCCTTCCTTCGAGCTACTTAGCGGAGTTCCATTCGTGTCAAATCTGAAGCTTCTACATAACGACTGGCAAGAATGATCCTCTGTCTGTCGCGAATGAGAAATCTTCTTGTCGTTATTCCTCGTTCAGAGAGCGCTTGATGTCTGAAACACAACCCGCAGATCCCCGGTAGCGCTGGATGGCGGGAATAGGCATCGCTCTCCCAGCCATATTTGCCGGCCCGGACGGTACAAAATAAATCTTCTGTTCGAAGTGAGCGTCTTTGTCGCCGGCGAACAACTACGAGAGCACGATTGGCGCGACCGTCTCGCCCGGGTACCTCAGAGGCGCGAAGCTAACTTCCGGGCGAGTTTCTCTGTCTCTCGACCCGATCGAGCCGCTCCCGCAGATCCAGGATGATATCGCGCTGGCCGTAAACGCTGCCCTGGGCGGTCTTCACCTCGTCGATCTGGCGCTGCTGGTCCTGGAACCGCTGGTCGTAGTTCGCCCACACCCGGTCGAGCTCCTCGCGCGGAACCTGGGCAGTTCGAACCTCCTTTAACGCTGCTTCCGCCCGAGCTCGATCCTCCGATCCGCGGGTCGTGCGCCATTCCATCTCCTTTTGCGTCACCATCTTCTCTGTGATGATCGTGATCGATCCCTTGAGGTCGGTGGTTGCGCTCTGGATGGGCCAGTAGACCAGGCCGCCGACAATCGTGCAGAACGAGAGCGCCACAGCGATAGCCTGCCACTGCGGCTTGTTGCGCTCGGCTATGTTGGTCGAGAGCGCGGCGACGGACGAGCGCATCTCCGATGACATGGCCGCCATGGAAGACTCGATCTGCTTGAACCCGGAGCGCATTTCGCTCTCGAGGTCGTATTGGCGGCGATTGAGGTTAGTCACCCGCTCGCCAAGCTGGGCGGTTAGGGCATCTGAATAAACTCGGTGTTCTGCGCCATTGGGCATCTCGTCGTTCCCTGCCATTGGTCCTGCTGCCCTTTCAATGCTTCAGTCGATTTCATTGGTTTGTTCTTGTTCCGAGCTGTTGACCATGCGGCCGGCGACTCCATGTTCCCGTGGCGAACGGAGGCGCGTGAATGCGACTATGCAAAACATGTCAGGATACCGGCTGGGTCTGCGAAGCTCATCCAACAAAGGCTTGGAGTGGAATGCGCTGCTGCGGCTGTGGTGCCGCAGGCATGCCTTGCCCACGTTGCTCCTCCGAGCTCGCATGGGACAGGCCGCCCGATTATTCAAAATTTTTTCAATCCGCCAGCCACCTCCCCGGCAAGAAGGTCAATTGACCTCTCTATCGAGCGAAGTATCGCACTGTGACCCCTGACGAGCTCGAACGACGAGCCTCCGCTGTCTACGGGTCGCCGTTGGATTGTTCCTCGTGCTTGCGAGCGAGCAGGCGACCGCCGCCAGCATTTTGAGGTTTAAGCGAGTCACAACTGCATCAGACCTTTGACCGTCTGGAACGAAAACCCTCCAGATGCTAATTTGACAGATGCTTCAGAACCACAATCATATTGCCGGCGCCTTTGAGCCGGAAGACTTGCAGATGCTCCAGCAGGTTCTGGAGAAGATCTGCGACCAGCGCGGCATCATCAAATCCTCGGGCGGAGCTGCGGACATCGCAACGGATGTGATCAATCTGTTTCAGCTCGGGGTTCGGCGTGAAGACCATCTGCTTGCAAGATTAGATCCTCGGGCTGAGGCCAGATCGTAGAAAGCCGTAAGCTCACCGGCGTTTCATTGCCGTCTTCTGGTCATGTTCCAGGCATTCCCTCTGCGTCCAGACACCCGCCCCACAGATGCCCGCAACGGTGTCGTCGATCGCCTCCTGATCGTCAGGCGTTGCGCCTTTGGCTCCGATCAGTGACGTGCCGATGATCGCCCTAGCCGTGCGGGACAGTTGCCCCTTCGAGGCACTGACCTGTTGAGTTGAGGTACACGCCGCCGCGCTCACGGCACATGCGACGGTTAAAGCGAGCCTTGTCAGCTTCATTGCTCAGTTCTCCTACGGCTTTGTCGGTTGCTGCCTGCATGGTGGCGCGCTCGATGGCCCGCGCCTCTTCCTTGGCGTCCGGAAGCCACCAGACGGCGTTGACGGTGGTGAAGACGGCAAAACCGAACGCCAGCCCGCCGGCCGCGCCGATCGCCATGCTGATCTTGTCGGAGATCATGGCTCTACCGCCGCACGGATCTTGCCGACCGCCGAGACGATGGAGTTCTGAAGCAGGAGGCCGAGGATCAGTGTGGCGAGGATGACGATGGCGAGCACCGCCACGACCTGCCAGTCCATCCCGGCGAAGGCCGCAAGGCCAAGGCCACCGAACGACCCGCCACCACCGAAAAGGCCGAAGATGTTGAACTTGCGCTTGACCTGAGTTTCGACGGCAACCGGCACCACGGACTTCTCTTCGGTAACCGGCGCGGCGGAGAATGCCGCCATCTGCACGGACGCTCCCGAGAGAGCGAGTAGATCCTTGTGCAAGGCCGCTCGAGTCTTGGGACCGACGTCGCCGTCGACGTCGAGGCCGCGTTCGGACTGGTAGCGCCGGATGTCCGCCTCGGTCGGCTGGTAACCGAGCAGTACGAGCGAGATCCGGCCATAGTAGTCGATGCGATCGACCAGGCCGTTCTTGCCGCCGTTGACCTTCTTGGTGATCGTCTCGATGTCGTTACGATCGGCGTAGGCGTTTAGGTTCCGGGTCGACCAATACCAGAGTGGCACCAAGCCTTCCCACGGATCGGTGTTGACGAGATCCGGCTGGGCAACGAAGTCAGGCGGATTGAAACCCTTCTGCCGGCACCAGTCGCGGAAGGCCTGATAGTTCTCCTTGCCGGTGATCTGGATGCCGGCCCGGCCGCGGTAAAGATAACCGTCGCCATCAGCCGCCGGCGTATTGCCGAGATCGGTGCGGGTATCATACCGGGCCTGCGCCGGCGTCGGTCCCCAGACTTCCTGGTCGAAGCGGAAAGCGCCGCTCTCGTGCATCAGCTGCGCGAGGTAATGTGCGACGCGGTGCGGCCGGTTCAGCCCCAGCCCCAGCCCGAACTTATCGAGCGCGACAAGGACCGAGTTCATGTTGCCTTCGTTGACACGCGATTTTGCAGCCGCGCGGATCTGCGCGGCAGTGATGACGCTCATTGGAATGTCCTTTGTGGTGAAGTTTGAAAGGCCGGCTGCGGCCGGGAGGCTACGCCAAAAGGTCTAACCTGAATGGGGGATGCGCTATGTCAGGTTATCTGCGATGCTCCCGCCGCCAAGAGACTGTTGAGGGCTCGAACGGGAAAAACGGGCGAGCCCTCTTTCTTTTTGAACCTGCTTGTATCGCGTCGGGTTGAGGGCCTGCATCCGGCGGATCGACGCAGGCCCTCGCACATGACTGCGCCCTACAAATTCGGCCAGACGATCGGCGTGATGCCGCCGATGAACTCTTCAATGGTCGGCGGCGCGATCTCGCCTGCCTCGACACCGGCGAGCTGCTGGAACATGTAGATCAAGGCTGCATCCCGCCAGGCGATGAAGACTTCCGCCTCCGCCGCCCATTGCGGATTGGTGCTGCCGGCGTAGCTGACGACAGTCAGGCGGTTGTCGTATTGCCGTTGGGTAGCGACGGCGTCGAGGTGATCATCGAAAGCCGACTTGTAGTGATCGAGCGTCGGCACCTGGCCGGCGATCATCGCATTTCCGTAAAGCCTGGGTGCCATCACCTCAACTCCATTGCATGACGACACCGGAAACGGCGACGTTCTTATTGTTGGCAGTGTCGATTTCCCATTTCATCGAACTGCCGGAACCAAGGCTGGAGAGGTTGATATTATTCGCCTCGTAGACCCTTGGAAGGAACTGGAATTGCGCCAGCGTCAGAACAGCCGTCGCCCATGTGACCCCGCCGTCACGGGACATCTTGGCGATAACGTCTGTGTTGATGGTGACGGCCTCCGGTTCGGTCAGCTGAACCGCAAGCCGGCCCGTCGTCGGTACTGCGGCTGCCGGATAGGTCACGGATCGCAGCGCCATATTGCCGTATGCACTGGCAGAGGATTTAACTTCAATCGCCATCACAACCGGCGTTGCGGCCGTCGTCAGGGCGTACCCTGTAACGTTAGGCGTACCAGCTTCATCTGTAGCACCATCCTTGAAGTAGGTTTCAGTATTGGGTGCCTGGGACGGGAGATAGCGAATACCGGCTGTCGCGGCGGCAAGGTCCATCGCAATGATATGATCCTTGGTACTGTCCAGCGCGAACGGGATCCAATCGCTCCATTCTCCCGCCGCCGGAGGCGTTATGCTGCTCAAACCCCCGAAGGTCACTCTGACAGGTGTCGTTGAGACGGTGTCCATGTCCCATGCGTCACCACTCGCCGCAGCGCGGCCGAAGAACATATTGGTTATCGCCTTGGAAGCGCCAGCATTAGCTCCGACCACTCTGATACGAACAAATGTGCCGGCGGCAACAAGCCCGGCGGCTGCATATCTGATGCGGTACTTGCGCTGTGTGGCGACCGTCGCATCAGTTGTGAGAACAATAGCATGATCCATGGTGGTCGGCGTTGGAGACGGCGAGAACCAGTCGTTCGTCGCATCATAGACCTCATTCGTCGAAGCCGCCGCATCGACGCCCGTTGCATCGTCAAAAGCATCGGCAACCCCGTTCCTCATGCCAAGGCGCACACCCTTCAGGTCGGCGATTTCGAGCGCCAGCAGAGCGTCGTTCTTGCCGCCGGAATTTGCGAGGGCTTCAATCGCCGCTTGCACGGTCGCGGGAGCACCCGGGAGGTTTGCCGTCGCATTGCTGAACACGACATCGAGCGCCGTCGTCGCAAGCCAGGATTTAGTCCGCGGGATTAACGTCGATCGCCAGGAAGGCAAAACCGGCCGGCCGCTCGTCATAGGTCGCAAGATCGGCTGTCTCGCCGGCCACGTCATAACGGTAGAGCGTTCCCGCCTCCATCGCCACCAGGAGCCGAGACAGGATATTGCTGTTGGTTTCCAGCTGCTCGCTGAAAGCGGTGGCACGAAGCAGCGCATAGGCATAGGTGCCTGTCGCGCCAGTCCATTCTAGAGCGGCCGTCGCCGCGGTGTCGCTCTCGATCGACACCAAGGGAAGCGGGTTTCCCTCCGCCTGAACGAAGATCGTGCCGCCGGCCACCTGTGCGATTGCCCAGGCAGTATCAATGCCGGTCACAGCCTTGCTGCCGTTGGTCAGCTGAACTGACCCGGTGATGTAGTAATCAGCCATGTGATGGAAACCCTATGAGGTCGGGATGCCGAGGATGTAGTAGCGAATGCCGACGATGCTGGATGTCGGATAATCGAACACCCAATTGTTGTTAGACCATCGCTCCTGGTAAGGGTTGCCCTCGTAGGTCCAGAAGGTCGCTTGGTTGCTGCCAAGGATGCAGAAACTGCTATTCCCGGCATTGTATCGGGTCGAGTTATTGTAGCTTTCCACCAGGCGAGCGGACGGTGCTTTCACCCCTATGCCAGCGGCAGAGTCCGACACCACCGTCATGTATTTGACGAACGGAAAGAACCCCGCCGCGTTGAAACCGATCGTGAAGCTCTGCCCCGCGTTCACCGAATTCGGCGGGGTATATTGCGGCGGCCCTCCGATGACCCGGTATCCTTCGGCAAGGATCTGAATGGCAGGCCAACGGCTGTCGAGAACGATGTCGGCGAAGTTTGGCGGGTCAGCTGCGCCCGGTCGGAGGAACTGGACAACGTCCTGGGCTCCATCGTTGAACTGCCGCAGCACGTTGTTATCGCCGGATGTTGGCGGCAACTGGTTATTCGACAGGACGAGGTACCGGACGCGGCACGGTCCCGACAGATTGTTGATGTAAAGCTTGGTTCCGGAGAACCAGTATTCGCACCTGGTATCCGTAAAATAGCCGCTGACCGGGTAGGAGATGACCCCGTTCTCATACTGCAGCATATCGCAGATGGTGGTGTTATCGACCGGATAGCCGACCTCGATCTCGGTGAGGCCGGACGGCAAGGCAATGTCACCGGCCTTGATGACTGCGAGCGGACGGCCGGAGGAGTCGAAAGCCATCTGGGTTGGCGTTGCTGTCCGGGTATCAAATCCTGGTTTTGCCACCCGACAGAAGTCCTTGGTGATTTCCACCGTCCGCAGTCCGGGAACAGGTGACGGCGTGTCGCTGTCGAGCAGCGGCATGTTCGTCGCAGGGAGCCTCCAGACCACCAGTTTGATCTGGTAGGAACCACCATCGAAGGCGCCGAAGGTGTTGGTATAGTAGCGAACTCCCTTGCCCAGCGGTGGGTTGCCATAGAAGGTTTGCCCATCATTGAGCCACCAGCCGTTGTTCATCCAGCCGATCATGGTGCGATAGCCAGGCTCTCGCCCCTGGTTATCCTCTTCGCCCTGGGTGAAGACCCGGAAGTTCTCCGCGTACCGGCCATCGGAGAGGCGCTGGTATTTCAGGTCATAGACCGGCAGATCGTATGGCAGCGCGTCCCCGAAATACGAATTGCGGACCATGATGTAACTGAAGCCACCGACAGAGCCGGGCAGCTTCTTCTTCTGATAATTCGCATCGTTGGTCCCCGCCGGCCAAAAGGTCGTCGAGTTTGGAGAGAATGGCGTGCTGTCGATGCCGGCGATCTTCACGTCGTCCGCGAACTTGGAATTGTATAGGAACGAGCTTCTGTTCGCGTCCGGTTCGGTGATGGGATCAATCTCGCCCTTGGTGAACTTCACGCAGGGCACACCGAAGCTGTCAAAACCAATGAGCGTCTGGGTCATGAACTGATCACGATCGTGCCGTTGTTGACGTCGATGACCATCTTGCCGTTGGGGCTCTGGATGATGCCGGCGTTGACCGTGCCAATATTGGCGATGTTGAGCTTGAGCTCGCCGTTCTCGAACACCATCGGATAGCTTGCATCGCCGCCGTCTGTGACAACGAACTGATCGACGTGGAAAACGGTCCGTGACTTGAGGATGCCGCCATCGGTGTAGATCTCGATAAAGAGGCCGCTCTCTTTGAATTCATCCTCGATGGAGGCCTTCAGCAAGATGGCGTAGCGGACCGTTACACCGGCAGGCGCCGCAACCGCCTGGAAGGCGATCATGCCATTCGCCAGGCTCTCGCCGAACTCCGCGATCAGCTCTTCGGTTTTCCCCACTACGTTGGCGATGTTCGAGGTGATGATCACGACTTCTTCGGTGAAGCTCGCGCCGAGCTGCTGAAGCTTTCGCCCCAACGTCTGCGAAACGCCGCCATTGATCTGGAGGTTCTGCTGCAGGCGCGCGAGCAGCGTCTCATTGCGATTGAGGCTGGCGTACAGTTCGGTGAACACCGCCATCACGTCGTCGCGCAGATTGCCGAGCCCGACCTCGATATCTGGATTGCCGGCGTCAGCCGAGGTTACTGTGATCGGAGCGGTCCAGTTGGTCGGGCGGTCGGCGATCAGCCTGTGACGGAACTCGTAGTCCGTCAGGTTCACGATACCTTCCTGGATGAAGGTGACGGCCGCCTGACGATCCACCTGACGGGTGAACTTGTTCGCCGGCTCGGTCTTGATCCACCACTCGAACACCACGCCGGTGACCGTTACGTCGTCGATCGGCGCCCAGGTCATGCGAAAAGCCGGATAGGTCCGGCCGTCCGCCCCGGTAGCAATCACAGCGATGACGGCCCAATCCTGAAGGGCGTTCAGGTAGACCGGCTCTCCGTTCGGGATCGGCACGTTCGGGGGCACGAGCCCGACCGAGGTGTAGATCGCTCCGGAGCGCTCCTGCAGCGACAGGACGACGTTGCGCGGGCCGTCACTGCTCAAAGCCCTGATCGAGCGGCTCTGGACGACAAATGTGATCGAGCCGTAGCGCGCCGAATTCCATTGCACCCAATCGCCGACCCGGATCGTCTGGAAGCGAGGACGCAGGACGATATCCGCGGTCGCCTCATATCGGTTCTCATTGTAGTAGATCGAGGCCAGCTGGTTCGCCTGTCGCTTCGAACGCACCGTCGGGAAGTTGAGCTGGACATCGCGCGTCCGCCGATCGAGCGCCACCTGTGTCGGGTTGCTCTGCGTGTCATAGCCAGCTGGCGACCACATGTTTGCAGGCTCGGGATATGTGCCGGAGACGGAATTGGTGAGGTCCGCCATCGACCGGCGCTTCTGGAACCGCACCGGCTCCGTCACAATCAGATCGTCATCGGTGAACGTCTCGACGATCGGCTGTTCGGTTCCGATGATCGGCCAGGAGCCCTCGACGCTGTCGACGACGATGCCGCCACAGGAGACCATGATGGACTCGATATTGTCGCCGTGGTCGACGTCCGCGTCGAGCAGGACGGAACAGCGGTAGCGCGGCTCGCCGCCGGTATTCTCGTCGCAGATGTTCGCGGCCATCGCATAGCGGTCGATCGGCAGGTCGACCGCATCCATGTCCATACCGAGGAACAGGTCGCCGTTCCACGAAAAACCGCGCCGGTAATTGTAATCGAAAACCACCGGGTTTTCGGAGAACTGGTAGGTTGCGTAGTTGCCCCAGCGATGCGGTCCGGAGCCGCCGACCGTGTCGTCTTTGCGAAAATCGTAGAGACGGGCGCCGCGGATCTCGAAGAAGAAGTCGGGGAACTGGGAAAGCTTCTCCTGGTCATAGACCAGCCGCGCGATCAGGTAGCATTGACCGGAGCCGACATGATCAGCAGTCCAGCGGCCGAAAGGATTCGAGTTGGCGACCAATCCGCCATCGGCCCCCGTCTGGGTGCCATGGTAAAAGACGAAGCTCATGAGGCCCGCGTAGTCTCCGGCGACGACCGAGAAGTGCGTGCCGTCTGGCGTCGAGAGCTGCAACAATTGGCCGCCGGCCCAGATCCTGGACAGGCCGTCGCATGGGAAGTCCGACAGAACAAATACCTGCTCGAGATACATGTTCGACGAGCCGTAGGTGTTCACATAGCAATCATGGCCCGCGATCCCGACAAGGCCGCATGCCACCTTGCGGCTGATGTTCTCGCCATACTCCCGCTCGAACTGCGTGCCGGATGCCTGCTTCTCTGATTTCTTCGCCCGGTCCGCCTGGAGCTTGTTAACGATAAGGCTGATACCGATCCCGATAACGGCCTTGGCGATGGCAAGACCGATCGTGCCGAGACCGAGCGCCCCGCCGATCGCGCCAACGATTGCTGAAATGAAGGGCATTTATCGAACCTTGTAAGCGCGCTTGACGAACAGCACGGACATGATTTCGAGATCCGAGCCGGTCGTGACCTCGACCCGCTTGCCGCCGACCCTCTCGACGTGGCCATAAATCGTTTTCACGGCAAAGCCGGTCGAGACGAACACGCCGCAGGAGATAGCGCCGTCGCGCTCGATCACGCCGACGTCGCCGCGCTGCGCCATCATCGCCGGGATGGGCTCGTCGAGTTCGGCGGCGAGCGCTTCCTCGACTGTCTCCTGGAAGCCGGCCTTGCGGAACACCGTGTAGCCTTCCGCCTCGCTCCGGTAATTCTGGAGATGCGGCAGAATGCGAGAGCCGGTCACGGCCTCGATTGCGTCCATGGTCATCATCCAGCAGTCGGACATGCCCCATTGACCGGGCAACGCCAGATGCTTCGCCACAACCGCGTTGAGGCGCTTTTCCCAATCATCATGTCTCATTGGTCAGGTTCTCGCGGCCACTCGGCCCCAGAAGATGTCGACACGGCCACGCTTGGCCGCATGCTGGAAGAACTTGTCGTCAGGCGACCGCCGCTGCTGGTCGGTCATGGTGCGGTACCGGCCATTCTTGCGGGAGTAGTCGAGCTGTCGCCCTTCGCACCGGGCGACGAGGATATAGCCCCGCTCCGGATCGACCTGGTGCTCAACGACATCCAGGTAGCCGCGTGCCACGACCTCGACCTGGAGCAAGGCGCCGGTGTCAGGATGGAAGTGGGCATCCATCACGGTGACAGGCCGGTCCGCTTTCGATCTGCGTCAGGACGTCCGGCGTCAGGCCATCGTCGGGACTTTCGGCAAGCGTCAGAGTGAAGCCGCCATCGGCGCTTGTGCCCGTGCCGCCACCGATGTCCGATACCTCGATCAGGCCGAACGGCTTGTATTCGACACCCGAATAGGTGAACGGCTCGGCGCGGCTGATGAAGCCGTAGATGCCGGAGGCGAACTGAAAGCGCATCATCTGCCGCGTCGAGATCCGCCCCTGGTCGTAAAGGTCTTTGACTTCGGTCGAGAGTGTCATTGCGCTTCCACCAGACGAAAGGCGACAGAGTAGCGGCCGTTGGACCGAGGAGCGGAAAAACTCTCCGGGACCGGCCGCATGACCAGCGCGGGCTTCGCGAACCGGACGACTGCCCCGGCCTGTGAAACGACACCGAAAGGCGGCGGCTCGATCGTGATTGTCCGGGTCGAGCCGCCGCCCGTCACCTCGGTTATGCGGCCGATATGATAACGGGTGAGGCGCTCCAGCCCGATACGATCGCCGACAACGAGGGAAAGGCCAGCGTCCACGCTGCTGACGGACAGAACGTTACCGCCGGTCACGGACACGAGATTGCCGGCATCATCCGCAGGCGCTTGGTTACCGCCATGGTTTTTGGGATAGCAGACGTGGGGATGACGGAAGAGCACCCGCTTGAGGCCTTCTCGAAGCGAAAGCCACCACGCCTCAACCTCGGCATACTGGCTATAGGTGAGCGGCCGCGTCACGAGGCTCGCCTCCCAGGCCGGATCGGTCACCTGTGTGTAATTGATCAGGCGCGCGCCGGACGGCGAGGCCTTGACCGGATCGCGCAGGATGAAGTCTGCGGTGACGTAACCGACATCGGGAATCTCTCGCGGAAAGGAAACTGCCATGCTAGTACGAATGCCTCACCGAAAGAGGTTTCCATGAAATACGAAGATAGACAGGTCGCCGACATTTATTTCGATAAGGAAGACAAGCTTTATCGCGCGGTCGTCGAGTACTATGTCCACCTGGACGTCGGTACCTCCGGTCTTCATCGAATTGCTGTCGATGTGAGCTTTTCGGGAGTGGGAACGGAAACATTCCCGCAGATCGAGGCAATGGCCTACAGCGCCGCGGAAGCGATGATCTCTCTGCTTCCGACATCTGCCGCCCCTTAGATTTTTGCGTTGTACTTACGGGCAGTCTGTATGTGATTGACTGTCCGTTGCATGCCTCCGGCGTCATAAGCTCGGATTGCCCCTGCGGCTTTTTGCTGAGCAACACTATTGACGAATGCCTGAAGGTTCCCGTTCTCATCCACGGAAACACTGACGTCGATTGCCATTCCAGATGACCGTCCGGGAGCGATGTTCCCGAGGCTCGGCATTGTCGGCGTAGCAGTCGGCACGCGCGATACGATCGACCCGTTTTGATCCGGAACAAATAGCTCCGGCCGCTTCTCACCGACGACATACGGTTGCCCCTTCCTCACCGGGCCGCCGCTGGCCCGGAAGATGTCACCGAGGAAGCTCAAGGGATTAAAGCCAGCGCCGCCTTTGCCCGGACTATCGAAGATGCTGTCCAGCGCCATCCCGAGAAGCCGATCGCCGATCTTCTTCAGGCTGTCTGCGAATACGTCCGCCGCTTTCTTGCCCTCAACAAACCCGTCGATGATTCCGCGCGTGAGGTCCTTGTTGAACTCGCGGGCGTCCTCAGCTGCCTGCCTGACGCGATCCTGACTTTCGGCCAGCCGTTCCGACGCTACGACGGCGTTGGCGTAGGAGGTGGCCAGCGTGTCGATCTGAGCGGCAAGCTCTGGAGTGACCTTCTTGCCTGCTTCCTGGGCGGCCTTCAGCAGATCATGTTTCGCAGCGGCCTTCTCGACGGCAAACCCGTAGTCGTCGATGAGCGGATTGACTTGTGCCTGGGCAGCCGTCTCAGCCTGGAGGGCTTCGGTCCGCTCCTTGATCTGCGCAATCTCTCGCTGAAGATCATCGGTCTTCGGTTTCCCGCTGCCCGACTTGCCGACTGGCGGCCTGAAGTCCTTGACCGAGACCGGCGCGACGGCCACTGGACGGCGAGCACCGCCACGGGTGGAAGGCCCGCCCATGTTGCCATTGGTGCCGCCAATGACGGGCTCAATCAGGCCGTTGCCCAAAGGTGCCGGTACCGAGCCAGCGGCTCCCCTAACCTGATTTAACTTGCCTAGAACTTCATCCAGGCGCGCGATTGCCCCTGTATTATCGAAGCCGAGGCTTGTGTTCAGCGCGATACGATCTTGAAGGAGCTTGACCTCCTTTTGCAGGATGGCGGTTTCGCCAGATGCTTGGGACGTATCGAGCTTGATTACGTTGCCATCGCTGTCGAGTACGCCGAGGCCAGACGCCAGATCCTTGAAGACTTGAGCATTGCCGAGGCTGCTTAGATACGAGTCGAGCTCCTTCCTGGCGTCTCGGACCTTCTGAATGAGCGCCGACACGTCGAAGCCGTTGATCGCCTTCGCGGCGGTGTTCATGCCGCCCGCGAAATTCTTGCTGGCGCCAGTCGAATTGTTGAACTCGCGGGCGACATTAATCAAAGCCGTCCACAGGTTGCCGGCCGCCTGCTCGATGGTGAAAACGGAACCGGCCACCTTGCTCTGGAGGATCGGAGCGCCTGCCTCAAATGCACGGAAGAACGCTTCCGACGAGATCTTCCCATCGACCACGAGCCCCTTCAGGCGCGAGACAGAGCCGCCGGCTTCTTTCAATCCGGCTGCCGCTGCCTGGGCGATGGTTGGAGCGCCCTCCAGGATCGAATTGAATTCCTCTGCTTGAACCTTGCCGCTGCCCAGCGCCTGGCCGAGCTGCAGCAATGCACCGCTGGCCGACTGAGCATCTGTGCCGGCAACGCGCAGTGCGAGCGCGACGTTGTTAGTGAAGCCGAGCAGTTCCTCGGTCGTGACACCGAGTTCTTTCTGGCTTTGCGCGGCCTTGCCGTAGAGCGTGGCAAGCGTCTCTATCGGGGCCCCGTTGGCGATGGCTGCCTTGTTCAGGCGCTGATAGACGGTTTCCAGTTCGGCACCGGAGAGACCGGCAACCTTCAGAGCGTTGTCGATGCGCGTGGCGGCGTCGGACAGCTGGCCGATGTTGCGGATAACGTCGTTCGCAATGAAGGCGCCAGCGATCGCAGCGCCTGACTTAATGAATGCGCCCGCAATAGCCGTACTCGAAGCCAGAGCCTTCTTCTGGATTGCTCCAAGACGCTGGTTCGTGACGCCCTGCGCCTTCCTCATCGAGTTTTCATAGCCTTTCAGGTCAGCAGAAAGCTGCACCACAAGGCGCTCAAGGTCAGTTGCAGCCATTCGTTCGACATCCTATGATCGCAAAAACCAGCGGAGACTGCCGGGCATGAAGGTGATTGTTTTCTGTGCAATGATGGCTGCGGCGACTGCTGCTTCCGCGGCAGATATTGAGATTGATGTTCAGAATTTTTCAGTCGAGCGTGGCGTCGCCAGGGCTGTGATGCTGGTGAAAAACAACCTCGCCAAGCCGGTTCAAGGCGTATTCATCGATTGCGCCTTCTTGGACGGGGATAAAAAAGCAGTCGGAATCGGCCGCGCGATAATCAATGCGCTTGCTCCCAATGGGGACGCATACGAAGAAGCGGCTCTTCCGACTAAAGCCTCCGTACAGTTCGTCGATTGCCGCGTCCGTTCCTTCAGGGACTAGCCGCCATCCTTTTCCTGCAGCCATTTCCAGAGGTCATCGGCTTCTGCGTTCGACATCTTCTCTTTGGCGCCGTTCGCCTTCGCGTATCCATCGAAGGCGGCCAGGAATTGCCACATCGACATGTCGTTGACCTGCTGGGGCGTAAAGCCCATTGCGGGGCCAACCCCATAGATTGCCGCGAAACGGATTTTGCCGTTCGGTAGGTCATCTATCCGGCTGTTGGAGTTGGCGCTTCCTGCTCCCCCACAGGCTCCTCCGGGGCACCAAGAAGACCCGCGGAAAGAATAGCAACGGCAACCGAATGGTTTTCCAACGGAGGCCGGTTCTCGACGTAATAACGCACCTTTTTCATTGCTTCAGCCGCCGGAAATCCGCCGCCGATCAAACCAAGGCGGATAACGTTCGAGATGTCTTCGACGCGCCACTGATGCGAATGCAGACGATGCAGGACCACGTAGGGGCCGGCCTCGGTCTTTTCTTGGAGCTCGGCCAGTTCGCCCCAGCCGAGGCGGAAGGTGAAGTCACCGTCCGCCCAGGGGATCGTGATTTGCGCGTCCCGAGCCATTTACGGCGCCTCAGTAACGACGCGGGTCATTTTGCCGTCGCTCTGCATTCCCACATTGCCGGTGACGCGGCGGCCGTCTTGGGCGCCGGCTTCGAAGCTCTCGACGTGCATCTTGCCGGTCCAGGTGATCGTCTTGGTCGGGAATTCCCATTCGACCTTGACCGGAATGGATTCTACGTTCTCGGCGGCATCAAGCCAGGTCTCGACGCTTTCTTCCGAGAGCACGCCCTCGCCATTGACGCTCATGGACAGCGACACGGCATCTCGACCAAGCCAATTCACCGCGTCGGGATCGGCGCAGTCCGGGAGATTTACCTCTTCCAGGCCCTTGTTGATGGTGACGGTGCGCTGGCTGAAGCCGCAAGGCGCGATGTAGACGATAGGGGTGGCGTCATTGCCAAGGAGCACCCGGACTTTGCCGCCTTTGATGGTTGTCGGTTCTGCCATGGAAGATCTCCTTTGTGGCAACAGTGGATAGTCCCCACTCGAAGAGCAGGGTTGGCGAATGCAGTCGTTCAGGTATTCAGCCGCCGGCGGCGACCTTCTTCGCGGCGTCCCTTACGCCCTTGCGCACGAGGCGCTTGGCGGACCGCTTGTTCGCGCGCCAGCTGACGTAGAAGAATGGCCTTGCTCTGGTGCCGGGGTTCTTGGTGCCGGGGAACTTTCCGCCGTTGGTATGCTGGGACGTCCCGAATTCAACCCATCGGGCATAGTAGGCTTTGTCATTGCCGGCATAGATCGTGACCGTCAGTCCATCGCCCTTGCCGCCTTTGACCGCCCCCACAGCCAGCGAACCCTTCGGAGCCTTACCCCAGGTCCAACCGATACTGTCGCGCAAGGTCCCGTCGGCTTCCGGCACAAGGTTCTTCATCAGGGCGACGATCTGCTCCGCCGCCCGCTCCATCCCGGCCCGGATTTCGCGCTTTGCGACTTCCGGCAGGCGCCTCAGTTTCCGATTGAGGCGGTCAAGGTTGAGAATTTTCGTCACTGACCGCATCCCCCGTCGGAGGCTTGGCGTCGAGAAGCTCGGCCTTTCCCGCGGCCACGGCCCGGTCAGCGCAATCGCGCTTTACGGTACCGCTCCAGCCGGCCTTGTAGCCGGTGGTCGAACGAGCCGTCGGCTTGTAGTCGAAATCCGCTATGAACCTCACGCGAGCCATGATGCCTCCTACTCCTCAATGACGCCAGTGACCTGAACCACGCCGTGGGTGGTGATGCCGTCGGGATCACTGAACACCCGCGCGAGATCGACGCGCATCAACACCAGCGCACCTTCGGTCAGGTCGCCCTCGGCGTCGTGCAGAGCGTTTTTCACCGCATCGACCAGCTTCCTACACGGCCACTTCTTGCCAGCGTCCCGCGTCCAGCAGTCGATCTGCAGGGTCTCTTCTCTCCCTCGGACGCAGTCCGCATCGTCGGGGAAGAAATCGGACGCCCCCAAGGTGATGTTGGGGAATGCCAGGTCGTCGTCACCACCATCAACGATCCTGTCGGCGACGATCTCGATCACTGCCTCATTGGCGAGCAAGCGGGCCAGGACAAGGTCCTGAAACGAAACCGAGACGCTCATACCGCCACCCCGCCTTCCACGGTCAGTTCCAAAAACCCACGGTCATCGGTCGGAACGATCGCCCGGATGTTGTAGATCGCGCCGGTGCAGACATCGCGCATGCGCCAGTCATTCGTGATCTGCGCTGCCGCGGCGCTCTTGCGGATCGTGACCACCATGGGTTGCCTCCCGGCCAGACGAGCCGCCTGGACAGCCTCACCGCCGCGAAGGTACCGGAAGTGAGCCCAGGCCATCACGGCCGCTTCTGGCGCTCCCCAGCCTGTCGTCGTGCCGCCGTGACCATCCGGAGATCGGACAAGGGCATCGAAGGCGACGCGCTGATTGAGGTTGCTCGCGGGGCTCATGCGATTGCCGGATCACGAAGACGGTAAAGAAGCGCGACGGCCGGGTTCTTTGGATCGCCGGTGCCAAGGCCTGAAAGCAATTCAGGTGCGGCACTGTCGTCGAGGAGGCTCTTGATCACCAGGATGATCGCCGCTTGTACGCGAGGCGGGGCGGTGCCCTCCGTCCAACCGTGATCAGGCTTTTTCAGGTAGTCAATAACCGCGTCTTCTGCCTGAGCGATCTTCAACTGAATGTCTGGCGTCCGCTCGTCGCCTTCGACGAGGTCGAGGCGGAGAGCGAGGTTGACTTGCGGCAGAGTCACGAGCGCCATATCAGACCACCTTTCCCGGGACGCCGACGCGAACCGGCTGAGGCGCCTTAGCTTCCTTTAGTTCTCCGTCCTTACCGTCCCGGCCTTTCTTGGCGCACAGGGTCCAGGTGGTGGAACCTTCTCCCGGTTTTTCATGGGTATCGCTGTCGCAGTGCCAAAGGGAGCCGCCCCAGGTGACCGTGTCGCCCCGTTCATATTCTTGCCCATCCTTGTAGACGCCGCGGTAGAGCATCACGGGAAATCCGAGTTCGACCTTGTAGTCGAGCGTCTTGCCGGTAAAGGACAGCAGCACCGTTCGGCGATCATCCATGACCTTCGCATCGAAGTCTTCGAGGTTGAAACCGTCCCGTCCAGGCTTACCAGGCTCGCCGTCCTTCCCGACGACGCATCCCAGATTGCGGGGCTCGCCATTGGTCATGGTAATGATCAGGTTCCCGTCTCGGTCGATGAAGGCTCCGGCCAGGCCAACACCGTCTTTACCGGGGTTGCCATCTTTCGATTTCGGCAGCGCAGCGAAGCGTTTTTCGACCTCGGAGGAGACCAATGGCGCAACGTCTTCGACGGAAACGCCCTTTCCATCCTGCGGAGTCGGGATTGCCGACAGAAAATCATTGACCCGCCGTTCGAGCGTGGGCAGCACATCATCGATCGAGACAGATGATCCGTCTTTTCCCGGAAGCCCAGGCTCCAGATTGTCTATTGCGGCTTTCACTGCCTTGATCTCCTCGGCAATGATCCCGCGGATCTCCGACATGTCCGCATCCTTGCCGTCACGCGGAATGGGCAGAAGGTCGAGGCGCCTTTCGACCGCCGCGATCCGATCGATCATCGGCGCGATCGCCAATTGAGTGAACTCGCGAATGACCGGCGCAAGCTCCGCCATCATCGCCTTGATCTCGCGATTGTTCATACTACCGTCCTGTTAAATGCTCAGGCCGCGAGGCCCAGTTCCTTACGCAGCGTCGCGCGCATGAACAGCGCCTTGTCGGCCTCGGCTGCTGCCGGATCGCCCTCATCGACGATCGGTGATGCCTTGGGCGCGCGGCCAAAAGGATCGTCTTGTGCGTCGCGCTTCGCCAACGCCTCGAGGCTGAAGTTCTGCTGCTGGAGCATTGGGCTGTCGCCGCCGGCCACCGGCTTCAGATCAAGCCGTTTGCGCTGCTCGTTCGGAGCCATGATGCCCTTCGACTTGTCGAGCATGTCCATCTGGGTGACGCTGTCCATGCGCAGGAGATTGTCGGTGTCGAACTCGGTTCCCAACGCCTCGCCGATTGCGAGCCCCTCATCGAGGCACAGCTCAATGGATTCCAGCAGCACCTGCAGGCACTGCGAATAGTATTCGACGTTGAGGCTCTGGACGTTGTTGTTCGTCGGCATTGGGCCAAGACCGATCTTGTACGGCGGGACGTGGTAAGTCGAGCAGACGACTTCCCCGGACCATTTCAGCTGTTCGATCAGCTGAGAGTCAGTCGCCTTCGCCTTCATCCCCTCATACTTCAGCCCATCGCCGAGAACCGCGACCTTGCCCGAATTCTTGCCTGAGAAATTCGTATCCCAGTGCGCCTTCAAACGAGCCGCTGTTTCGTCAGAAATAGCGCCCGGGGCGGTCAGGATGCCGCCAGGCTGGGCCCCGTTCTGGAAGAACAGGGCGCTGTCGTTCTGGATCGCAAGGCCCTGCATTGCTGCGAGCCCGCCGGCGAAGATCGGCGACAAACCGACCAGCGGGTGAAAGAAGCAGTTGAACCGGTCATGGATGATCTCGCGCGCCGGCACGATGATGCTTTGCTCGATCGAGGCCAGCGGGTCCTTGCTCAGCTGATAGAACACGCTGCCATCGTCCGACACGAGCGGTGTGGCGAGTGTGGGATCGAGCACATAGAGCTTCTTGACGACGCCGCGGCCGTCGCGCTGCTTCAGGATATAAGCGTTGCCGCGCTGGAGCTTCGAGAGCACCCAACTTTCCATGAACTGGATACGGTTCTGAAAATCGTTCGGCTTGCGCAGGACGGGCGAATACGCGGGATTGGCGGTCTCGCTCCAGATCCCATCCCCATCCTTCTGCACCAGCTTTATGCGCAGCTTTGCGATGTCGGAGGCGATCAGGGTGCGGCATGCAAAGTCGGCATGGTTGGACAGAACGGAATCAAATTTGACCTCGACGTTCTGCTGCCACGCACCCGGGAAGGATTCGAGAATGCGGTACCAGCCGCCACGGCCCTGAGTGACGGGCGCCATGGCTTTCGCTGCCGAGCGCTCGCCGAAGAAGTTCCTGCCAAAAAGTCGCATGGGTCAGCCCTTTGCTTCGGCGATCTTGGCGGCGAGGGTTTCAGCATCCCAGCCGTTGAACGGGCGCTTGCCGAGCACCCGGTGGTATTCGGCGCGGAGGGCGGTAATGTCCGGGACAGCCGCGCCCGCCTGCACATCCGTCCGCTCATAGCCCAGCTTCCCCAGGATGCTCGAATAACGTGGATCTTGGGCCCGCAGAGCGCGGGTCATGTAGTGGGACTTCTTCATGTCGGCCTCCGGTTGGAAGGCCGGCCGCTGTCATCGCGGCCGGCCAGGTTGGTCGCTTACGGCGCTACCGGGTCGCCCCAGGTGATGTTGTCCATCCACGCGACGGCGCTGGCGCGGCGGCGAGCCCAGTTCATGGTGCGCTCGGCGCGGAAGGCCACGCTGTTCGTCTGGAACATGGACACGACGCTGGTTTCCACCGGATCGGCGGCACCCGAATCCTGGGTCGGATTGTCCACCATCTCCAGCGAGGCTTCGGTCGACATCGCGATATCGACGCCCCCTTCATCCGCCAGGTAGATGTCTTCCGCGTTCACGAGGGCCACGTAGTCGGTCAGGTAGTTCGACACGATGACGGGGCGCTCGAAGAACGTGCCGCCCTGCATGGTGATGCCGGGGAATTCCCGCTGTCCAAGCGGGTTCAGCATCATCATCAGCCGCAGCGCGTAGGTCGCCGACATGAGCCAGACGCCAGACTGCAGGGCGTTGTTCGCCGTCACGAAGGCACCGATGATCGCCTGCACGTCTTCCCGGACAGCATCGGCACCGGTCGCGGCGCTGTTGCCGATCGCCGCCACGCCGTTGAGGATGGAAGCGGGGCGGACGTTTGCCACCGCCGCCGAGGCCGGATCGACGAAGGAGAGGTCGGAGCGCTTGGCAATCGCCTTTGCAAGGGAGTTGCGGAGCAGGACGTCCGAGGACGGCGAGCTGTCGCGAATGAGCTCCATCGTCTGGACCGCGATGGCTGCGATCTTCAGAGGATTGATCTCATTGCGGCCGACGGTGAATTTCGTCAGCGGCTTGCCCTTGCCTTCGCCGACCCACTGGGCCTCGGTCTCGGAGTTTTCCGTGATCAGCGGCACCCGGAACGGGATCTGCGTCAGCGACGGAATGTTGCCGGTACCGAAGCGGCCGAGGATGGTCATGGGGCGGAGGAACTCGACGAAGTCGGCGAAGCCGCCCTCGTTGCCGATCAGCGCGTCCGTATTGGCCGAGGTCATGGCGGAGACGGCCGCCTTGACGATGTCGACCAGATCCGGGTCGGTCTTGCCATAAAAACCTTCTGCGACAGCGACGAGCGGCTGCTGCGTCTTGCTGGAGATGGCAAGGCACTTCGCGTAACGGGCGAAGCGGATGCCCTTGGCCGGCTCCGGCTTGGAGATCGTGATACCACCGCGAGCAGCGGAGCCGTCCGCCGAGGTCTTGATCTGGTTCGCGACCACCGGCTTTGCGTTCGAGGCCTGGGACTTTTCCAGTGCCCGGAACCGCTTGAGGTCGGCATCGATCGCGTCGACCTCCTGGGCGAGCGTGTCGAACTCTTCCTGCTCGGCCTGGTCGGTCGAGCGGCCTTCATCCATGGACTTCTGCATGACTTCCGCCATGCGGGCGGCCTTCGCCTGACGCGAGGCCTCAAGAGCAGCGATCTGCTCGGCAATCGTCTTCATTTCAATGCCCTCCTTGGGGCGCAAGTTGACGGGGTTGTGGGACTTTCCCGAAGCGCCGGGAGGTGTCTTCGCGGGACGCTCGATAGTGCCGGTCGCGGCAGGAGCGTTCGTGTCGAAGGACTTGATGAACGCGACACCAACCGCGTCCATATTCTTGATGCTCGTCATCACCGCTTCCGGCTGGGCCGGGATGGTGACGGCGGAGAGCTCGTAGACCTCGGATTCGGTGAACTTGATGCCACCGTTTTCCATGAAGCTGTATTCGACGGCTCGGAAGCCGATGGAGACTGCGCGGACCAGGCCGAGCTTGATCGACTGCCAAGCCTCGTCGATGCGATCCTTGAGGGTGCCGGGCTCATCCATTACCGGGAGCTCGGCTTCGAAGGTAATGCCGTCCTTGGTGGGCGGATCGAACTTGACGGTGCCGATCGGCTTGCGGGCGTCGTGCTGCCAGAGGAACGGCATTGGGTTCGTGAACTTCACGCCCAACGGCTCGACGATGTCGCCGACGCGATCGACGGCCGGCGTGGTGGCGATGCCGCGGATGATCCGCTTTTCCTCGTTCACCGTCTTGATCGTCAGGAACGAGTATGCGCGGCGCGTCACTGTCATGACGTCCTCCATTCATCAAAGGGTTTCGGGTTGGTCAGCCGACGACCAGCATCTGGTATTGCGGCTTGCGCTTTGGTTCCGGGTTCCGGCTCATCACCGTCACCGCATTGAAGAGCGCCATGATCGGGTCGATCTTTGCGTCGCCGGCATTCTGCTTGGTCGCTCGGATAGCCGTCGCCGTTGGTTCGATCTTCAAGTTTGAGACGCACCACTGCATGAGACCGGTGCCCGAGTGGCGAAGGGTCCCGTTTGCGAGCTTCCGTTCCGTCGTTTTGATGGCGTTCATCAGCTGGTAGCCCTGTGGCACGCCGATCAGCATTCCTTCTTCCTGCGTGACGCCGATCTCATCGAGCGCCTCGACCATCTCGCCCAGGCCGGCCGGGTCGACCGCCACACAGGCGAGCAGTTCAGCTTCCTTGATCCGCGCAATGATGGCGACGATCTCCGAGACGTCCGCGAGCTCGTCATCGACGATCGTCAGCTCTTCCGCGTCTGCCATGTCCTGCAGCCTTGTCGCGATCGACTGACGCCGTTTCAGCACACCCTCGTGACACCAGGCGTGCATCCAGCACAGCCAATCGCGAGTCTTCCTGTGCCGCCCGACGACTGCCAGCCCGAACAGGTCATCGAGGCCACCACCGTCCAGGCCCGGAACGATGACGTCACAGTTCGCGAGCAGGTATTCGAGCGTGATCTTCTTGTCCGCTCGGCGATCCCAAAGGTCCGCGCCCGGCCACCTGTTCCCCCTCAGGTTCATGCCGATCTCGACGTTCAGATGCTTGGCAAGGAAGGTCTGGATCGTGTCGCCTTCCTCATCCCGCCCGCCCAGGACCGCCGCCAGCTTGCGTTCGAGCCAATCCTTACGCACCGACCGCCCCATGTTCGGGTTCGTCACGTAGAAGTTCTCAGGCTTCTGGTAGGCCTTGCTCTTGATCATCGCCTCCGGGAACTCGTAGAGCACCGGCAGGAAGCGAGGATCATCGATCTCGCCATCGCGGACCGCCCGCGCATAATCGAGCTTTTCCTTGAACACGCCGGCCGGCGGAGTGTCCGACTGCGTCGTGATGTAGATCACGAAGCCCTCAGGCCTCGAGATCAGGCCGCCCGTCGCCTCCTGGAGCATCGCGCTCGCATTCGCCTTTTTTCCGAAGAGCCACAGCTCCTCGACCAACACAAACGCCGCCTTCTTGCCGGCGGAAGACGAGGCATCGGCGGAAACCACCTTCAACACCGCCATCGTCAGCCGGTGGGTGATCTGCTTCAAGTTGTCCTGCACATGCAGGAGGTCGGTTAGTTCCGGATCCGCTCTGACCATGTCGGCGGCCGGCTTGAACGAGTTGTCGGCAACTTCGCGGGTTGGCGCCAGGATCAGTAGCTCCGCCGAGTGACGCCAGTTGCGGATCAAGGCCGTCAGCATGATACCGGCGACGATGGTCGACTTGCCGTTCTTTTTCGAGATGAGGAGAAAGAACTCCTCGATCAGTCTGGTGGCGCTGCCCGCATCATAGGCGCCGAATACCGCCCTGACGAAGTCGAAAACGAAATCTTCGCAGACCTCGCCGAAGGTCGGATGACGGGGCATGCCGGTGTCGGCGTCGACGACCTGGGCCAGATCGACCACCTGCAGCGACTTGAAGACTTCGAGCGCCGCCTCCGCCTCATCTGGAAAGAGCGGGGCAAGCGGTATCAGCGAGCGGCGTTCGACAATCCGCTCGCGCCAGTCGAGGCAGGCCGTCGACCACTGCATCAGCTGTTATTTACGACCAACTGGGGCGGGCTCGGAGGAGCGAACTTGCCGCCGACCGCCTTGGCCGATGCCTTCTGTTCTTCCTTCTTGCCAAGCTTTGGAGCGCGAGCCTCACGGCCTTTCACCGCTTCCTGAGCGCCGGCCGCTCTGCCCATCTCCTCGAGTTTTTTAATGGCAGCGACGTTTCCGCCTCGTGCGGCGCCGAAGAGCATGCCGATCACTTCCTTGCGGCGCTGCGCATGTCCGTCCGCGAGCTCGTCCCCAAAGTGCTTACGCATGGTGTCGGGATCAATGCCCAGCGCGCGGGCGATAGTGTTGTCGGATTCGCCGCAGAATTTCATCTGCTCGACCATCTGGCGGTCTTCGAGAGACGGGCGATATTGGGGCCTCCCGCGCTTGCCGGAGGGCTTCGATTTTTCGGTCATGGTGATGTTTCACCCTGAAATTTCGGGTTGGCAGAAAAAATTATGACGATGAGGGGGACGCGGGTCCGGCTGCCGAAAGGGTTTGCGGGCCTAGCTACCCCCCCTTTGAAGAAGGGTCGCTGACAACCGACCATCGTGCAGTAACCCTCTATTCGCCTTTCTCATCTAGCCTCTCTCGGACAAGGGAGCTTACGATGTCGAAGAACGAATACCTGGCCAGTTGGCTCAGCAACATTTCCGTCGCATGCGGGGCTTCGTTGATGGTCTCGGTCGTGTTGATGGTCATGGACGGCAAAGTGAACGACGCCAACCGCTGGCTTTTCGTGATCGTCGTCTGTGTCTCTGCTGTCTTGTGGCTGCTGTTCTTTATCGTGGGGCTGGCCGTCGCTGCCCGCGATGAGAGGAAGACGATTGGAGTGAAACCTGTAACTCCACGCAGCGTTCACAATGAGGACAGCATGTTCCGGTTGAACGGCCTATTGTCTCCGTCTCGTGTCGAACAAGGAACAACCTTTCCTCCCGCTCAGCTTGAGATCACGATCGAAGCCCGTTCGGTCCGTTAGCGCTATCTTGGCTCGACGAAGAGGCGGCCTCGCTCTTCTGCTTGGATGAGGCTGTCATGGATGCGCTTGGTCACTGTCTCGATGTTGTCGATGTCCCAGAAGAGGGCCGGGTCACCGTGGTGCGGTGTCTTGTGGTTGGCGACTGGCGCGTTCGGGTCGTTGCCAGTGCCCGCACACATCTCTCCGCTGCGTCGGCAGGTGTAGAGGTCCCGCTCAAATGCCTGACGCCTCAGCCGTTCCCACCGTTCCGTCTTGTACCAGGCGCGCCACGGCTGGGTGTTGCGGCGGTATTGGTCCCGTGCCTTCTCTCCCTGCATCCTGCCCACCAGCGGCTTGATGCTGGCGACGAGGGGGCGGATGGACTTGAGCTTAGGCATTGACGCGCATCCGATGCCGTGCGTTCTTCAGGATGGGCACGGGCTAACCTTGGGGGAAAATCGAGTGAACAACGAATTACAAGAGCAGCTGATTGGCGAGATCATTGGGCTGCGCGCCGTAGTGCAGGCGGTGCTAGGTGGCGCGGCCGTCTTAGCTGGACCCGGTAGCAACTTCCTGGAAGTCGTCAATAAAACGGCTCACGACAAGATCCACAAAGACGAAATCCAAGCACCTGGGCTGGACAACGTTGCGATCAAAGCCCGCGCTGAGCGGACCATCGACATCATCTTCACGACGCTGAATGTTGACTTTCCCAAGAAGTAGACGGGTCATCGGCAAACCGGGCCTTAGCCCGGCTCACCTTATCGGGTGTGCGGGAGCGTTATGCCGCTCGCTCGGGCTCGTCTGGCTTCGGTTGGGCGCCTTCGATCTCTTCCGGCGTGGCCTGGCGCTCTTCCACCTCGATGGTGTGTACGCCACCGTGCGGGATGTAGAACTGCTTCGAGACCAGCGTGCCCGGGCCGACGGTACCCTTGTCGTCGCCGTCGATCTTGACCATGGCCACATAGTTGCCGTTGGTGCGCACGATTACGTCGGTGGTCATGCTCTTTCCTTTCGCTGGTTGAAAACGGAAACCCGCCGCGCTAAACCCGACCGGCCCTGGGGGATGGGATGTGTAATACCGTAATTGATGGACACCGAGCCGCCACCACGCCGGCTGAACTCGCCGAATTGATCGGAGCCGAAAACCTTGTGTGGCAGGACCACAATCCCTTCTCCAGATGGCCCGCCGGGGAGGATTGGCACCGAATGGATCTGTGTCTGTGTCCGATCGACCTGAAGCAGACCTTTGAAAAGGCGGGACTGACCTACAAGCGAGGCGTTGACCCCATGGAATGGTTCATCGTCCGGATGACGGAGTTACCAGACGACAAGCCCGCCGAAGTATCTCGTCCTTGGGCGCGGCGGATCGGATGGGCAGCCGGAACAGTCGTGGGCCACGCGCTGCGCCTTGTCATCTTGTTTATCTCCGCCGTTTTGTCTGTATGGGCGGCACGTGAGATTCTACACTTTTGAGAACCAGTTCAACTCGCTGGGCATGGCCCACTCCGGCTGTCGGCAGCGCCGGTCTCTTGCCGTCGGGCGTCCGAGCCGGTAATGGCGAAGGCAACCTAAACGAGAGGGCAATCATGACAGGGCGTTGGGGCATTCACGTTTTCGCAGCCGCTGGGCTGATGATATTCCCATCAATGTCGCATGCTGGGGACAACTATCCCAAACTCCCGAGAAAGGTTGCTATTCTGTCGAGTATCCTGCCGGGAGCCGACTTTCGGTTTGGCCAGACCGATGAGGAAATACGGGACATCGCCCGCCTGAGATACCCGAATTGGGGGATGGCGCGCCAAGAGAGAGCGACCAACAATCGCAAAGATCCGGATCTTCCAGTCGAAGCGAAGAAGCCATTTCACCAGAGGACAATCGTTTCGGACCAAGCTGAGGGTAGAGCCTTTAACCGAATTCACAGGTTCGCGTTTACGTCGCCGCTTAGTGGATCAAATGTGTGGTCTATTACATTCGAGATCAAAGGCACTAAGTCCGCATCCCGCTTGCTAACCACCCGTGAGTGGCTCCGCGGCTTGAATGAGCAGTGGGGAAGACCTCACGTTTTCCTCGACAAATTCGACCGCTATCGCGCCATCTACTTCTTTGGAGCAGACGGCGAATTGCTATCCAATCCCGGGACCAAATGCTGGGACCTTTATCCGCTGTTGGACGGTATGGATGAAAAAACTGAGGCAGAAATTCGAACCGCGATCAAGTCGATCGAGGAAACTGGCTGCTTCTTCACCTTTGACAATACGGTCTATTTCCGACCCAACGGGGTGATCGAGCGATCGAACGTCTTTTTCACGGATGATATGAGCCAAGCCCGCGATGTGCTGAAACGGGTTACATTCGGTACTAAGACCGACTGATCGACCGTCGTCTCCTGGGTTAGAAAACCCGCCGCGGTGAGGCGACGGGCTCTGGTGGTTTCGTAGGTCCCTACTTGGACAAATGGCAGGAAGGAACGACCGGGCACGAACCCCAATCTTCACGAACGACTGTCCGCCTTCCCGATTAGTGCAGCATTCACCGCGCCCGGGCATGCCGGGGTTCGATTACTCTTCGACGAGCGAGAGCAGGGTCGACTTGCGGCTTGGCATCCGGTGAGCGCCAGGCTGTGACGCAATTTCCGGATGTTACCGTTGTTGACGCGATATCTGCCTGAACTTCGGACACGGCACAATCCGGGGCCAGAAGCCGAAACCGACCTTTTTGGTTGAGATTGTCCGCAATGGCTTGGCAGATAGCGGTTACAGCGCGGCGCAAAGTTCTTTCGTTGAACGCATTTTCTTCCGCAAAAGCGGAGATCGTCCGGCCTCGACGAACCTTTACCCATGACCAGGCATAGATCAGCTTGCGGTCTGCCTCTTGGGGGAGGGCGTTGATCCATCCGAATACCTGCTCCATTCTGGCAAGGGCGCCCGCAGACGCGCTTTCGCGGTATCGAGCGGCGTGGACGCCGTAACTCTCCTCGAAGCTCCTCAGCGCCTCCGGCATCGCGTTTCCGAACACCTTCGGCCCCTTGGCGGCCGGCAGCTTCCTCAGCGTGTCGGCCATCTCGATGACCCACTCCTCAACTGCCTTCGCCGTCCAATCGCCAAACTTCATGCTGCTTCTCCAATCTCGCCCATCGCGGGCACCATCAATCTCAATGACAACATGACCAGGAGCACGTCGCTCGTTGGAACACCTGATTTCAGATCCTTCGCAGCTCGGCGCATGGAGCCGAGGTCGATCGCGTTGAGCTCGTCGACCAGCGATGGCCGGCGGACAAGGTCGGGGTGCTGCGCCAGCAGGCGCGAGACAGCCTTGATCATGTCGGCGTATAGCTCGCGGGCGTTGGCCCTGTCGCCGGTGAGCAGCATCAGGACGAGGCGGAGATGCGCCTCGCCATGGTTATCGCCGATCTCCCGAATCGTCGGCTTGCAGAAGCAATCACCCGGCCGGCGGCTGGCTGTGGAATGCTCGCTGGCATCCCTCAGCCTCACGCCGCATTCCCGGGCGATCTTGTAGATGTTGACGCTGTGGCGCTTCAAGCTTCACCCCGCGCCTTGGCGGCCAAATATTCCGCCGGGTCGATCCGCTTGACCTCGGAAGCCGGGCCGAATGTCCCGAGCTTATGGTCGCGAAACGAGCGAGCACCGGCCGGATCGAAGTTCGCAGCCGCGACACTGCGAACCCAGGTGGGCGCCTTGGCCGCATCGACCTTCATGCGGTGATCGGCTCGCTCCTGTTTCCGGCGCTCCTTGCAGCGGGCCTTCTTCGACTGCTTCGGCTGTTCAGGCTTGCCCCAAAGCACTTTCCTGCCGGGCCGTGCCTTCGGCGGTGCGTTGGAGCTGCCCTGGTCGATCAGATCGAGCGCGCGCCAAGCCGCGGCGTTGGTGTCGAACGGGCCCTCGACCACCTTGCCGCGCTGGTCGGTGATCTCGTATTGGCCGTCATCGTTGCGGGTGACGTTGAGTATCGCCGTCATTGGCGCAGATCCTTCCGAATACGGCGAAGGCGCCAGGCGAGCTTGATGAGTTCGAGCAAAATCATGATGCCCTCCCCAAAGGTTGGCCTTGCGTCGCCCGCAGGCGCCCGCTTACGCTCGATGCCGTGGCACAAAGAGGGTGGAAGGGATGAAGACGCCTGAAAGAGCCTTCCCCTGGGTGGGTTGGGGAGTGGCAATCGGTTTGCTTTTTGCAGCCGCTCTGTTCGCGATCTGGCAGGGATCGGCGCAGCC
This sequence comes from Neorhizobium galegae, assembly GCF_021391675.1. Classification (NCBI taxonomy): domain Bacteria; kingdom Pseudomonadati; phylum Pseudomonadota; class Alphaproteobacteria; order Hyphomicrobiales; family Rhizobiaceae; genus Neorhizobium; species Neorhizobium galegae. The sequence continues at coordinate 4,178,927 of NZ_CP090095.1, forward strand.
TTGGTGTAAAGCGGACGAGCCGGAGTGCTTCCGGGAGTGGGTTGCCGCGCTGGGAGGATGGGCAGCTGTCGTCGTGGCCATACCGACGGTCCTGTTCATTTCGTATCAAATAAAGGACGCGCGCAAACATCAACGGGACAATGCCTTCATCGCGCTTCGCCACACCAGAATGATCGCAGTTAGAGCAATAAACGCTGCCGAGATTGCCTTGGAGGTTTGCCGGGCTGAGGAACAACAGTGGGGAAACATCGAACGCGAAGGCATCACGAAAAGCAGATTGCGTGCCGGTTTCGGGACGGCACGCACAATCCTTACCCATCGTGCTTTTCAGGCTTACGAAGAAGAGTTCGATCTTCCGATCATCAACTTGAAAGCGCTTCTGGATGAACTTACCGAAGCCGAGGGTCGCGTGGAGGAGCTCGGACTGAGTTGGGGAGCCTCCGCACTCGTCAGCGCCTACAGGAATATATCGTCTCTCATAGAATTTATTCAGGAATCCGCCCAGGAGTATTCCGCCCAGACAAACGAGCTTCTGGTATGATCTGTTTCCCGCGCCATTGAAAATGGCTTTCATGCGACCCTCCCGTGATTGGTGAGAAAGTCGGGAAGCACCCAATCCGTCCGGCCGCCTTCGTGCATCGACCGGATGAATTCCTCGCTGGTCGGCTCGTTGATGGCGCGCGGCACCTTCGTGTTGATCTGGCGCTCGACCTCCGCCCGAAGATGCTCAGGCCAGAGCAGGTGCACCGGATCGCCTGCCATCGCGGCGGCAACGAACGCATCAAGAGGTGGCTGCTCCCCGATCAGGTTACGGAAGGACTCGAGGGACCGTTTGGCGGCGTTGCTGCGGGGATGATGCTTCATGCGCTCGACCACTTCCCAGCCCATAAGTCGGAACGCGACAAAGTCGAGATAGAGGTAGGCTTGGGCCTCGGTCATTTTCGGGAGATCGATCATGCTGCACCTTTGGGGTTGGTGTCGCTCCGGCCTTCATAGGCCCGGCGGTTGATCTCGGATTCGACGGCATCCCGAAAACCATCCATCAGCTCGCTGATCTCGTCGTCGGCGAATCCGACCTGGTGCAGTTGGTCCCACAGGGTGGCGACCTGGGACTTCCAATAGCTTGCACGCTCCCGGCCGGTCTTCCGCGCGAAGACCTCCGCAACCCGCCGGACTTTGCCGATCCTGCGCGACAGCGGGAATGCGATCATCTGGCACTTGTTCGTCATGATGCCCTCCGGTCAGGTTCGCACGCGCGCGCGGCGTCATACTCAGTGCCCTCCGGGCGGGCCAAAGCCTGCGGCCTTGGATCGCATGCACTGGCTGCGCCAGCGCCGTAACCATGCGGAAGACGTTCGCCGTGGTGCACCGGCAGTGATGAAATCAAGCTTTCGGCTTGTTCGGCTTTTGAAGGGGGATGTGCGAAAGCGGCGAGCGCCCGGTCATTGTTTGGCGCCGAGATTGCGGCTGGGTTATTATCTATAGTCATGTCTGTAGTGGGACTTCCGGTCCGAGCTATTTCCGGTGCGGAAGTGGAACTTCCGGACGAAGACGGGATGGCATTCAGGAATTGCCACTCGTCGTGTGCTGAACTGGAGGGGACGCGCGGATCCGGCGCAGCAAGATCAGGCGCGTATCTGCGACGGCGCTCATTCGCCTTTTTTCGCCCTTTCTCCCGGTCGATCTCCAAGATCGATATATCGGTCATTTGCTCCGGCAAATTTTCCGACCCTGCTTGAAGCACCCGATGGGCCCACTCTTCGCACAGGAAATATGCCTTCGCGTTGGCCGTCGCCTTGTTCGGCGTCAGGCTTTTGATCGTCGCCAAGTGCTTGTTAGGAAGATCCCCGAGCCTGACCGGAAAGATGGCGCCCAATTCTTCGAGGTAAACCAGAAGGTCATGGACGTTGCGGACGGAGCAAGCGAGGACCTCGGCGATTTCCGTCTGGCTGGGCCAGCACACGCGCAGCGCCTGGTGCGCCTTGAAGGTGAGAAAGGCCAGGAGATCGCGGTGAATCTTGTGGGTGCGAAGCTCCGGGCAGGTATATATGCCGGCTTGGAATGTCGTCTTCCAATTGCGTTTGCTCATCGGCCGGCCTCCATTTCATCAACGAGAACCTGGGCCTCGCTGATTTCCTTCCTCGCGGCTTCGATGATCAGCATGAAAGCGCAATAGTCGTTGCCGCTGCGGTTGAAGGCGCTTTCCGTCATTCGCTCCATGACGTGGAGATAGCTGTCGGCGGTGCCGAGGTTGTCGCGGAATCGGGTGATACGGTCAGCCACGGACGTCACTCCCGATCGAGGCGAACGTTTCCAGAAACGCCTGTGCCTGTTCATACCCCAGCCAACCAGCCTCATGCAGCGCCGCGAGGTATCTTCCCCTCAGAATAATGTTGCCGATCGATCTGAGCGGATGCTCGACCAAGGCGTCGAGCAGTTCCAATTCCCTATCGGAGAGGATGGCAAACTCGGGCTCCTCGGTCTCTCCCGGATAGTCCTCGCAAGCGCGATAGCCGGCTTTGTGCTGATCGATCATCGCCAACAGGTCTTCGCGCTCCTTGGCCTCGGCAAGAGCAAGATCGACGATGCCTTTGAGGCGATCCCCGCTGTAATCCGGGCACAGGTTCCCGAAGCAGGACATCGCCGTCTGATGATAGTGGAAATCCTGCATCGTCGTGATCGGCTGATCTTCGATCGCCTTTTCCAGTGCCAAGAGAGGTTCCTGGAGTGGCGCGGCCGCTTCATCGTCCAAGGTGCGTTGAGCAAGGTAGAGCGGCACCCACTGCGCATACAGGTCAGCGAGCGGCGAGGCGGCGGGATTAAATTTGAACTCGACCATCACCGCACCTTTCCATCAAGAGCCGCGTCGAAGGCCCTCTCTACCTTCGTTGCCAAATCCTCGACGTGGAACAGCATGTATTCGATGCCGACCTTTTGCTCATAGGTAAGGTGGAACGATGCCTTTTCCTTGCCGCGATCGACCTGGCCGGCGCGGAACTCGTAGCTCGCGTATTCGGCCAGCACCATCACGGCGAGCCGCAGGCTGCCGATGTCGGTGTTGAGGTCGCGCATCGCACTGGCGACCTGCGCGTCTGTAGGGCGGGGGGCTGGTGCTTTCGCAGCCATGGTGGTAGTTTCCGTGCTGTTCATTTTCGTTTCCTCACTGGAATGATTGGAACCACGGTCCGGAGCGATGCCAGTCGCTGCCGGGCCTTTTGCGTTCTGGGTCATGCTGCAACTCCGGGCTTCCCGATCTCAGCCTCGACCTTTTCGAGCGAGCTGAAAGACTTCGGGTTGGCTCCGTCTTTTCGATCGAGAAAAAATAGGAATATCGGGACTCCCCTCATGCGGCTGACATTCTTCACGCTCAGCAGGCAGCCCGCACGGCGCGCATCGTCCTTCAGCCTCCGGTACGTCTCGATGTTGTGAGGCAAGGACACCTTGAAGAAGAGGGCGCTCATGCCGCCGTCTCCATGAAGAAGGCGATGAGTTTGCCGCGCTCGGCGACCCAGCGACCGCCGACCTTCTTGGCGGGCAGAGCACCGGTGGTCAGGAGGTGAAACGTCACCCGCGGCGACCGCCCGATAGCCTTCGCGATGTCTTCGGCACCCCAGATCAATTCCATTTTCTTCTCATCTGTTTCGGCCATCTCTGTTCCTTCCGTCAGTGGATGCCACTAAACACATCAGCACGGTGCTGAGTGTTAACTCTTGATTAGCACCGTGCTGATATTGACGCAAGCGGGGAATTAGCACAGTGCTGATGAAATAGCTGGAAGAGACGATAATGGCGAAGCAAGGACGGGGATCTGAACAGGCGATGATACGCCTGCCGGACGGCATGAGAGATCAACTCAAGGCTGCTGCTGAAAACAATGGGCGATCGATGAACGCTGAGATTGTCGAGCGTCTCGAACAATCCTTTCGATCGCTGCTGATTCCAGAGGATCTTTGGGGAAGAATTCAGGTCTATGCTCAGCGAAACGGTCGCGCGACCAGCGAAGAGGTTTTGCGCCTTCTGGATCGCGAGTACCCACGGCAGTGGCCGGTTGAAAATAGTCTCGATGAGCTCGTCGAAATGCTCAATATCCTCAAGGAGAGCGCCGATAGCGGAGATATGCAGATCGACGCGTTTGTATCAAAGCTGGAAGAGACCTTCGAAGGCATCGCGTCAGGGCAAATCACTGGCGTTAACTCAAACGTTCGAACCCGCCTTGCGGGGATGTGGGGATACTACAAAGACCAGCAATCGGAAAAGGCATACGAGGCCGAAGTTGACGCTCAATCTGAGCTGGATGACGAGGAGATCAGGTCGATGGAAAGGTTTGGCAATACCGCAAAATTTGCAGACCCACTCCCGCCTGATGCAAACCCGCTGAGCGACAACGTTTACCTAATGGACATCCTTCCACCCGATGCCTTGGCTGAATTGACAAAGAGAATTTCTGAAGCCGACATTGAAGGTGCCGCAGAAGTCTTAAGGTCTGTCTCGAAGGAAGAGATCAGCAGGCGAGTTGAATTTAAAAAGCTTCCACTTGCTGAGCAATATCGCCTTCGAGGCGAAGAGCCTCCGGCTAATCGCGAAGACCCATTTTCGTGGAAGGATTGATTCATGTCAGTCCGCAAGCGCGAATGGACCACACCGAAGGGCGTAGCAAAGAGCGCATGGGTGGTCGATTACGTCGACATCACTGGCAATCGGCGGCTGAAGACGTTCCGCCTGAAGAAGGAGGCCGACCAGTTCGCAGCGACGGCGTCGGTCGAGGTCCGGGAGGGCGTGCACGTCGCCGATAGCGCCAGCGCTACCGTAGAGGCCGCCGGGAAATTATGGATTGCCAACTCCCGGGCGTCGAAACTGGAGCGATCGACGATCGACCAATACGAACGTCATTTGCGCCTGCATATCGTGCCATTCATCGGGTCGCTCAAGCTTTCCTCTTTATCGATCGCCAAGGTGCGGGCATTCGAGGACGCACTCAGGGAAGCAGATCGAACGTCGATCATGATCAAGAAGGTTCTCGTGAGCCTTGGGACGCTGATCGCTGACGCGCAGGAACGCGGCCTCGTGGCGCGCAATATCGTTCGCGATCTCAAGGGCAGGAGGGGATCGGGGGAGAAACGCCAGGAGAGGCGGCAAAAGGGCCGTCTGAAGGTGGGCGTGGATATTCCGACGCGGGAGGAGGCGAAAGCGCTCGTCGGCGTCCTGCAGGGCCGTCACAGGCCGCTGTTTTTAACGGCCATCTTCTGCGGCTTGCGTTCGTCGGAATTGCGCGGATTGCGCTGGCAGGATGTCGATTTCGGGAAGAACGAGATACGGGTCCATCAGCGGGCCGATCGCTATAACGACATCGGAAAGCCGAAGTCGATCGCGGGCGAACGATCGTTGCCAGCGCCGCCCATGGCGATGAATGCCTTGAAGCAGTGGAAGCTGGTCTGCCCGAAACGGGATACCGGCAAGAAGGACGGGGCCGGCGAGAAGATCAAGGTTCTCGATCTTGTCTTCCCGACTGGCGCAGGGAACGTCGAGACGCTGAACAACTTTCTCCGCCGCGGCCTGCACCCAGCTTGGATCGCGGCCGGCGTCACGGTCGACACAGGAGAGGTGGACAAGAAGGGGAAGCCGATCCTTGATGCGAAATACAAAGGCTTGCACGCGCTACGCCATTTCTATGCCTCGTGGTGCATAAACCGGCGGAAAGATGGTGGCCTGGAATTGCCCCCCAAGGTCGTACAAGAGCGCCTCGGCCATAGCACAATCGCCATGACCATGGACGTCTACGGGCACCTGTTCCCGAGGGGCGACGACGCCGAAGAAATGGCAGAGGCAGAGCGTGCTTTTCTTGCGTGACGCAACATGGACGCGACAATTCACGCCAAAACCCCTATTGCATAAGGGGCTGTAGCGGTTTCCTAATCCTGAGGCCGATGGTTCAAATCCATCTGGGATCACCACCCTCGTTTATCGGGCAATCGTCGACGTCTGGTCCATCCGTTTCGGCCGCCTTACCAAGCGAAAGGCGCCGCGGCGGGCGGCTCCCAGCAGCGCTGCAATCAGCCAGCCGCAGAACAATCCGCCTGCCGCCCAGGTGAGACCTGCGAAATCCACCGGCACGCCGGGCACGAAATCGCGCCAGGCATTCGCAAACGTCGTCGAATCGGGATTGCGCATTACCACGAACGGCTTGGTGAACGACGGCGCCAGGGTCAGCTCTTTCTGTTGCTCGGCGAGCATCTCGTAACGCGAAAAGGTCCGCCGCATCGCTTCGCCCTGATTGCGCAGGAAGGTCTGCGGCGAGGCGGAATAGATGTTGAGCGCCTCCTGGCGGTCGAGGCCGTTGTGGTTGGCCTGGGCGTCAAATTCCGAGATCATGATCTTGAGTTCGTCGAGCGCGCCGCCGATCCGCTGGCGGTATTGTTGCGCGAATTCCGGCGCCTGGGAAAAGAAGATCCCGCCAAGCAGCGCCAGCGCCATCGTCAGCATTCTTCCGAGCATGAGCATGGCAAAACCTCGATTGTTTTGCCGATCAACGACGCCGGGCCGTCAAAGGTTGCCTTCTTCAACCCGCACATGCTCCATGCGGAAGCCGAGCCCGATCAACCGGCCGGCGAGATGGGCGAGCAGCGGAAAGCGGGCAATGCCCCGGATGAAGGCCGGCGGGCCCTTGCGCTTCCGGTCGCTTCCCTCATCGGTGCGGCGGCTGCTCCTCATCATCAACTGCAGCTTCTGGGTCGCTCTGGTCGGAAACCCGCGCCGCTTTTCGACGGCGGCGAGATCGGCATCGGCAAGGCGCCTCTCGCGCAGCGGTGCGGCGAGGATATTGGCGGCCGCCACCGCATCCTGGATCGCCAGGTTGACGCCGACGCCGCCGATCGGCGACATCGCATGCGCCGCGTCGCCGATGCAGATCAACCCCGTCCGCCACCACTGCTTCAGCCGGTCGATGCGCACCGTCAGCAGGTTGGTATCCTCGAAACTGCGGACCTCCCGCATCCGCTCGGCCGGTAGGGGCGAAACGTCGATCACCATCTGCCGAAAGGCCTCGATGCCCTTTTCGCGGATGTCGGCGAACGTGGTGCGGCGGATCACATACCCGCATTGCCAATAGTCGCCGCGGTCGATCAGCACGAAACCCTGGCGCGGTCCGGCATGCCCCATCACCTCGTTCGGATCGCCCTTCTGTTTCGACAGCTTCATCCAGACGACCTCGCTCGGCATGCCGAAACTCTCGACGTCGAGCCCGGCCTTTTCCCGCACGATCGAATTGCGGCCGTCGGCACCGACGACCAGCGCCGAGCGGATGGTGAGCTCTCCTTCCGGCGTCTCCAGGACGAGGCCGGAAATTTCGCCCTGATCCTCCATCACGTCCGTCACCTTCGCCTGCATAACCAGCCGGAAGTTCGGATAACCTTGCGCCTTTGCGGCGAGAAAACTCAAAAAGTCCCATTGCGGCATGAAGGCGATGAAGCGGTTCCTGACTGGCAGCCGCGAAAAATCCGCGATCGTCACCGTCTTGCCGCCCATTTCGGCGGACAGCCTTGCCGCCCGCGTGTGCGGCAGCTTCAGAAATTCGTCGATCAGGCCAAGCTCGTGCATCACCTCCAGCGTCGAGGGATGGATCGTATCGCCGCGGAAATCGCGCAGAAAATCGGCGTGCTTCTCGACGACGATGACATCGACGCCGGCCCGCGCCAGCAGGAGGCCGAGCATCAGGCCGGCCGGACCGGCGCCGGCGATCACGCAAGTCGTCTGGATTTCACGGTGTTCGCTCATCATCCCACTTCGCGCCAAGAGCACCCGTTGTGCAAGCTGCACTTGGTCGCAGCCGGGCCGAATTCAAGCCCGCTCTTGTGAGCCGTGGCTTTCGCTTGTAGACCAACGGCAGCTTTAGGAAATGGAAGACAGCATGGCCGAAACCGGCAAGCGCCGCATCAGCATCCTCGGTTCCACCGGCTCGATCGGCGTCAATACGTTGGATGTGGTGAACCAGCTCGGCGGCCGGGAGGCCTTCGAGGTCGTCGCCATCACCGGCAACAGCAATATTGCGCTTCTGGCAGACCAGGCGAAGGCATGCGGTGCAAAACTGGCCGTCACCGCCGACGACGGCCAGTATGGGGCATTGAAGGACGCACTTGCTGGCAGCGGCATCGAGGTCGCCGCCGGCCGCGAGGCGCTGATCGAAGCCGGCGCGCGGCCGTCCGACTGGGTGATGGCGGCAATCGTCGGCACCGCCGGCCTCGCCCCGACGCTGGCCGCCGCCGAACGTGGCGCCGATATCGCGCTCGCCAACAAGGAATGCCTCGTCTCCGCCGGCGAACTGTTCGTCAGGGCGGTTGCCGAGGGCGGCGGACGGCTGATCCCGGTCGACAGCGAACACAGCGCCATCTTCCAGTCGCTTGAAGACGACCAGCACCACGCGGTCGAGCGCATCGTGCTCACCGCCTCCGGCGGCCCCTTCCGCACCTGGACGCGCGAGCAGATGGCGGGCGTCACCGCGGATATCGCCCGCGCCCACCCCAACTGGTCGATGGGCCTGAAGATCTCGATCGGCAGCGCCTCGATGTTCAACAAGGCGCTGGAGATGATCGAGGCGAAACATCTCTTCGATCTGCGGCCGGACCAGATCGAGGTGATCGTCCATCCGCAATCGGTGATCCATTCCATGGTCGGGTACAGGGACGGGTCGGTGCTGGCGCAGCTCGGCTGTCCGGACATGCGCACCGCGATCGGTTATGCGCTGACCTACCCGAACCGCACCAGGCTTGATGTCGAGCGCCTGGATTTCGCCAAACTCGCAAGGCTGGATTTCGAGGCACCGGACGAGGTGCGTTTCCCGGCGCTAAGACTGGCGCGCACCGCGCTCGAACGCGGCGGCGTGCAGGGCGCGGTGATGAACGCCGCGGAGGAAATCGCCTTCCACGCCTTCTGCGCGGGCCGCATCGGCTTCCTCAACATGGCGGATATCGCCGAACAGGTGATGGACGACATGGCGGGCCATCCGCCCGCAGCGACGATGGACGAGGTTTTTGCGGTAGACGCCGAAGCCCGGCGCCACGCTGGAGAGATCATCGCGCAAAAAGAAATGGCCGCGTAAGCGGCCATTCATGATCCGGACCTTTGTCGATCGTTCAAGCCACGTGCCGCGCCAGCGCGCAGCGTGACCAAAGCTGGTGCAGCGAACCGACCAGGTGCTCGATGTCCGCATCGCTATGCAGCGGCGTCGGGGTGATGCGCAGGCGTTCGGTCTTGCGCGGCACGGTCGGATAGTTGATCGGCTGCACATAGACGTTGCAGGTGTCGAGCAGGATATCCGAGATCCATTTGCACTTGGCCGCATCGCCGACCATGACCGGCACGATATGGCTCGGGTTGTGCATGTGCGGAATGCCTTGCTGATCGAGCATCGTGCGCAGCTTCTTGACGCGGTCCTGATGGCGGACGCGCTCGAAAGGGCTTGCCTTCAGATGCCGGATCGAGGCGATCGCTCCGGCTGCCAGCGTCGGCGGCAGTGCCGTCGTGAAGATGAAGCCCGAAGCGAACGAGCGGATGAAATCACAGAGCGCGGTCGAAGCGGCGATATAACCGCCCATCACGCCGAACGACTTGCCGAGCGTGCCCTCGATGATCGTCAGACGGTCCATCAGGCCTTCGCGTTCGGCGATGCCGCCGCCGCGCGGGCCGTACATGCCGACCGCATGCACTTCGTCGAGATAGGTCATCGCGCCGTATTTCTCGGCGAGGTCGCAGATTTCCTTGATCGGCGAGATATCGCCATCCATCGAATAGACGCTCTCGAAGGCGATCAGCTTCGGCGCGTTCGGATCGGCGGCCGCCAGCTTTGCCTCTAGATCGTTGAGGTCGTTGTGCTTCCAGATCACCCGTTCGCACTTGGCATAACGAATGCCTTCAATCATCGATGCGTGGTTCAACGCGTCGGAGAAGATGATCAGGCCGGGGATTTTCTGGCCGAGCGTGCCGAGGGTCGCCCAATTCGACATATAGCCCGAATTGAAGATCAGCGCCGCTTCCTTGCCGTGCAGGTCCGCGAGTTCCTGCTCGAGAACCACGTGGTAGTGCGTCGTGCCAGAAATATTCCGGGTGCCTCCCGCACCCGCGCCACAGTGATCGATGGCTTCCTTCATCGCCTCGATCACGGCGGGGTGCTGGCCCATGCCGAGATAATCGTTCGAACACCAGACGGTCACTTCCTTCGGACCATCGGGAGTATGGCGGGTGGCGCGGGGAAAATTGCCGCGATGCCTCTCCAGATCGGCGAACACACGGTAACGGCCTTCCCCATGAAGTCCGTCCAGTTCGCTCTTGAAAAATGCCTCGAAGTCCATGCTCACACTCCAGAACCTGCCTCGGTTTTGGTTTCAGCCGCGCTTTTCGTCAACCCCGCACCGCGCGAATAGAACCAACCTGCGGCAAAAGGCCCGCTTTTTTTGAATTATTCCAATAAAAAGATAAGCGATTTCGAAAATGTGAGAATTGATCCACGTCAAGTAGCAAAAAGAAGAGCGGCCTCCACCGCTCTTTCAGGCTTTTGCGGGCGATCTCGATTCGCCTCAACCGGCAGACGCCACCGCCCTTTTGGCCATAACCTTCACCAGGTTGGCGCGGTATTCCGCGTTCGCGTGCATGTCCGCCATCAGGTTGGAGGCATCGACCGCGACATTGCTCAATGCATCCGCCGACCAGTTGGAGGCCAGCGCCTGTTCGAAGCCCGGATGACGGAAGACGCCGGATGAGCCGGCGCCGGTCACCGCGACACGCACGCCACCTGCGGTTTTCGCCGCGAACACGCCGGTCATGGCAAAGCGCGAGGCCGGGTTGTTGAACTTGGCATAGCCCGCCTTTTCCGGCCCCTCGAAGGTGACTGATGTCACCATCTCGCCCTCCTCCAGCGCGGTCTCGAAAAGACCGGTGAAGAAATCGTCCGCCAAGATCGAACGCCGGTCGGTGACGATGGTCGCGCCAAGCCCGAGCAGGCCGGCGGGATAGTCCGCCGCCGGGTCGTTGTTGGCGATCGAACCGCCGATCGTGCCCATGTGGCGCACATGGGGGTCGCCGATATGGCCCGCGAGCTTGCAGATCGCCGGACAGATGGCCGCAAGCTCCCGCGAAGCGGCCACGTCCGCATGCGGCGTGGCGGCCCCGATCGTAACCTTGCGGCCGTCGACCGAAATCCCGCGCAGCGTCGGGATATGACGAAGGTCGATCAGGTCGCTCGGCGCGGCGAGCCGCTGTTTCATGGTCGCGATCAAGGTCATGCCGCCGGAAAGGTATTTGCCCTCCTCGTTGGCGGACTTGAGCTTGACGGCATCTTCCACCGAGGATGCACGATGATAGCTGGTAGCATACATGTCTTTTCTCCTCAGTGAGCCGTCTGCAATGCCTGCCAGACCTTCATCGGGGTCGCCGGCATAGTGAGTTTGTTATGGCCGATCGCATCGGTGATGGCGTTGATCAGCGCCGGCGGCGAACCGATCGCGCCCGCCTCGCCGCAGCCCTTGATGCCGAGCGGATTGCTGGGACACGGCGTGTTCTGGTGCGACAGCGTGAACGACGGCAGGTCGTCGGCGCGCGGCATGGCATAATCCATGTAGCTTGCCGTCAGCAGCTGGCCGTTCGCATCATACTGCACGTTTTCGAGCAGCGCCTGGCCGATGCCCTGGGCAATGCCGCCATGCACCTGGCCCTCGACGATCATCGGGTTGATGATGTTGCCGAAATCGTCGGCCGCGACGAACTGGACGATGTCCGTCTCGCCGGTATCCGGATCGATCTCCACCTCGGCAATGTAGCAGCCGGCCGGGAAGGTGAAGTTGGAGGGATCGTAGAAGGCGGTTTCCTTCAAGCCCGGCTCCATGCCCGAAGGCAGGTTGTGGGCGGTATAGGAGGCGAGCGCCACCTGGAACCACGGCACCGCCTTGTCGGTGCCGGCGACCTTGAGCTCGCCGTTCTCGATGACGATATCCTCCTCGGACGCCTCCATCAGATGCGCGGCGATCTTCTTCGCCTTGGCCTCGACCTTGTCGAGCGCCTTGACGATCGCCGACATGCCGACCGCGCCGGAACGCGAACCGTAGGTGCCCATGCCCATCTGTACCTTGTCGGTATCGCCATGGACGATGCTGATGCTCTCGATCGGCACGCCGAGGCGGCCGGCAACGAGCTGCGCGAAGGTGGTTTCATGGCCCTGGCCGTGGCTGTGCGAGCCGGTCAGCACCTCGATCGTGCCGACGGCGTTCACCCGCACTTCCGCCGATTCCCACAAGCCGACACCGGCACCGAGCGAACCGACCGCAGCCGACGGCGCAATGCCACAGGCCTCGATATAGCAGCTCATGCCGATGCCGCGCTTCTTGCCCTTGGCTTCCGATTGCGCCCGCCGTGCGGCAAACCCTGCCCAGTCGGCGGCCTGCATCGCGGCATTCAGCGAGGCTTCGTAGTCGCCCGCGTCATAGTTCATGATGACAGGCGTCTGGTAGGGGAAGGTTCGGATGAAGTTCGCCCTACGCAGCTCCGCCGGCGAGACGCCGAGTTCGCGGGCCGCCGTCTCCATGGTCCGTTCGAGCAGGTAGGTCGCTTCCGGACGCCCGGCGCCGCGATAGGCATCGACCGGCACCGTATTGGTATAGACGGTGCGGACATTGGCGTGGATCGCCGGGATCGCATACTGGCCGGACAGCAGCGTCGCATAGAGATAGGTCGGCACCGCCGAGGAGAACAGCGACATATAGGCGCCGAGATTGGCGATCGTATCGACCTTCAGCGCCGTGATCCGGTTGTTGGCATCGAAGGCCATCTTCACCTTCGAGACGTGGTCGCGGCCATGGGCGTCGGTCAGGAACGCTTCGGTGCGGTCCGAGGTCCATTTCACCGGCACGCCGGTCTTCTTCGAGGCCCAGAGACAGATGATCTCTTCCGGGTAGATATAGATCTTCGAACCGAAACCGCCGCCGACATCCGGCGCGATGACGCGCAGCTTGTTTTCGGGCGCCACATTGTAGAAGGCGCTCATCACCAGCCGCGCCACATGCGGGTTCTGGCTGGTCGTGTAGCAGGTGTAATGATCTTCCGCCATATCGTAGATGCCGAGCGTGGCGCGCGGCTCCATCGGGTTGGGCGAGAGGCGGTTGTTGAGGATCTCGATCTCGGTGACATGCGCCGCCGCCGCAATCGCCTTGTCCACCGCATCCGGCTCACCGATCTGCCACTCGAAAATCAGGTTGCCGGGCGCTTCCGGATGAATCTGCGTCGCGCCGGAGGCAAGTGCTGCAACCGCCTCGACCACTGCCGGCAACTGCTCGTAGTCGATGACCACGGCTTCCGCAGCATCGCGGGCTTCGCCGGAGGAGTCGGCGACCACGATTGCGATCGCATCGCCCACATAACGCACCGTATCGACGGCGAGCGGATGCCAGGCACCCATCTTCATCGGCGTTCCATCCTTCGAATGGATCATCCAGCCGCAGATGAGATTGCCGATGCCGTCCGCCTGCAGCTGCTTGCCGTCGAGCACGTCGATGACACCAGGCATGGCTTTCGCTGCAGTCGCGTCGATGTTTTTGATCGTCGCATGCCCGTAGGGACTGCGGACGAAATAGGCATATTTCATGCCCGGGACGGTCATATCGTCCGTATAGCGGCCCTTGCCGGTCAAGAAGCGTTTGTCTTCCTTGCGGGTAACGCGTGCACCGATTCCTTCAACACCCATGTTCATCTCCTCCCGAGATGGTGATTAGTGATGGAAAGTGAGTAGGAGTTAGTCGGTAGTGAGTAGTTCAGGGGCTGAAATGCGGCCACCCGGACCACCAATCACCAGCGACTACTCACGACCCACTCACTCAGCGGCCTGACGCCCCGTTGCCATTTCGGCATCGGCGGCAAGGATCGCCTTGACGATGTTGTGGTAGCCGGTGCAACGGCAGATATTGCCTTCGAGCCCGGCGCGGACCGTCTTTTCGGTGAGCGTCCCGCCTTCGCGGTTGATCAGGTCGACTGCCGTCATCACCATGCCGGGCGTGCAGAAGCCGCATTGCAGGCCATGATGCTCCTTGAAAGCGGCTTGAACCGGATGCAATTCGCCCTGGCCGGCGAGGCCTTCGATCGTCGTAATCGTCGAGCCGGATGCCTGCACCGCCAGGATCGAACAGCTCTTCACCGAATGGCCGTCCATATGAACGACGCAGGCGCCGCACTGGGTCGTATCGCAGCCCACATGCGTTCCCGTCAGACCAAGTTTTTCGCGGATGAAATGCACGAGCAGGGTGCGGTCCTCGCACTCGCCGCTCATCGCGCGGCCGTTCACGGTCAGCGTCACTTTCGTCATATGATCCTCCTCATGTCCCTCCCGGACACGCCCGTCATCATTTGCTTTTTTACCTAAGGGATCAACCGCTACTTTCTACGGAAACGGCAATATTTTGGTCGGCAGCCCGACGGGCGAACCGCCCTTCGCTTCCGTCGAACACCGAGTAACTATCGGCAACCAAAACAAAAATCGGTGCGCAAAATATTGAGCTCATATGGACTCTTTAACCTCGCGACCTATTGTTCCCTGTGATGGCTGCTTGAATTGACCCGCGGAAACCCTCGGAGTCTGCAAGGCGGCCGGGCAAAATGAAGAACAAACAGGAGGATCTCATGAAGAAGGCCTTGGTGCTTTTGATGGTCGGCGCTTCGCTCGCGAGCTGCACGGCAACTGAACAGGGCGCCGGCATCGGCGCAGCATCCGGCGCCGTGATCGGCGGCCTGGCTACCGGCAACGTCCGCGGCGCGGCCGTTGGCGCTGCGATCGGCGGCGTTTCCGGCGCATTGATCGGCTCCGTCGCCGAACAGCCGGGACAGTGCTACTACCGCGACCGTTATGGCCGTCGCTATATCGACAGCTGCCCGCGCCGTTACTGACTACCGCGTGGATTGCAGAAAAAACTGTGGCCCCGGAGCACACTCCGGGGCTTTTTCTTTCATGAAATCATCACGAAGGGGTACCCGGCTTCGTCTTTTGCAGTTAGATAGTTCGCTTCGTCGGATGCTATGAAGGCTTCCAGCCGGGGGATCCACAGCAGTTTGCGTATGCGGAACGAAAACACTGGGCGGACAGGAAAGCTGAGGTTGAGGGGGGCAGGCACAGCCGCGATGCTCGCCGCTGCACTTCTCGTTTCCCCGCCGCTTTCCGGCAACGCCTACGCTTTCAAACTCTTCGGCATCACCCTGTTCGGCGACGACGAAGACAAGGCCGAGGTGATCGATCCCGTCCGTTACGACGCGACGCTCGAAGCCGGCAATGCGGACAAGGACCTCAAGAAGCGCCTCGAATCCGCTGCTTCCCTGATCACCGACGAAAAGCAGCCGGTCTCCGGCGATCTCGGCGTCATCATCAAGGCGCGCGAAGACCGCGACCGGCTGATCGCCGTGCTCTACGAAGAGGCCCGTTACGGCGGCACCGTGCATATCTCCGTCGCCGGAACTGATATCGACCGCCTGCCGCCCAACCCTGCATTCGACCACGCGGCACCCGTGCCGGTCACAGTCCGCGTCGATCCCGGCCCGGTCTTCAAGCTTGGTTCCGTTCGCTTCGACGGTGACGCGGTCGGCCACGATCCGGAAAAATACGATCTCGTTCCCGGCGGTGAGGCAGGTTCGCGCCTGATCCTGAAGGCCGGCGAACAGCTTCTCGTCGATTTGAAGAACGAAGGCCGCCCGCTCGCAAAGCTGACGGAACGGCAGGTGACGGCCGATCATCGCACCAACACGATCGACGTGGTGCTCGGTGCCGTCGGTGGTCCGGTCGCGCCGTTCGGCACCGTCGCCGTGAAAGGATCGCGCACCGTCGATGCCGCCTTCATCAGCCGGTATTCGCGGCTCGACAGACACGGACAATATTCTCCGGTGCAGTTGAAGAAGGCGAACGACCGCCTGCGCGAGCTCGGCGTCTTCTCGAGCGTGACGATCCAGGAGGCGGACAAGCTGGCGCCGGACGGTTCGTTGCCGCTGACGATCGAGGTGTCGGAAGGCAAGCATCGTTATTTCGGCTTCGGCGCCGAATATTCCTCGATCGACGGCGCCGGCCTCGAAGGCTACTGGGGCCACCGCAACCTCTTCGGGGAAGCAGAATCGCTTCGAATCGAAGGCAAGGTGTCCGGCATCGGCGCCACCACCGACGTCACCACGTTCGATTATTCCGCCGGCATCATCTTCACCAAGCCTGGAGCCTTCGTGCCGGAAGCGACCTTCGAATCCCGCCTGGAAGCCAAGAGTGAAACGCCTGACGTCTACGAGGCGCAGACCATCATCTATTCGGCCGGCGTCACCTACGAGTTGAACGAGACCGACAAGCTCAAGGGCGGCGGAGAGATCGCCTATATCGACGCGGACGATGCCTTCGGCAACAACCAGTACCTCACGCTCAGCCTGCCGATCGGCTTCGAGCGCGACGCGCGGGACAACAAGCTCGACCCCACCAAGGGATATTACGCGACCCTCTCCGCCAAGCCGAGCTACGAGCTGATGGACGGCACGATCTTCTCGTCGTTCGAGGGCTCGATCTCGGGTTATCTCGGCCTCGGACAGGAGGATCGGATCGTGCTGGCCGCCCGTCTGGCCGCCGGAACGCTGGTCGGCGGAAGCGACCTTGAAAGAATTCCGGCGACGCGCAGATTCTTCGCCGGCGGCGGCGGATCGGTGCGTGGTTACGCCTATCGGGAAATTTCGCCCTATAACAGCGCCGATGAGGCCACGGGCGGGCGGTCCTATACGCTGGGATCTTTCGAAGTGAGGGTAAAAGTGTCAGAAAACATAGGCATTGTACCTTTTGTCGACATTGGTACGGTATCGACCGGAATCGTGCCCGATTTTTCTGATATACGTGCCGGTGCAGGGATTGGCGTGCGATATGCCACGCCTTTTGGACCGCTGAGATTGGACGTTGCAATTCCCTTGCAGCGCTATGACGGCGGTAGCCAGTACGGTATCTATGCGGGCATAGGACAGGCATTCTGAAAGGCAGTGAAGGGTAGCGTTTAAGGCATGATGCTGATGGTACGCCTGTTGAAATGGGTCTTGAAGGCTACGCTTGGCGTGGTCGCGATCCTGTTCGTCATGGCCTTGGGCGTCGTCCTTTTCGTCGCCCTCACCCCGGTCGGCGGACGCGTCGCCGCGGACCGCATTTCCGCCATCGTCTCCACGCCTGACCGCGGCATCTCCTTCACCCGGCCAGAAGGCCTGCTGACCGGCGATCTGCGTATCGATGCCCTTACGCTTTCCGACGACATGGGCCCCTATGCCCAGATCGGCGGCATCAAGATCGACTGGTCTCCGACGTCATTGGTAACCGGCGTCTTCCGCGCCGAACATATTTCCGCCGACACCGTCAATTTCATCCGTGCGCCGCGGCCGCCGAAAGCGCCCGCCACGACACAAGCGACATCAACGGGCTCCTCCGGATCGCCCTTGCCGGTCGGCATCCGCGTTGCGCAGATCGACCTGCCGGACATCAATCTCTCGCAGGCATTTTCGGGGCGGGACTTCTCCCTTTCGGTGAAGGGGTCGATCGACGCGACCGGGCCTGACATTTCGCTCGACCTGCAGGCGACCCGCAAGGACGAGCCGGATGCCAGGGCATCTGCCGACGTGGTCTACGCGCCGTCCCAAAACCGCCTGACCCTCAAGGCTACCGTGTCCGAGCCGCAGGGCGGCCTGCTCGCCCGCCTTTTGCGTCTGCCCGGCACTCCGGCGGTCGAGCTGGCGCTCGATGGCGAGGGACCTCTGTCCGACTGGGCCGGCAGGTTGCAGGGCAGCGTCGGCGGTACACCCGTCATCGCGGTCGACGGCAAACATGTACAGGTCGAAAACGGCAGGCACAGGGTGGAGGTGACCGGCGGCGGCCAGCTGTCGACGCTTCTTCCGCCCGCCTTTCGTCCGCTGTTCGGCGGTACGACCGACATCAACATCGCCGCCATCTATGCACCCTCCGGCCGGGTGGATATCGAACGCGGCGAACTCACCTCCGGCGCCGTGAAGATCGCCGCCAAGGGCGCATGGGATCAGACGGGTGACAACAGCCTCACCGCCAGCCTCAACGGCGTGAAGGGCCCGGTCGATTTCGTCTGGCCGATCAGCGGACAGGAGAGCCGCTTCTCCTTCGAAAGCATCAATTTCACGCTGACCGGAGCGGCCGCCTCGGCGCGCTTCAACGCGACGGCTGCACTCAGCGCCGCCGAACTGCCGCAGGGGCGCTTCGGCCAGATCCGCCTGCAGGCGGAAAGCGAGGACCTCAACCTCATCAGCCGCTCGGGCAGCATCCGCAGCCGCTTCACCGTCGCCCGCACGGATTTCGCCAACGACGATCTCGACCGGGTGATCCGCGGGCCGGTGACATTGGATGCGCCGCTCAGGCTCGCACCACCGGCGATCGGCCTGGATGCGGCGACCTTCGACAGCGGCAACGTGAACGGTACGCTTTCCGGCGCCTATGACATGTCGAAACAGGCGGTCACCGGCAATTTCCGGGTTTCCGCCAATCCTGCCGTCCTGCCGCCGGGACTGGTTTCGAAGTTCGAGGGCAAGCTTTCCGCCGAGGGCTACGTCAATATGGTGAACGGCGGTCGCGTCAGCCTCGAGAACTTCGTGATGCGCTCGAACGCCATCGAAGCGCACGGCAATATGCTGCTCGACAATCGGACCGTCACCGGGCGCCTAGCCGGCCGCGTCCCGGATCTGAAGCGTTGGCTGCCGGAGGCCGAGGGGGCTGCCGGTTTCGACATCTCCGCCAAGGGGCCGTTGAACGCAATGGGCGTCAGGGCCGTGGTCAATTCCGCCGACGCTAGGCTGGTCGGCCGCAAGCTCCAGGACATGAGCTTCATCCTGGAAGGCACTGCCGATCCGAACGCACCCAAGGGCAAGCTGACCGGCACGGGTTCGCTGGACGGCCAGCCGATCCGCGTCAATGCCGACGTCGCTTCCGTCCAGGGCCGCACCAGCGCGCCGGCAATCACTGCCGAGATCGGTCCGAACAAGCTGACCGGCGCCTTGAACTTCTCTCCCGCGTTCCTGCCGGAAGGCCAACTCACGTTCGATTTCCCGGATGTCTCCCTGCTTGCGGCACTTGCGGCCCAGCAGGCCCAGGGCGACCTGAAGGGAACGGTGATGTTCAGCAATACCGGCGGCAAGGCCGGCGCGGTGATCCGCGCTTCCGGAAAGGCGCTTCGCCGCGGCACGATCGAGATCGCCCAACCGAATATCGATCTCGCCATTGCCGACATCAAGGCGATTGCAGCCGAGGGCACGGTCCGCGCCACGCGCATCGGCGCAGGCTCGGTCGGCATCAACGACGTCAACCTCGGCGTCAGCCAGGGCGGCAACCGGACCAACTTCAATCTCGCCGCCCAGTATGACAACGCGCCCCTTACCGCGGTCGGCGATATCCAGACCGGCGCCGATATCTCGGTCGGCATCGAGAGCTTCGCAGCGGCGCCGCGCAGCATCCCGGTCCGGCTTGCCGCGCCGACCCGCATCGCGGTCGCCAATGGCGGTGCGCGTCTTGCCGATCTGACCATCGCAACCGGGACCGGCAGCGTCACCGTCAACGGCACGGCCGGCTCGGCACTGGATCTTACTGCCAATGTCAAAGCCCTGCCCGCGAACCTCATCAACGCGTTTGTGCCCGCGATCAACGCAGCCGGCACGATTTCCGGCACGATCAACGCCACCGGCGCCGCGTCTGCCCCAGCCATACGCTATGACCTAGAATGGAGTGATGCACAGCTTCGCCAGTCGCGCGATGCTGGCATCAGTCCATTTCGAGTCCAAGCAAGCGGCAGCTTCGCCAACGGGACAGTCACATTAGACAAGACCCGCCTGACGGGCTCCGGCGGCCTCGATCTCTCGGCTGCCGGCAAGGTCATCCTGAAGGACGGCATTCCCGCGCTCGACATCAACGCCCGCGCCAATGCCGTGCCCGCCAGCCTGGTCAACGCGTTTGCGCCGAGCCTCGGCGCCCGCGGCACGATTTCCGGCACGGTGACCGCGACGGGGACGCCGCAAGCCCCCGCTGTCCGTTATGATCTGCGCTGGGCCGATGCCGGCGTTGCGCAGACCACGTCCGCCGGGGTCGCCGCTTTCAACATCACCGCCGGCGGCACGTTCCAGAACGGCACCGTCACCCTCGACACCCGCCTTTCGGGCGGCGGCGGCGTCGCGTTATCGGGCGGCGGCTCCGTCTCGCTCGCAGGCGAAAAGCCGCTCAATCTGAAATTCAGCGGAAAACTGCCCTTCTCGATCCTCGCCGGGCAGATGGCGGCGCAAGGGTTCGTCCTGGAAGGCACCGGCAATGTCGACCTCGCGATCGGCGGCACGGCTGCGGCGCCGGCGATCACCGGCACGGCATCCTCGTCCGGCGCAAGGCTGGTGGATGTCCGGCGCAATCTCGCCCTGACGGATCTTGCCGCCACTGTCGCCTTCGATGGCAAAAGCGCCAATATCTCCAGGCTCACGGCCAAGCTCTCGGGCGGCGGCACGGTCTCGGTCCAGGGCTCCGTCGGCATCACGCCGGGCTCGGGCTTTCCGGCCGACCTGAAGATCACCCTTGCCCAGGCATCCTACGCCGACGGCGCGCTCTTTGCCGCGACCGCAGACGGCGCCCTGACGATCACCGGCCCGCTGACCTCCGGCCCGGTCCTCGGCGGTAAGGTAACGCTGACAAAGGCGGCAATCACCGTGCCCGCCCGCCTGCCAACCTCGCTATCCGCCATCGATATCCGCCATCGCAATGCGCCGCCCGACGTGCTGCGGCAGATGGAGAAGCTGCGGCCGAAGGGCGCCAGCGGCAGTTCGAACCCGATCGCGCTCAATCTTCAGATCAGCGCGCCGAATGGCATCTTCGTGCGTGGACGCGGCATCGACGCCGAACTCGGCGGTGACCTGACGGTGACGGGTACGGCCATCGCGCCGGTCGTTGCCGGCGGTTTCCAGATGCGCCGCGGCCGTATCGTCATCCTCGCCAAGCGGATGGATTTCACCGATGGCGACATCACCTTCGGCGGCGGCCTGATCCCTATTCTCAACATGGAGGCAAACACCACCTCCGCCTCGACGACGATCACGGTGAAAGTCACCGGCGTCGCCAACGACCCGACGATCGCCTTCTCCTCCTCGCCCGCCCTGCCCCAGGACGAGGTTCTGGCGCGCCTGATCTTCGGCCAGTCGATGTCGCGGCTGTCGCCGCTGCAGATCGCCCAGCTGGCCGACGCCGTCACCCAGCTTGCCGGCGGTGGCTCCACATCGCTGCTGGAAACGTTGCGCAGCAATCTCGGCGTCGACGATCTCGACATCAACACGGATGCGACCGGCCAGACCACCGTGTCGGTCGGCCGCTACATCAACAACCGCACCTACATCCAGGTCGAACAGGGCGGAGAGAGCGGCGCGGAAGCGACGATCAATCTCGATGTCGGCCGCGGTGTCAAGCTCAAGGCGGGCGCCGGCACCGAAGGTGGCAAGGCCGGCATCTTTTATGAGCGCGAATACTGATCTCGCATATTTCGTTTCATTCCTGCTTGCTCGGGAGCAAAAGCATGACCTCCAAAGACATCACATTGATCGGCGTTCCTCTGGAAGAGGGCTCCGGTCGCGGCGGCTGCGCCATGGGTCCCGCGGCCTTCAGGCTTGCCGGCATCGTCAAGGCGCTGGAGGGCCTCGGTTTCCGGGTAGTCGACAATGGCGACCTGCGCCCGGAACCGGCAGCTGACCTGCCGGAGAGAACCGACGCGAAGAACCTGCCGATCGTCGCTGCGTTCACGCGCGCGCTCGAGACCCGGACCTATGAAATGGCCAAGGCCGGCACCATCCCGGTGATCATGGGCGGCGACCACGCCCTTTCCATGGGCAGCGTGCCGGGCATGGCGCGTTACGCTTCCGAGATCGGTCGGCCGCTTTTCGTTCTCTGG
This sequence comes from Neorhizobium galegae, assembly GCF_021391675.1. Lineage (NCBI taxonomy): Bacteria > Pseudomonadati > Pseudomonadota > Alphaproteobacteria > Hyphomicrobiales > Rhizobiaceae > Neorhizobium > Neorhizobium galegae. The sequence goes on from NZ_CP090095.1 coordinate 4,200,877, forward strand.
CTCGATGCCCATACGGATTTCAACACGCCGGAGACATCACCCTCCGGCAATATCCACGGCATGCCGGTCGCCTTCTTTACCGGCCAGGCGGAGTTTGCACCGATTCTCGACAGCACCCGGCCCAAGGTCGATCCCAAAAACGTCTTCCAGATCGGCATCCGCTCCGTCGACGAAATCGAGCGGAAGCTCATCGCCGATCATGGCGTCAACGTCTTCGACATGCGCGCCATCGACGAGCACGGGATTGCCGCGATCATGCGCCAGGTGATCGCGGCGGTAAACGCCGCCAATGGCCTCTTGCATGTCAGCCTGGACGTCGATTTCCTGGATCCGGACATAGCGCCGGGCGTCGGTACCACCGTGCCGGGCGGCGCGACCTTCCGCGAGGCGCACCTGATCATGGAAATGCTCCACGATACGGGGCTCGTCGCGTCACTCGATCTCGTCGAGCTCAATCCGTTCCTCGACGATCGCGGCAAGAGCGCCCGGATCATGGTGGAGCTGGCGGCAAGTCTTTTCGGCCGGCGCGTTCTTGATCGTCCAACCCGCTCTGCATAAACAGATGCACAAGTCCCGATCTTAAATAAAGATTGCAGTTTCCCGCAAGAAATCTCAATACAAGTTCATGGATATAAATAGTAATTGAAATATACTCCCCGTTAGGAAATTTGACGATAGACAAGTGGATACGTATTTTCCACAATTCCGCGAAAACAGAACTATTGACCTTCCGTTAATTCATCAATGCTATTTTTTGCAGGACTCAGTGTTCCGGCGGCGAGATGGTTATCTCGTTAGGCTGCTGGCAAATTGAGCCAGTTCGGGAACTTACAGACGGGGGCAGACAAGCCAGATGTCCATACTTTCACTTCCAGGCGCTGACGCGAAGGCAGTACTTGCTGCGCTCACCAAGTCGCAGGCCATTATCGAGTTTGATCTATCCGGAAAGGTTCTCACGGCGAACGAAAACTTCTGCAAGACGCTTGGCTACACGCTTTCCGAAATCGTCGGCAAGCATCACAGCCTGTTCTGCGATCCGAATTACGTGAAATCGCAGGCCTACAAGGATTTCTGGGCGAATCTAGGCAAGGGTAATTATGATGCCGCCGCCTATAAGCGCATCGGCAAGGGTGGCCGCGAGATCTGGATCCAGGCCTCCTACAATCCGGTGACCTCAGGCGGCAAGCCTTACAAGGTGGTCAAGTTCGCAACCGACATCACTGCCGCCAAGCTCAAATCCGCCGAAGACGAAGGCAAGATCAACGCCATCTCGCGCACCCAGGCCATCATCGAGTTCACGCCCGGTGGCGACGTCCTGACTGCCAACGAAAATTTCCTCGCCTGTGTTGGCTACCAGCTTTCGGAAATCACCGGCAGACATCACAGCATGTTCTGCGAGCCGTCGTTCCGTGACAGCGCCGAATACCCGCAATTCTGGAAGAAGCTTGCCGGCGGCGAAGCGATTGCCGCCGAGTTCAAGCGCATCGGCAAGGGCGGCAAGGCGGTCTGGATCCAGGCGTCCTACAATCCGATCTTCGACGCCGACGGCCGCGTCTTCAAGGTGGTCAAGTTTGCAACCGACATCACCGAACGTGTCCGCGCCGTCGATGACATCGCCGGCGGCCTGACGTCTCTCTCAAACGGCGACCTGACGTTCCGGATCGAAAAGCCCTTCATTTCAACACTGGAACAGATTCGCCTCGATTTCAACGAAGCCATCGGAAAACTGGCCGAGGCCATGCGCACCGTCGGCGAGAATGCCGAGGGGATCGCTGGAGGCTCCAGCGAGATCCGCCAGGCTTCCGACAGCCTTGCCAAACGCACCGAGCAACAGGCGGCGGCAGTCGAGGAGACCGCTGCGGCGCTTGAAGAAATCAGCCGTACCGTCACCGATAGCGCCAAACGCGCGGAAGAAGCGGGTACCCTTGTCTCGCATGCTAAAAAAAGCGCCGAACATTCCGGCGCCGTGGTGCGCAACGCGGTAAACGCGATGGGCCAGATCGAGACGTCGTCCCGGGAAATCTCCAATATCATCGGCGTGATCGACGAGATCGCCTTTCAGACAAACCTGCTGGCGCTCAATGCGGGTGTCGAGGCGGCACGCGCCGGCGAAGCGGGCAAGGGCTTTGCGGTCGTTGCCCAGGAAGTCCGCGAACTGGCTCAACGTTCCGCCAGTGCGGCCAAGGAAATCAAGACGCTGATCTCGACCTCCTCCGAACAGGTCAAGCGTGGCGTCGCGCTCGTCGGCGAAACCGGCAAGGCGCTCGACGAGATCATGTCCCAGGTGGACGAGATCAACGGCAATGTCACAGCGATCGTCGAGGCTGCCCGCGAACAGTCGACGGGCATCAAGGAGATCAGCAAGGCCGTCAACTCGATGGACCAGAACACGCAGCAGAACGCTGCCATGGTCGAGGAAACGACCGCTGCCAGCCACAGCCTGGCGCGCGAAGCCGAAACCCTGCGGGATCTTCTGGGACGGTTTAGATTTGCTCAACATTCTTCACGTAAGATTGAAATAGCGCGACCTGATGCACGACCCGTTGCATCGCCGGCACGCAAACTCATGGCAACGGTCGCGCGGACCACAACGGGTGCCGCCGCTGCCGCTCAGGCAACGGATAGTTGGGAAGAATTCTGATGGCTACGACGATCAACTCCACAAGCTACAGCGGCGAAACGCTGGAAATCATCGCCTTCCGCCTCCATGACCAGGAGTTCTGCGTCAAGACAACGACGATCCGCGAAATCCGCGGATGGGCGCCTTCGACGCCGATCCCGCACGCACCGGCCGATGTCATCGGCGTCATGAACCTTCGCGGTTCTGTAATCCCGATCATCGACCTTGCCTACAAGCTCGGCATGAAGAGCACGGTTGCCAACGAGCGCAGCGCCATCGTCGTCGCCGAAGTCCACAACATGGTCATCGGCATGCTCGTCGACCGCGTCTCGGACATCCTGACGATCCCATCGAGCCAGGTTCAGCCGGTTCCGGAAATCTCCGCCTCCTTCGACAAGTCGTTCTCCGAAGGCATCATCGCCAACGAGAACGGCATGATCTGCTTCCTGAACCTCGCCAAGATGTTCAAGGGCACCGAAGCCGACGATCTGGCTGCCTGATTGCGATAACGGGGGCCAAGAAAGGCCTGCGCATTCGACCTCAAGGCCAAGGCGGTTGGCTGGAAAGACTCTAAGCCGCTATAAGATTATGGAGCCCGCAGCCTTGAACCGCCGCGGGCTTTTTTCATGATTATTCCTTCGGCTCGAACGGGGCCGGCCGGCGCCCGGCGCCCTGGCGGGCCAGCATCCAGCCCGGATATTCCGGAGCAAGCGCGCTCACCTCGTCGAGCTTCACCATATCCTCGGCGTCCAGCTTCAGCTTCACGGCCTTCAGATTCTCTTCGAGCTGTTCCAGCCGCTTGGCGCCGATGATGACGCTCGTCACGAAGGGTTTGGCCAGGATATAGGCCAGCGCCACTTCCGCGACGCTCGCGCCGTGCCTGGCACCGACCTCACGCATGGCTGCGACGCAAGCCCAGGCGCGCTCCTTGTCGACCGGCGGAAAATCGAAGCTGGCGCGGCGGCCCTCGCCATTGCCCGGCGCGCCGGGACCATACTTGCCGGAGAGCAGCCCGCCGGCGAGCGGCGACCAGACCATCAGGCCGAGCTTTTCCTCCTGCATCAGCGGCACGATATCCCGCTCCAGGTCGCGGCCGGCAATCGAATAATAGGCCTGCACCGTCTCGAAACGGGCATAACCCTTGCGCTCGGAAATGCCGAGCGCCTTCGCCATCCGCCAGGCCGCCCAGTTGGAAAGGCCGATGTAACGGACGAGACCGCGCGACACGAGATCGTCAAGCGCCCGAAGCGTCTCGTCGACCGGCGTTACCGTATCGGTGCCATGGATCTGGTAGAGATCAATATGGTCCATCTGCAGCCGTTCGAGGCTCTGCTCGACCGAATCCATGATATGGCCGCGCGAAGCGCCGCGATCGTTCGGCTTGTCACCCATCTGGCCATGGAATTTCGTGGCGATGATCACGTCCTTGCGCGCTACGCCGAGGTTCTTGATCGCCTGGCCGAGAATGAGCTCGGATTTACCCTGGGAATAGACATTCGCCGTGTCGATGAAATTGACACCCGCGGCAAGCGAACGCTCGACGATCCTGTCGGCGGCGTCCTGATCGAGACCGGCGACGGCACTCCAGACGGCACCCGCCTGGTTCTCGCCGAAGGTCATCGTGCCGAGGCAGATTTCCGAGACGAAAAGACCTGTATTGCCCAATTGATTGTAGCGCATGGAGAACTCCCGTGTGCACTGAAGATATGAAGAGATAAAAGCAGTCGTTCGGAGCCGGATCGGGCACGCGGGCGCGTGCGTCTCGCAGGGAAAGCGACGTCGGGCTCCGGAACGCAATCTAGTCCGGAATCCGCCGCCGTCAATCGGAGCCGCCTCCGTTTTCATCCTCACATTTTCGTGCAAGGCAAAAGGAAAGGGCAGCACAAGCCGCCCTCCCTTCATGCTTTTCGATGAATGTCAGCCGAACAGAACCAGGCTGCTCCGCAGCGTCACCCAGACGCCCCAGAGAAGCGGGATGCCGACCACTGCCCAGGCGATCGCCGCCTTGGCATCCAGACCACCGGTGCCGATGCCGAAGGAGCCGGTCGGACCGGCATTCGCGGCGGCCGTCTTTGCCTGCAGCGAAGCGACTTCGTGGTCCGACATGAACCACTTGTCGGCAAGCGGGCGGACCAGCGAGTTGGCGATCAGCCCCAGCACCAGCATGCCGGCGAGGATGTACATCGTGCCGGTATAGAGCGCCGGACCGGCAGGCACACCCGCCGTGAGCTGCGCTTCGCGGATATAGTTGACGACGACGGGACCGAGAATGCCGGCCGTCGCCCAGGCCGTCAGCAGACGGCCGTGGATCGCACCGACGAACTGGGTGCCGAAGATATCCGCGAGATAGGCAGGGATGGTCGCAAAACCACCGCCATACATGGACAGGATAACGCCGAAGGCGAGCACGAAAAGCGCCTTGTTGCCCATGTCGGCAAGCGTCGGAGCAAGCGCGTAAAGTACGATGCCGAGCACGAAGAACGTATAGTAGGTATTCTTGCGGCCGATCTTGTCGGAGAGCGACGCCCAGAAGAAGCGCCCGCCAATGTTGAACAGTGACAGCAGACCGGCAAAACCGGCCGCGATCGTGGCGATCTGCGCCTTCTGACCAGTATCGAGCTGCGAGAAGGTCAGGTTCGGCAGGCCGATCAGCGAACCGGCGAAGATTTCCTGCAGCATTGGCGACGCCATGCCGATAACCCCGATGCCGGCCGAAACGTTCAAGCAAAGCACCAGCCAGATCATCCAGAACTGCTTGGTCTTGTGTGCATCCCGCAGATGGACGTGCTTGGTGGTGATCATCGTCGTCTTGGAGACCGGAGGCGTCCAGCCTTCCGGACGCCAGCCGGCCGGCGGGATGCGATAACCGAAGGCGCCACCTATCATGAAGCAGAAATAGATCACCGCCATGCAGACGAAGGTCTGCCAGACGCCGACCGAAGCATCGGTCTTGAAATAGTTCATCAAGAGGTTGGCAAGCGGAGCACCGATCATCGCACCGCCGCCGAAGCCCATGATGGCCATGCCCGTCGCCATGCCGCGGCGGTCGGGGAACCACTTGATCAGCGTCGAAACCGGCGAAATGTAACCGAGACCGAGGCCGACACCACCGATCACGCCGGCGCCGATCCACATCAGCCACAGCTGATGGGTCATGACGCCGATCGCCGCGACGATAATGCCGCCGCACCAGCAGCAGGCCGAGACGAAGCCTGCCTTGCGCGGGCCGACCCGTTCCAGCCAGCCGCCCCAGATCGCCGCCGAGCAACCGAGCAGCACGAAGAACAGCGTGTAGATCCAGCCCAGATCCGCAACACGCCAGTTGCAGCTTGTCGTGAACAGGGCCGAGATGAGATTGAGACTGGCGCAGGACGGGTCCTGCGCGGTACCCAAGGCGCGGGAGAGCGGCAGCCAGAAGACGCTGAAGCCGTAAGCCATGCCGATGCAAAGATGAATGGCCAAAGCTGCCGGCGGCACGAGCCAGCGATTGAAACCTGGTTTTGCGATAATACGTTCCCTATCGAGGAGCCCGACATTGCCTGTCAGGCCCTCGTCCGTCGTTCCAGCAATTGCCATTTAAAATATCCTCCCTCGGATGATGGCTAGGCTCTATTCCTCCTCCGGCCCCTCACCTGCCGGATGGATGAATTCATGCGGCGCTCTCCGGAATGCTTGGTTCGGAAAACGATTCTCCTTCGGCGGGCCCCTTGCCGCCCGGCGCACCTTCCGTCGCATCCTGGCCGACCCCGACGCCCGATCCGACCTTGGCCTCCGGCCGGCGGATCAGCGTCGAAGCCTCGACGACGAGCGGCAGCAGCCCTGCCCCGCCATTGTCGAGATGCTCGAAAAGGTGCCTGCGCATGCGGGGCTCCCAGAACTTGTTGATATGCGTCGCGACGCCCTCGGCGCGCACCTTTTCCGGCTGCGACAGGAAGAAGGTGGCGATCTGGTTGGCCATCCGGACCAGTTTGTCGAGCACCAGTTGCTCGGGGCTTTGGTCATGCGACATCGGCGACAACTCCAGTGGTTATGCGATCGGTCCGCGTAAAAATCTCGAAATCCTCGCCGCGCGTCAGCGCGATCAGCGTCATGCCCGCCGCTTCCGCCGTGCGGATGGCAAGTGCGGTGGGGGCGGAAATGGCGATCAGCACCGGGCTTCCAAGGATAGCCGTCTTCTGCACCATCTCGACCGAGATGCGGCTGGTGACGACCACGACGCCGGCCGAACCCTTGATGCCCTCGCGGGTGACCGCTCCGGCAAGCTTGTCGAGCGCATTGTGGCGTCCGACATCCTCGCGGACGGCAACCAGCCCCTTGCCTGGTACGACGAAGCCGGCGCCGTGAACCGCATGGGTTTGCCGATGCAGCGGCTGCGCACTGTTGAGTGCCACGACAGCTTCACTCACCTCTTTGGCGCTGAGCGCCATCGTCACTGCGGAAACATCCGGCACCGGACGCATGGCCTGCTCGATCGATTCAATACCGCAAAGCCCGCAGCCGACCGGCCCTGCCATATGCCGCCGACGGGCGCGTAGCGCGTCTTCCTTATCCTCGAGAAGCGTCACCTGGACGTCGAGACCGGCACCTTCCTCGACAACGGAAATGCTCTCGATCTCCCCCATCGACGTTATGATGCCTTCCGTGAGGCTGAAGCCGACCGCGAAATCCTCAAGATCCGCCGGAGAGGCCATCATCACGGCATGGGTCGACCCACCATAGGAAAAAGCGATCGGCACCTCCTCCGGCACCACCCGCGAACCGGCGCGGGTCACGCCGTTACGGCGCGCGATCTCGGGGGCGGTGGCGGTGGTGCTGAATAAGGTCATCGGCAATTGGAGCCAGCCGGCCCCCCTCTGCCCTGCCGGGCATCTCCCCCACAAGGGGGGAGATCGGCAAGACGCGAAGCGTTGCCCAACCCAAAACCTTGAGATTGCCGAGCTCTACTCTCTGCCGGCCCCCTGCTCCTACACAGATGAGAGAGGGACCACCGAGCACGCATCCTTCGATCTCCCCCCTTGTGGGGGAGATGCCCGGCAGGGCAGAGGGGGGTGGACTGAGCGCCGACAGACACTATTCCGCAGCCTCCAGCTTCCCCGTAATCCGTCGAGACCGCCGCGACAGTTCGTCATAGTCGCTCTGCCACTCGGTCGGGCCGTTGGAGGGAGACACCTGCACCGCCGTCACCTTGTATTCCGGGCAGTTGGTCGCCCAGTCGGAGAAGTCGGTGGTGATGACATTCGCTTGCGTGTTCGGATGATGGAAGGTCGTGTAGACCACGCCCGGCGCCACCCGATCGGTGATCAGCGCCCGCAGCGTCGTATCGCCCGAACGGCTGGCGAGCTTGATCCAGTCGCCTTCCTTGATGCCGCGCTGTTCGGCATCGTGCGGATGGATCTCCAGCCGGTCTTCCGCATGCCAGGTGACGTTCTCGGTCCGCCGCGTCTGGGCACCGACATTGTACTGGGACAGGATGCGGCCGGTGGTGAGCAGCAGCGGAAAGCGCGGACCGGTGCGCTCGTCGGTCGCCACATATTCGGTGCGGATGAACTTGCCCTTGCCGCGCACGAAACCGTCGGTATGCATGATCGGCGAACCGACCGGATGCGCCTCGTTACACGGCCACTGAACCGAGCCCATCTTGTCGAGATAGTCGTAGGAAACCAGCGCGAAGCTCGGCGTGCTGACGGCGATCTCGTCCATGATCTGCGATGGATGGGTATAGTTCCAGGCAAGCCCCATAGCCTGCGCCAGCTTCTGGGTGACTTCCCAGTCGCCATAACCGTTCTTCGGGCTCATCACCTTGCGCACGCGGTTGATGCGGCGTTCCGCGTTGGTGAACGTGCCGTCTTTTTCGAGGAAGGTCGAACCCGGCAGGAAGACATGCGCGTAATTGGCGGTCTCGTTCAAAAAGAGGTCGTGAACGACGACACATTCCATCGCGGCAAGACCGGCCGAGACATGCTTGGTGTCCGGGTCGGACTGGAGGATATCCTCGCCCTGGATGTAGATGCCCTTGAACGTGCCTTCGACGGCCGCATCCAGCATGTTCGGGATGCGCAGGCCCGGCTCGTTGTTGAGCGTCACACCCCAGAGCTTTTCGAAAATGTCGCGGGTGGCATCGTCGGAAATGTGGCGATAGCCCGGCAGTTCGTGCGGGAACGAACCCATGTCGCAGGCGCCTTGGACATTGTTCTGGCCGCGCAGCGGATTGACGCCGACACCCGGGCGACCGAGATTGCCGGTGACCATGGCAAGGTTGGCAATCGCCATGACGGTCGTCGAACCCTGGCTGTGCTCGGTGACGCCGAGGCCGTAATAGATCGCGCCATTGCCGCCCTTGGCGTAAAGCCGGGCCGCGCCGCGAACGAGATCCGCCGGCACGCCGGTATATTTCTCGGTCGCCTCCGGGCTGTGTGCGTCTTCCGAAACGAAACCGGCCCAGTCCTCGAACTCGGACCAGTCGCAACGCTCGCGGATGAACTTTTCGTCGAACAGGCCTTCCGTGACGATGACATGGGCGAGTGCGGTCAGCACGGCCACGTTGGTGCCGGGCTGCAGCGGCAGATGATAGTCCGCCTCCACATGCGGCGTGCGGACGAGATCGATGCGGCGCGGATCGATGACGATCAGCTTGGCGCCTTGGCGCAGCCGCTTCTTGAGGCGCGAGCCGAACACCGGATGGCCATCGGTCGGGTTGGCGCCGATGACGATGACGACGTCGGTATGTTCGACCGAATCGAAGTTCTGCGTGCCGGCAGACGTGCCGAAGGCCTGGCCAAGGCCGTAACCGGTCGGCGAATGGCAGACGCGGGCGCAGGTATCGACATTGTTGTTGCCGAAACCGGCGCGGATCAGCTTCTGGACGAGGAAGGTCTCCTCGTTGGTGCAGCGCGACGAGGTGATGCCGCCGATCGAATCCCGACCGTACTGGTACTGGATGCGTCGAAACTCGGAAGCCACGTGCGAAAAGGCCTCGTCCCAGGTCACTTCCCGCCAAGGATCGGAGATCTTCTCGCGGATCATCGGGTTGAGGATGCGATCCTTGTGGGTCGCATAACCGTAAGCGAAGCGGCCCTTGACGCAGGAATGGCCACGGTTCGCCTGGCCGTCCTTCCACGGCACCATGCGCACGAGTTCCTCGCCGCGCATTTCCGCCTTGAAGGAGCAGCCGACACCGCAATAGGCGCAGGTCGTCACTTCCGAATGTTCCGGCTGGCCGATGGCGATGACCGACTTTTCGGTGAGCGTCGCCGTCGGGCAAGCCTGCACGCAGGCGCCGCAGGATACGCATTCGGAATCGAGGAAAAGCTCGTGGGCACCGGGCGAGACCCGGCTGCCGAAGCCACGGCCCTCGATCGTCAGCGCGAACGTGCCCTGCACTTCCTCGCAGGCGCGAACGCAACGGGAGCAGACGATGCATTTCGACGGATCATAGGTGAAGTAGGGGTTCGACTCGTCCTTCGGCATCCACTTGGCGTTGATTGCGCCATCGTTGCGAGCCTTGACGTGGTTGTCGCCCTCATAGCCGTAACGCACGTCGCGAAGGCCCACGGCACCCGCCATGTCCTGCAATTCGCAGTCCCCGTTGGCGGCGCAGGTGAGACAGTCGAGCGGATGGTCGGAGATATAGAGTTCCATCACGCCGCGGCGGATGTCCTTCAGCCGCCCGGTCTGGGTGTGGACGACCATGCCCGGCATGACCGGCGTGGTGCACGAGGCCGGCGTTCCGTTGCGGCCTTCGATCTCCACGAGACAGAGGCGGCAGGACCCGAAGGCGTCGACCATGTCGGTGGCGCAGAGTTTCGGAACCTTGATACCGGCTTCCATCGAAGCGCGCATGATCGACGTGCCTTCCGGCACGGTAATGGCGCGACCGTCGATGGTGAGGGTCACCTGAGCTTCGGAGCGCGAGGCCGGTGTGCCGTAGTCGACTTCATGAACGAGGGACATTGTGTGTCTCCTTGCTGGAAAAAGTAAACGCGGGAGCAAGATCGCCCCCCTCTGGCCTGCCGGCCATCTCCCCCACAGGTGGGGAGATTACAAGCGGCATGGCCGTCGCTTCAGAAGGACCGAAGCGGAGGATGAGACGTGGAACGGAAAGCGGTGAGCGCGCGCCCAGCCGATCTCCCCACCCGTGGGGGAGATGGCCGGCAGGCCAGAGGGGGGCGGCTTGCGCCGAAGCAAAGATAGGGGCGTCCATCACTCAGCCGCCTCCACCATTGGTGCCGGAGAAAAATCCTCCGGGAAATGGTTCATCGCGCTCATGACGGGATAGGGCGTAAACCCGCCGAGCGCGCAGAGCGAACCGAACTTCATCGTGTTGCACAGGTCTGCCAGCAGCGCCTTGTTCTTCTCCGGCTCGATCCCTTGAGCGATCTTGTCGGCCGTTTCGACGCCGCGCGTCGAGCCGATCCGGCAGGGCGTGCACTTGCCGCAGCTTTCGATGGCGCAGAATTCCATCGCGAACCGCGCCTGCTTCAGCATGTCGGCACTATCGTCGAACACGGTGATGCCGGCATGGCCGATCAGCCCGTCCCGGGCTGCGAAGGCTTCGTAGTCGAACGGCGTATCGAACAGCGCCCGCGGGAAATAGGCGCCGAGCGGCCCACCCACCTGCACTGCCTTGACCGGCCGCCCGGTCGCCGTGCCGCCGCCGATATGATCGACGATCTCGCCGAGCGACAGGCCGAAGGCCGTCTCGTAGAGGCCGCCGTATTTGACATTGCCGGCGATCTGGATCGGGATCGTGCCGCGCGAACGGCCCATGCCGAAATCGCGGTAGAAGGCGGCGCCGCGATCCATGATAACCGGCACGGAAGCGAGCGAAATGACGTTGTTGACCACGGTCGGACGGCCAAGGAAGCCCTGCAGCGCCGGCAGCGGCGGCTTGGCGCGCACGATGCCGCGCTTGCCTTCCAGCGAATTCAGCAGCGAAGTCTCCTCGCCGCAGACATAGGCGCCGGCGCCGGAGCGGATCTCCATGTCGAAGGCATGCACCGAGCCCATCACCGACGGGCCGAGAATGCCGGCGGCACGGGCGATCTCGACGGCTTGGCGCATCGTCGCGATCGCATGCGGATATTCCGAGCGGGTATAGACATAACCCTTGGTGGCGCCCGTCGCGATGCCGGCGATGATCATGCCTTCGATCAGGACGAAGGGATCGCCCTCCATGATCATCCGGTCCGCGAACGTGGCGCTGTCGCCCTCATCCGCATTGCAGACGATGTATTTCTGCGGCCCCGCCGCATCCATCACCGTCTTCCACTTGATGCCGGTCGGGAAGCCGGCGCCGCCGCGACCGCGAAGGCCGCTATCGGTCACCTGGGCGACGATCTCGGCCTGCGTCATGGCGATCGCGTTTTCAAGACCCTTGAGGCCCTGATACTGGCGATAGTCATCCAGCGAAAGCGGATCGGTGACGCCGCAACGGGAGAATGTCAGGCGCGTCTGCTGCCGTAGGAATGGGATATCGTGGGTGGGGCCGAGATGCAGAGCATGCTCTCCACCCTCCAGAAAGCCTGCATCGAACAGGCCCTTAACGTCTCCAGCCTTGACCGGCCCGTAGGCGATACGCTCATGCTCCGTGCGCACCTCGACCAGCGGCTCCAGCCAGAACATGCCGCGCGAGCCGTTGCGCACGATCTGGGCATCGAGCCCGCGGGACGCAATCTCCTCGGCAATCGCTTTCGCCACCTTCTCGGCGCCGAGCGCCAATGCAGCAGCATCACGCGGAACGAAAATCGTCACCGTCATCGGCTTAGCCCCGCAACGATGTCGCCAAGACAGTGCTCGTCGACACGGCCATAGACCTCGCCGTCGAGCATCGCGGCGGGCGCGCAGGCGCAGAGCCCCAGACAGTAGACGGCTTCCAGCGTCACCGAACCATCGAGCGTCGTCTGGTGGAAGTCGATCCCGAGAAGCTGCCGGGCGCGGTCCGCAATGCGGTCGCTGCCCATCGACTGGCAGGCTTCGGCGCGACAGAGTTTCAGCACATGCCGGCCGGCAGGGTGGTCGCGGAATTCGTGATAGAAGGTGACGACGCCATGCACCTCGGCGCGCGACAGATTGAGCTCGCTGGCAATGACCGGCTTAACCTCCTCCGGCACATAACCGAACTCCGCCTGGATCGCATGCAGGATCGGCAGCATCGGGCCTTCCAGATGCTTCAGATCCCTGATGATCTGAAGCGACCGCTCGGTGAATTCACCGGCGGAAATTCGCATATTCATAGTCTATAGCCTCCCAGCTGATCCGTTCCCGCGTCGCGGCGTCGGCGCCACATGCACATGCGGATCAGAAAGCCGACGAAGTTGTCCGACAGTCGTACTTCGCCTACTGGGGATGGAATGTCGCAACCGATGCCGCAACCGTCAATAAGGGAGATCGGTTACGCGATAGAAAAAAGCTATCAAGCCATGGCCGCAGGAGTGAGGCTGCGAGCCTCGTGAAGCAGGGCCGACACCAGCGGCGTAAACGGCTCGCGGTGTGTCGCAACCAGTCCGACGATATGCGTGGCTTCCGGATCGACGATCGGGATCGTCCTGATTTCTTTTGCAAACCCGAATGATCGCGCCACGTTGCGTGGCATAATGCTCGCCCAGCGCCCGGTCCCCACATGCGAGAGAAGCACCACCATGGAGTTCGATTCGAGCATTGGCTTCACCGTCACCCCCGCTTCCGCGAGGTGCTGGTTGATGATCCGGCGGTTCTGCATGTCCGGCGTCAATAGACAGAGCCTAAGATCAGCCATCTCCTTCCAGGTGACGCTTTCCCGGTCGGCATAGGGCGCCCCTTCGGCCGTTACCAGATTGTAGCGCTCCGCATAGAGCGGCACGCTCGTCACACGCCCCAGCGGCTCGTTGTCGAGATAGGTAATGCCCGCGTCGATCTCGAAATTGTCGAGCTGCGAAAGCACCTGCAGGGAATTGCGCGAGACGACGGAAAAGGTGACCTCCGGGTGCTTGGCCTGGAAGGGTTCCGTCAGTCTGGGGATCATCGCCAGCGCCGTCGGGATCGACGCCAGTCGGATATGGCCGACAAGGCCCTTGCGGGCGGCGCGCATTTCCTCGCGCATGGTGCGCGCGTCGCCGACAATGCGTTTTGCCCATTCGAGCACACGCTGACCCTCCGGCGTCAGGCCCTGATAGCGCGAGCCGCGCACCACCAGCTGCACGCCGAGGCTCTCCTCAAGCTGGCGGATCGCGGCCGAAAGCGAGGGCTGCGAGATGCCGCACTCCTCCGCCGCCCGGCCGAAATGGCTCTCGCGCGCCAGGGCAATGAAAAATTCCAGCTTGTCGATCATCGCGTTCCTCCGCCGACAAGGGCTAACAAGATGGCGCGGCACATACAAGCCGGCATCCGGTCACAACGATCGCCGCCGCTGAGAGCCGATATCACCCACGCCCAAAGAAAAAGGCGGCCTTTCGGACCGCCTCGATCTTTCGCAGAGAATTTTGAAGTATCAGGCCGGGACGACCACACCGTTAAGGTGGGTCAATTCCGCCAGGAACTGCTCGAGCTTCGTTTTGTGCTCGTCGTTCTGCGCGTGGTTGATTTCGGCCTGCGTCGTCTCGATCCGCTTCTGCAGCGTCGCGTGGGTCAGCTCGCTCGCCGGAACCGCGGATTCGGCAAGCAGCGTGCAGCCGGTCGGCAGGATGTCGGCGAAGCCGCCGAAAACCACGTATTTGTTGACCTGGCCGGAAGCGAGCTTCACCGAAACCACACCCGGCTTGATGGTCGTCATCGTCGGCGCGTGATTGGCAAGCACCGTCATTTCGCCAAGCGTCGCCGGGATCACCACTTCGGTGACCTTTTCCGAGACGAGCAGGCGCTCGGGCGAAACCAGTTCAAAGTTGAAAGCCTCGGCCATGAAGGTCTACTTCCTCAAAGCAATTCCAGCAAAAGTGCAAAGCGGTTTTGCGTCCGGAATCGCGAAAGACTAATTCATCGGGGCATCGAGGCAATTCTTTGCCGAGAAGCCCGCGTGTTTTATGCGGGAAAGGCGCGCCGGAGATAGTCCCGCGCGCCATCTCGTTCAGGATCAGGCGGCTTCAGCCAGCTTCTTGGCCTTTTCGACGGCTTCTTCGATCGAGCCGACCATGTAGAAGGCGGCTTCCGGAAGATGGTCGTAATCGCCGTTGACGAGGCCCTTGAAGCCCTTGATCGTGTCTTCGAGCGCGACAAGCTTGCCCGGCGAACCGGTGAAGACTTCGGCGACGAAGAACGGCTGGGACAAGAAGCGCTCGATCTTGCGGGCGCGCTGGACGGTCATCTTGTCGTCTTCGGACAGTTCGTCCATGCCGAGGATGGCGATGATGTCCTGGAGAGCCTTGTAGCGCTGCAGGGTCGACTGGACCTTGCGGGCGATGTCATAGTGCTCTTCGCCGACGACCAGCGGGTCGAGCATGCGCGAGGTGGAGTCGAGCGGGTCGACGGCCGGGTAGATGCCCTTTTCGGCGATCGAACGCGACAGAACCGTCGTTGCGTCCAGGTGGGCGAACGAGGTTGCCGGTGCCGGGTCGGTCAAGTCGTCGGCGGGAACGTAGATGGCCTGAACCGAGGTGATCGAGCCCTTGGTCGTGGTGGTGATGCGTTCCTGCATCTGGCCCATGTCGGTGGCGAGCGTCGGCTGATAACCCACGGCCGAAGGAATACGGCCGAGCAGAGCGGACACTTCCGAACCTGCCTGGGTGAAGCGGAAGATGTTGTCGACGAAGAACAGAACGTCCTGGCCCTTGTCGCGGAAGTCTTCAGCGATGGTCAGACCCGTCAGAGCGACGCGGGCGCGGGCGCCCGGCGGTTCGTTCATCTGGCCGTAAACGAGGGCCGCCTTGGAGCCTTCGCCGCCGCCATGCTTGTTGACGCCCGATTCGATCATTTCGTGGTAAAGGTCGTTGCCTTCGCGGGTACGCTCACCGACGCCTGCGAACACGGAGTAACCGCCGTGTGCCTTCGCAACGTTGTTGATGAGTTCCATGATGAGAACCGTCTTGCCGACGCCTGCACCGCCGAAGAGGCCGATCTTGCCGCCCTTTGCGTAAGGCGCGAGAAGGTCGACGACCTTGATGCCGGTAACCAGGATCTGGCCTTCGGTCGACTGCTCGACGTAGGAAGGCGCTTCCTGGTGGATGGCGCGCTTGCCGGAGGTGACCAGCGGACCGGCTTCGTCGACCGGCTCGCCGATGACGTTCATGATGCGGCCGAGCGTTTCCGGGCCGACCGGAACGGTGATCGGAGCGCCGGTATCGGTGACGTGCTGACCACGAACCAGACCTTCGGTCGAGTCCATCGCGATGGTGCGGACGGCGCTTTCGCCGAGGTGCTGCGCGACTTCGAGAACGAGGCGGTTGCCGTTGTTGTCGGTTTCAAGCGCGTTCAGGATCGCCGGCAGTTCGCCGTCGAAAGTGACGTCGACGACAGCGCCGATAACCTGGGTCACCTTGCCGAGGGACGTGCCCGTTGCGGTAGCCATGATTCTTACCCTCTTTCTTTACCTCAGAGCGCTTCCGCGCCCGAAATGATTTCGATAAGTTCCTTGGTGATCTGTGCCTGGCGCTGACGGTTGTAGGAGAGCGTCAGCTTGTTGATCATGTCACCGGCATTGCGCGTCGCGTTGTCCATCGCGGACATCTGCGCGCCATAGAAGGAAGCGTTGTTTTCGAGCAGAGCCCGGAAGATCTGGACTGCGACGTTCTTCGGCAGCAGGTCTTCGAGGATTTCCTCTTCGCTCGGCTCGTATTCGTAGAGCGCCGAGGAGGCATCCGCAGCCTGCGTCGCATCGAACTTGGCCGGGATGATCTGCGAGGCGGTCGCCACCTGCGAGATCACCGACTGGAAGCGTGCGTAGAACAGCGTCGCGATGTCGAATTCGCCGGCATTGTAGAGCGCGAGCACCTTGTGTGCCACCTCGTCGGCCTGGACGAAACCGAGCTGCTTGATTTCGCGGAACGTCACGTAGTCGACGATGTTGTCCTTGAACGTGCGGCGCAGGATGTCGTTGCCCTTGCGGCCGACGGTGATGATCTTCACCGTCTTGCCCTGGGCAAGCAGCTTCAATGCGTGATCGCGGGCGAGGCGGATGATCGAGGAGTTGAAGCCCCCGGCCAGACCGCGTTCGCCGGTCGCGACGATCAGCAGATGAACCTGGTCCTTGCCCGTGCCCGAAAGCAGCAGCGGCGCTTCCGCATTGCCGGCATTGGCGGCCGAAAGGCCGGCCAGCACCTTGGTCATGCGTTCCGCGTAAGGACGGGCGGCCTCGGC
The DNA here is from genome assembly GCF_021391675.1 of Neorhizobium galegae. Lineage (NCBI taxonomy): Bacteria > Pseudomonadati > Pseudomonadota > Alphaproteobacteria > Hyphomicrobiales > Rhizobiaceae > Neorhizobium > Neorhizobium galegae. Next base: position 4,217,759 of record NZ_CP090095.1, read on the forward strand.
CGCCTCCTGGGCACGGCGCAGCTTCGCCGCGGCGACCATTTTCATCGCCTTGGTGATCTTCTGCGTCGCCTTGACGGAGGCGATCCGGTTTTTCAGATCCTTAAGTGAAGGCATCCGTTATCGGTCCTCGAGCTTGATCTGTTCTCAGGCGAAAGACTTGGCGTAGCTGTCGAGAGCGGCCTTCAGCTTCGCGCGCGTGTCGTCGGAAAGCTGCTTCTCGGTGCGGATCGCATCGAGGATAGCCTTGCCTTCGGAACGCAGGTACGAGAGGAAGCCCTGCTCGAACTTGCCGACCTGGGCGACCGCGATCTTGTCGAGGTAGCCGTTGACGCCGGCGAAGATCACAGCGACTTGCTCTTCCGTCTTCAGCGGCGCGAACTGCGGCTGCTTCAGGAGTTCCGTCAGGCGTGCGCCGCGGTTCAGGAGGCGCTGCGTCGAGGCGTCGAGGTCGGAGCCGAACTGGGCGAAGGCGGCCATTTCGCGATACTGGGCGAGTTCGCCCTTGATCGAGCCGGCAACCTGCTTCATCGCCTTGATCTGCGCGGCCGAGCCGACGCGGGAAACCGACAGACCGACGTTAACGGCCGGGCGGATACCCTGGTAGAACAGGTCGGTTTCAAGGAAGATCTGGCCGTCGGTGATCGAGATCACGTTGGTCGGAATGAAGGCCGAAACGTCGTTACCCTGGGTTTCGATGACCGGCAGAGCCGTCAGCGAACCATTGCCACGCTCGTCGGAGAGCTTTGCAGCGCGCTCCAGAAGGCGGGAATGCAGGTAGAAGACGTCGCCCGGATAAGCTTCGCGGCCCGGCGGGCGGCGCAGCAGCAGCGACATCTGGCGGTAGGCGACAGCCTGCTTGGAAAGGTCGTCGTAGCCGATCAGGGCATGCATGCCGTTATCGCGGAAATATTCGCCCATCGCGCAGCCGGCGAACGGTGCGAGATACTGCATCGGAGCCGGATCGGAAGCGGTCGCAGCAACGATGATCGAGTACGGCAGAGCGCCGCGCTCTTCGAGAACCTTCACGAACTGGGCAACCGTCGAGCGCTTCTGGCCGATAGCGACGTAGACGCAGAACAGCTTTTCCGAGTCCGGGCCGTTATCGTGGATGGCCTTCTGGTTGAGGATCGTGTCGAGAATGATCGCGGTCTTGCCGGTCTGGCGGTCGCCGATGACCAACTCGCGCTGGCCGCGGCCAACCGGGATGAGCGCATCGATGGCCTTGAGGCCGGTCGACATCGGCTCATGAACCGACTTGCGCGGAATGATGCCCGGAGCCTTGACGTCGACGCGCGAACGGCGGGTCGCATTGATCGGGCCCTTGCCGTCGATCGGGTTGCCGAGCGCGTCAACGACGCGGCCGAGCAGTTCCGGACCGACCGGAACGTCGACGATGGCGCCGGTCCGCTTGACGATGTCGCCTTCCTTGATCGCACGGTCGGAACCGAAGATGACGACGCCGACATTGTCGGCTTCGAGGTTCAGCGCCATGCCACGGATGCCGCCCGGGAATTCGACCATCTCGCCGGCCTGGACATTGTCCAGACCGTAGACGCGGGCAATGCCGTCGCCGACGGACAGAACCTGTCCGACTTCGGAAACTTCAGCCTCCTGGCCGAAATTCTTGATCTGGTCTTTCAGAATTGCGGAAATTTCCGCGGCGCGGATATCCATCAGCCAACCTCTTTCAGTGCAAGCTTAAGGGTGGAAAGTTTGGTGCGAAGGGAAGTATCGATCTGACGAGAACCGACCTTGACGACCAGTCCGCCGAGGATCGACGGGTCGATGGTCACGGCGATTGCCACGTCTTTGCCGGTTACGCCCTTCAGCGCCGACTTGAGTTCGTTTTCCTGCGCTTCGGAAAGCGCATGCGCCGAGGTGACCTCGGCAGTGATTTCACCACGATGCTCTGCGGCGATCTGGCGGAAGGCGCGGATCATGCCGGGCATCGCGAAAAGGCGACGATTGCCGGCAACGACCTTCAGGAAATTGGCGACGAGACCGGAAATGCCAGCCCGCTCGGCAACCGCGAGCACGGCCTTCTGCTGATCTTCGGCGGAAAATACCGGGCTTGCGACCAGGCGTCGCAGGTCTTCACTCTCATCCAGCAGCGCCTGAAAACGATCAAGATCGGCACCGACCTTGTCGATCGAACCAGCCTCGAGGGACAGTTCGAAAAGCGAGGAAGCATAACGCTCCGCTACACCGGAAATAAGCTGGGACGTGTCAGCCACGGGCACAGTTTCCCTGTATTGCCATCCAAGCGCCAGACCCTACGGGAGAGGTGAATCAAGAGCTTGAAATCGTTTGATTTTTTTCAGAACCTGCAGAGCTCGCGCCCTACCCTTTCCGACTTTCGCGGTCCGTCTAGCATAGGCTGTAAGGACTCGCAACACGCCTGATAACGGAAAAAGCCGGACACGCAAGGGCTGAGAGCGATTTTATACCGGAAGCGGCAGGATTTTCGGCAGGCAACCGCCTGCAATCTTCGAATTATGCGTCAGATATAGTCGAAGAAGTAGGCGAGCGGCCCGCCGGCGAGCACAACTTGAAGTAGGGAAAATGCCATGTTTCTGGGAGTGAAGCCTCGATCCAGGGCACAGGACAGCAACCGCCCTAGGGCCGCAAATCCGAGCGCAATGCCAAGCGTCAGGTAGATCCAGTTCTGGGCGAGCATGATCGCCGCAACACCGAAGCCCAGATGATGGGCGCCGGCGGAGCGGACCGCGGCATAACCTTCCGGCCGCACCTCGCCGATCTGGAACGCCGTCAGGCGCAGAACGACGGCGGGAAACAGGAAGACGAGAAGACCGAGCACGGCAGTGGCCGCCGCACAGACAAAAGCCACCTGCTCGCCGAGTTCAGTGGGAAAATAGAGTTCCATGTCGCCTCGCATCATTCGAATCGCCAAGATTCTAGCGCAAGCGGTAAACAACTCGCAAAGAAGCTACAGAAAACTCTGCGGGTCGATATCGAGCTGGATCTGCACCGAACCGCGCTGTTTCGGGCCGTTTTCCAGCATCGCCCGCAGAAACGCCTGCATGTCGGAATTGCGCCGTCCATGTACCAGCAGCCGGAAGCGATGCCGCCCGCGCACCAGCGCCAGCGGCGCTTCCGCCGGCCCCAGAACCGAAATGCCCGTGACCTTCGGCGCAGCCGCCCGCAAGCCTCTCGCATGGATTTCCGCATCCGCACGGGTCTCGGCGGAGACGATCAGCGAGGCCAGCCGGCCGAACGGCGGCAGGATCGCCTTTTCCCGTTCGGCGATCTCGCGTTCGTAAAAAGCCCCGGCATCGCCCGAGACGATTGCCTGCATCACCGGATGCTGCGGCTGGAAGGTCTGCAGAAGGCCATGGCTCTTGAGACCGGTTCGCCCCGCGCGGCCGGTCACCTGGCTCAGAAGCTGGAAGGTGCGCTCCGCGGCGCGGGGATCGCCGTTGGACAGGCCGAGATCGGAATCGACGATGCCGACCAGCGTCATCAGTGGAAAATTATGGCCCTTGGCGACGAGCTGCGTGCCGATGACGATATCCGCCTCGCCCTTGGCAATCGCCTCCAGCTCGATCCGCATGCGCTTGACGCCACCGAGCAGGTCCGACGACATCACGATCGTCCGCGCCTCCGGAAAATGTTTTTCGACTTCCTCGGCAATCCGCTCGACGCCCGGCCCGCAGGCGACGAGATGGTCGAGCGTACCACATTCCGGGCAAGCTTCCGGCGTGCGTTCCGAATAACCGCATTGATGGCACTGGATCTGGCTCTTGAACCGGTGCTCCACCAGCCAGCTCGAACATTGCGGGCACTGGAAACGGTGGCCGCAGACGCGGCAGAGCGTCAGGGGCGCATACCCACGCCGGTTGAGGAACAGCAGCGACTGCTCGTTCCGCTCGAGAGTTTTCTTCATGGCCCGCAAAAGCACCGGCGACAGAAAGCCGCCGCGCTCCGGCGGGTGGCGACGCATGTCGATCAGATGCAGGTCCGGCATCGCCGCATCGCCGAAACGGGTCGGCAGGTGCACGGTGTTGTAGCGGCCGGCCAGACCATTGACCTGGCTTTCCACCGAAGGCGTTGCCGAGACGAGCACGATCGGAAAATCGCCGATCCGGGCGCGCACCACCGCCATGTCGCGGGCATTGTAGAAGACCCGGTCCTCCTGCTTGTAGGCGGGGTCGTGCTCCTCGTCGACGATGATCAGGCCGAGATCCTCGAACGGCAGGAACAGGGCCGAACGGGCGCCTGCCACAACCTTCACCTCCCCGGTCACCACCCCGCGCCAGACCTTTTCACGCATGCGGGGGGCAAGATCCGAATGCCATTCGCCGGGCTTGGCGCCGAACCGCTCCTGGAAACGTTCGAGGAAGCTTGAGGTGAGCGCGATTTCCGGCAGCAGGATCAGCACCTGTTTGCCGCGCCTCAAGGTTTCGGCGATGGCCTCGAAATAGACCTCCGTCTTGCCCGAGCCGGTCACGCCGTCGATCAGCGAGGTGGAGAACCCGCCTGCCCGGATCGATTCCAGGATCTCCACTGACGCCTGTTTCTGCGGCCCCTCGATACGCGGGCTCGTATAGTCCGGATCGGGCCTCGCCACGACCGGCGGCGGGGCTAAAAAAACCGTCTCGAATATGCCCTGCGCGGTCAGTCCATCGACGACGCTCATCGAGACGCCTGCAGCATGCGCCAGCCCGCTGCGTGTCCACGGGATCTCCTCCTCACCGGCAAGATCGAGCACCCGGGCACGCGCCGGCGTCAGCCGCTCCGGCTGGCCGCCGAGATAGCGCAGGCCTTCGACCATCGGCTCGGGATCGAGTGCTGCCGGTGCGCGGATCGCCATGCGCGCCACAAGACCCGGCGGCGACAGCGTATAGCTCGCCACCCAATCGACGAAATCGCGCATCTCCTTGGAAAGCGGCGGGCAATCGAAGACAAGCGTGAGCGGCCTCAGCTTCTTGGGGTCGAGCTTGTCGTCACTGTCGCCGTCCCAGACGACGCCGATCAACTGCCGCGGGCCGACCGGCACCTGAACCACCGAACCGGGCTCCACATGCACACCTTCCGGCACGGCATAGCTATAGGCGACCGGCACCGGCAGCGGCACCAGAACCGGCACCACCCTCACCAATGACGGCGCTTCAAACAGCGAACCGAAGAGATCGGACGAATCTATGCCCATGGGCGGCGACCATGCCCAAACCCGGAACAAAAGGGAACCCTAAACAGGATCACTCATCCTCGTCTTCGTGGTCGATGACGCCGGTCAGCCGCATGCCGTCGATCCAGGTGGCGCCTTCCTTTCGGATCACCCGCCGCGGCCGCGTGCCGCAACGCTCCTGGACGGCGGAGGCAAGCAGTTCCGAATGGGTGACGATCCAGATCTGGCTGTGGCGCGCGGCCTGCGCGATCATGTCGGCGAGCGGCGCCAGCATGTCCGGGTGCAGGCTCGCCTCCGGCTCGTTGAGTGCGATCAGCGGCGGCTGGCGATAGGACATCAGCGCCGCGGCGAGCCCGAGGAAACGGATCTGGCCATCGGAAAGCTCGCGCGGCTGAAAAATCCGTTTGGGGAAATCGGGAAATACCAGACCAAATTCCGCATATTCACCCGGCTCAGGCACTTGCAGTTTCGCCCCGCCAAGAGCTGCAGCAACGGCGCTGTCGAGCTCCACCGTGTCCCCACGGGTGTGGACGAGCGTCGCGAACACCGCCGCCATGTTACCGCCGTCCTGATCCAGCAGCGGCGAGGTAACGGCAAGGCAGGGCTGCCGCAGGGCGGAATCCCGATCCGTTCGAAAACCATGGAAGAACCGCCAGCCGTCGATCAATCGCCGAAAAGCGCCGACTTCCGGATAGTGGCCGGCATCGCCGAGCAGCGCGATTGCCGTTTCCGAGGTCATCGCCTTTTCGGGATACTCCTCCATCCGGCCGCTTGTCCCGCGCACCATGATCCCCGGCCCGGTGCGTTTCATCATCGTCACGGGCCGCGAACCGGTTTCAACGACAAGCTCCTCTTCCTTCACCTGCGGCTCGAAGGCAAAGCCCGCGGCATCGATAGGCGGACGAAGCCCCGCCTCGACCCGGTAGCGGAACGTCACCGCCCGCTCGTCATCAAGAACCTCGACTTCGAGCTTGATGCGGAAATTCTTCTCCTGACGGCGCTGCCCAGACCAGAGCGCAGACGCCATGCCGCCTTCGGCAGCGATCTCATAGGCCAGATTTCCGCGCACCGCCGCCTGCACCAGCTGCAGCGCACGGTAGAGATTGGATTTGCCGACGCCGTTCTCGCCGATAAACAGATTGACGCCGGCCAGATCCATCCGGATCGAGCGCAGCGAGCGATAGTTGGCGGCAAACATCGAGCGAAGCAGCATGCGCTACTTCTAACCGAAGAGCCGGATGGAAAAAATACCGCTGAGCCCCGGCTTCACGCCGCCGACGCCGTCTGCGCCTTCTCGGCGGGCTTGAACACCGCATCGCCATCGGCGGCAAGCTCGAACACCGTGTGCTGTTCCAGCGCCTTGGTGACCTCCGTCATATCGCCATCCAGCGCGCTCGGCGGGATCATCTGACCGACGGTGAAATCGAAATGGTCGCCCTTTTTGTTCAGCAGCTCGTAGAACACCGTCATGTCGCGCAGTTCCGTCGACCACTTGGCGAACCAGTAGAACAGGCCGGAATTGCGGGCCCGCATGTGGATCGGCAGGATCGGCAGATTGTACTTGCGGGCGAGGCTGACGGCGGATGTCTTCCACGGGCGCTCGTTCAGCCTGCCGTCCGCCCAGTAGGCGATGCGCCCCGAGGGAAACAGCACCATGACCTTGCCGTCCGCGATCGTCTTGTTGGTGAGCACCAGCGTCTCGCGGGCCTTGAGCTTGGTCTTGTATTCCTCCCGCCATTCGACGGGGATGATCATCTCGGAAAAACGGGGATTGACGCGCACCGCGTCGCGGTTGGCGAACACCATCATGTCCGGACGGCGCGACTTCAGGAGGTCGAAGACGGCAACCCCGTCGGCGATCCCGGTCGGATGGTTGCTGACGAGAATGAAGCCTCCCTTTTCGGGAATGCGCTCCGCATTGGCGACCGTCACATCCAGCTTCAGGAGGTCGCTCATGTATTCGAAGCATTGGAAGCCGCTGAGCGTCGAGATGTCGTTGGCGAATTTGATCGCCCGTCCATAACGCAGCAGCGTGTAGAGAAACGGCCGCATCACCGGCCAGAGCGGGTTCTGGACGATCCGCTGGCCGCGTTCGGCGATCAGTGTGTCAACGATGTGACCGGGTCTGCCTTGTGAAACGAGGGCGATTGTTTCCGCGAACTGTCCAAAAGTGGTCGTAGAATCACGGCGCGCCATAGAAACTCCCGCAGGCAGGACCTGCTTGGTATGGCAGCCCCGTATGATCGAACGATGACATCGTTACCCACGACTAAGGCAGTCTTAGGGATTTCGTAACGCCGTCCAGAGCAATCTGGGGCGCAACCAATCCAAATTCAACGGGGCCGACAGTGAATGAGCTGCTGATTATCGCCGCACCCGATCTCGTGGAAAAACGTCGCGAATGGCTGGAGAGCCTGGCAAACGAACGCCGGCTGTCGGACAACACGCTCGATGCCTATGAACGCGATACGCGGCAGTTTTTGACGTTTCTGACCCGACATCTGGCAGGTCCCGCAAAAATTTCCGATATCCACACCCTGCGCCCGGCCGACCTGCGCGCCTTCCTGGCTGCGCGCCGCCGGGACGGTTCCGGAGCAAGGTCGCTCGGCCGGCATCTCGCGGGGCTTCGTTCATTTCTTCGTTATCTCGAGCGCAAGGGCCTGGTGAACGCCGCAGCCGCCGGTGCCATCCGCGCTCCGAAGCAGCCGAAGTCCCTGCCAAAGCCGCTGACCGACCGCCAGGCGCTCAACCTCGTCACGACAGGTGCCCAACTGCAGGAGGAGCCGTGGATCGCCGCCCGCGATGCCGCCGTGCTGGCCCTGCTCTACGGCTGCGGCCTTCGCATCTCCGAGGCCCTGGGTCTCAGACCAACGGACCTGACGCCGGGCGCGACAACTCTGCGGATCACCGGCAAGGGCGGCAAGACCCGCCTCGTGCCGCTGCTGCAGGCGGTGTTCGATGCCGTCGCCACCTACAGGAAACTCTGCCCCTACCATCTGGAAGCCGAAAAGCCGCTGTTTCGCGGCGCTCGCGGCGGCCCACTGCAGCCGGCGATCATCCAGCGGGAAATGCAGAAGCTCAGGAGCGCCTTCGGACTGCCGGAGACGGCAACGCCGCATGCGCTGCGGCATTCCTTCGCGACCCATCTGCTCGCCGGCGGCGGCGACCTGCGCACCATCCAGGAACTGCTCGGCCATGCCAGCCTTTCGACGACCCAGGTCTATACCGGCGTCGATTCGTCGAGGCTTCTGGAAGTCTACGACCGTGCCCACCCCCGTGCGTAGCCCCTAGATCTGCCTGAACGAAGTTTTAACCAGTTGCGTTAAGCGCTTATGCAGCCGCCATCGCTAACATGTCGGCAACTTTCAGACGGATGACATGATGACTCCCGCCTTTGCCTCCTCCACCGGCGCTTTGATCAAGCGCGCCCAAGGTTTCGTGCTGTGGCTGATCGCGGCTGCCCACGTCCTGGCGCTTGCCTCTTTCCTTCTCGTCCTAGGCTCACTGTCCCCTGCACGGGCGGAAACGCCCGCATGCGACGGCCGGAACCTCCTCGAAGAGATGAAGGCCGAAAAGTCACCGCTCTACGAGCAGATCGTCGCAGAAGGCGCCAAGGTGCCGAACGGCAAGGGCATATTCTGGAAGATCGAGAAGGACGGGCTGGCACCATCCTATCTGCTCGGCACCATGCACGTCTCCGACCCGCGGGTGCTGAAAATGCCGCTCGGCGCTGCTGAAGCCCATTCCAAGGCAAAGACGATCATCATCGAGTCCGACGAGGTGATCGACGAAAAGAAGGCCATGGCCGCGATGCTGGCGAAGCCGGAACTGATGATGCTGACGGATGGCAGCACGATCGATTCGCTGTTGCCGAAGGAAGACGTCGCGCTACTCGAAACCGGTCTGAAGGCGCGCGGAGTGCCGCTCTCGGCGGTCTCGCGCATGCGGCCGTGGATGCTGATGGCGCTCGTTTCCGTGCCGGCCTGCGAGCTTGCCCGCAAGGCCCAGAACGTCGCCTTCCTCGACAAGAAGATCGCCGAACAGGCAACGGCCGAGGGCAAGCCCGTCAAGGGCCTGGAAACGCTCGAAGAGCAGGCGGCGGCGCTGAACGCCATCCCGATCGAGCTGCACCTCAAGTCGCTGATCGAAACCATCAAGCTCGGCAAGCGCGTCGACGATGTCTTCGAGACGCTGACGGAAGTCTATCTTTCCGGCGAGATCGGCCTTGCCATGCCGATGCTGAAAGCCGTCGCACCCGACGGAACCGAGGACGAGGCCGGTTATGGCGACTTCGAAAACCTGGTGGTCAGCAAGCGCAACCATGTGATGGCCGATCGGGCAGCCCCAATCCTCGATCAGGGCGGCGCCTTCATGGCCGTCGGCGCTCTTCACCTGCCCGGCGAGGAAGGCCTTGTCGAGCTCTTCCGGAAGAAGGGCTTCAAGGTGACGGCGGTCAATTGACACCGCCCATCCTTCATCGACCACTCGTCATCCGCTTCAGCACATCGGTCTTCCAGTAGAACTGGTGCACCAGCGCGCCGCCGATATGGGCGACGATCAACGTCCACATCAAAAGTTTCAGCGGTCCCGCATGGGCGAAGCCGGCTGTCGCGTTGCCGAAGAACCAGGCGCCGATGCCGGCAAGCGGCATGGCGACAAAAAGCGCGTAAAAAGCCCAGTGGCTGATCTTCGCCACCACCCGCAGGAACGGCGGCTCTTGTCTTGGCTCCGGCGGCACACCTTGCACCAGCCGCAGACAGAGCCGGATCAGGCCGAGAACCAGAACGCTGATACCGACATAGGCATGGATGTTGGCCGCGCTCACCTGTTCCGGCGTCAGCGCCTGGCCGCGGAACATCAGCCGCGCGGCAGTCTCCACCGCATCGGTGAAAAGCAGGTTGAAGAGGATCAGCGCCGCCATTAGCCAATGCAGGATACGCTGAGGCAAGGTGAACGAGAGAGCCATTTCTCGGCCTTTTCAGAAGATTGGAACAATGGGATCCAGTCTATGGCCGTTTGCCGGAGGCTCAAGCGAAAGCGGCAAGCCTGTCCAAGATTTAATCCTGGAATTGACCGATCGCAATTCCAGGCCGTGTGTTCGGCTGGTAGCGATGAACGTTATCGTCCGCTGCGGACAATTGCACCGAAGGCGCTGCTCGGTGTAAAAATTCCGGCCGCTTGATCTTGGAGGAGACGCGACATGGATCGATTTACCGGTGGTTGCCTGTGCGGCAACGTGCGAATTGTAGCGTCGGGACTGCCGTACCGGGTCGGCCTCTGTCATTGCCTCGACTGCCGCAAGCATCATGGAGCACTTTTCCACGCTTCCGCGATATTTCCCCAGGATGCGGTGACGGTCGATGGCGAGACACGCGATTACGCCGGCCGGTTTTTCTGTCCCCGCTGCGGCTCCTCTGTTTTCGCACGCACCGCGGACGAGATCGAAGTCAACCTCGGATCCCTGGATGCCCCCGACCAGCTGATGCCAACCTACGAAAGCTGGATCATCCGCCGCGAGTCCTGGTTGCCGCCGTTTCCGCTCACGAGACGATACGAACGCGATCGTGATGCCACGGGCCGCTTCGAGGGGTAGATCGCACTAACGGCGAAAGGGCAGGACAATGTCCCACCCTTCCTGATCATACTGGCATGAAAGCACCAGACGCGCTCACATATGGATCGGCTTGAAGAAGGTCGCGAGTGCGGCTTCCTTGACGGCCTCCGACATGGTCGGGTGGGCATGGCAGGTGCGGCCGAGGTCTTCCGAGGAGCCGCCGAATTCCATCAGCACGGCGATCTCGTGGATCATCTCGCCGGCGCCGAAGCCGACGATATGGCCGCCGAGAACCCGGTCGGTGTCCTTGTCGGCCAAGAACTTCACGAAACCGTCCGTCGCCAGCATGGCGCGGGCGCGGCCGTTCGCCGTGAACGGGAACTTGCCGACCTTGTAGGCGATGCCTGCAGCCTTCAGCTCTTCCTCGGTCTTGCCGACGGACGCGACTTCCGGCTGGGTATAGACGACGCTCGGGATGACGTCGTAGTTCACATGGCCATGCTGGCCGGCGAGGATTTCCGCCATCGCCACACCTTCGTCTTCCGCCTTGTGGGCAAGCATCGGTCCCTTGACCACGTCGCCGATCGCGTAGATGCCTTCGACATTGGTCTTGAAGTGGCCATCGATCTCGACGCGGCCGCGATTGTCGAGCTTGACGCCCGCTTCTTCCAGGCCGAGGCCTGCGGTGTAGGGCTTGCGGCCGGTAGAGATCAGCACGACGTCGGCTTCCAGCGTCTGGGCGTCACCACCCTTGACCGGCTCGTAGGTGACCTTGGCGCCATTGGCGGTCTTTTCGACGCCGGTGACCTTGGCATCCGTGCGGATGTCCATGCCCTGCTTGGCCATCATCCGCTGGAACTGCTTGGAGACTTCGCCGTCCATGCCGCCGAGCAGCTTGTCGAGATATTCGATCACGGTGACCTTGGCGCCGAGGCGCGACCAGACCGAACCGAGCTCCATGCCGATGACGCCGCCGCCGACCACGATCAGATGCTGCGGCACCTTTTCGAGCGCGATGCCGCCGGTGGAGGAGATGATCACCTTCTCGTCGATCTCGACATTGACGCCCGGAATGCCCGCAACGTCGGAGCCGGTGGCGATGACTATGTTCTTGGTCTCAAATTCCTGGACCTTGCCGTCGTCGCCGGTCACCGAGACCTTGCCGGCCGAGACGATCTTGCCGGTACCGATGAAGCCGTCGATCTTGTTCTTCTTGAACAGGAAGGAGACGCCGTCGACGTTCGACTTCACGGTCGCGTCCTTGTGAGCCATCATCTTTTCGAGATTGAGTTTTGGCGCGGAGACCTCGACGCCGAGCGCATCCATGCCGTGGGCGGCGTGAGCGAACATCTCGGAGGCGTGCAGCAGCGCCTTGGAGGGGATGCAGCCGATGTTGAGGCAGGTCCCGCCATAGGTGGCGCGCTTTTCCACGACCGCGACCTTGAGGCCGAGCTGGGCGGCCTTCACCGCGCAGACGTAACCGCCGGGGCCGCTTCCGATGACGACGACATCATAAGCCATAGTTCTTTTTCCTTCTCTTCATCTCTTAGCGCCCGCCGCTCACGTCGAGTATGGCGCCGGTTACGTAGGAAGCCGCTGGCGACAGAAAATAGAGGACGGCATCCGCCACTTCTTCCGCCCTGCCCGGCCGTTGCATGGGAACGCTGGACGCCATATCGCGCGCCCGGTCCGGCAGGCCGCCGGACGCGTGGATATCGGTGTCGATAATGCCCGGGCGGATCGCATTGACGCGCACGCCTTCGGTCGCGACTTCGCGCGCCAGGCCAATGGTCAGCGTGTCGATCGCCGCCTTCGAAGCTGCGTAATCGACATATTGTCCCGGAGAGCCCAGCTTGGCAGCCATCGACGAGATATTGACGATCGCGCCACCCTTGCCGCCGTGTTTCGTCGACATGCGGCGCACCGCCTCTCCGGCACACAGGATCGAACCGGTGACATTGACCCGCATCATTCGCTCGATGCGTTCGGCGCTCATCTCGTCGATGCGCTGCGGCATGTCGACGATCCCGGCATTGTTGACCAGCCCGTCCAGCCGCCCGAAATGCCGATCGACCGCCTCGAACATCGACACGATCTCGGCGGCATTGCCGACGTCCGCCTGAACCGTGATCGCCTCGCCGCCGGCGGCCTCGATTTCCGAAACCACCTTTTCGGCTGCCTTCCGATTGGATGCGTAGTTCACCGCCACGCGCCAACCACGGCTGGCGGCCATGAGCGAGACCGCCGCACCGATGCCGCGGCTTCCGCCGGTCACCAGAAGAACAGGGTTTTCGCTCATGCCTTGCATTCCTTGAACTCGTAAAGGTCCCAGGGGACCTGTTTCAGACCGCTCTTGCCCCACAGCGTCGAATGTCGGATCGACGGGCCGAAACCCGGCATCAGGATCGCGTCCGGCGCCGGGGTATTCGCCGCGCCCAATATGTCGATATGGCCGGTCGCCACATCAAGGGCATAGGGCACGCCGGTCCAGACGGTGCAGGCCCAGAAGTTCGGCGCCGGTCGCATCACCCTGCGGGCAGTTGTTCGTCACCATGCCGCCCGGGCGCTTGGATTCCTCGTCGTACATCACGTTGCCGTCGAGCTTCAGCTTGGCCCCGGTGATCGTGAAGAGATGGCTGACCACGGCTGCATCCGAACCGACCGGCTTGAAGGCGAGCACCGTTCCGGCAGTAGTCTCCACGAACACGGCCTTCTCGATCGCGCATCGCTCGGCGGCAACTGCCATGCCCGGCGCCAGGCACAAAATCGGAAGCCATGTCTTGAAGGATGCGATCATGGCATCACCGGAACAGCGCGATGGTCATGGCGAGAAGCCCGATCAGGCTCACCGTCCAGACGACGGACCGGATATAGGGCACGCCGCCCATGTAGAGCGGGATATAGACGACCCGGGCGACCAGCCAGATCCAGCCGCCGATCAGCCCCCAGCCGGACGCATCGTCTCCCGCAAAGGCAACGCCGAGCAGCAGGCCGACGAACGCCGGATAGGTCTCCTGGAAATTCTTCGAGGCACGGGCGGCACGCCCCGCGAACCTGCCCTTCGGTGCCAGCCCCGCGTCCCGCGGTCCGGCATTCCACTCCGAGCCGAGTTCGCGGGTCGAAAGCATGCCCTGCAGCAGGACATGGAAGACCAGCAGGACAACGCTCAAGGCCAGCAGCGTCATGTATGGCGTTGCGGTGACCCCGAGCGTTTCCATAGGTCCGTTCCCGTCTTAGAGATCGAGAACCAGGCGTTCCGGATCTTCGAGGCTTTCCTTGACGCGCACCAGGAAGGTCACGGCTTCCTTGCCGTCCACCATGCGGTGGTCGTAGGAGAGCGCCAGATACATCATCGGGCGGATGACGATCTGGCCGCCGATGACGACCGGACGGTCCTGGATCTTGTGCATGCCGAGAATGCCGGACTGCGGCGCGTTGAGGATCGGCGAGGACATCAGCGAACCGTAGACGCCGCCGTTCGAGATGGTAAACGTGCCGCCCTGCATGTCGGCCATGGAGAGCTGGCCGTCGCGGGCGAGCTTGCCGAGGCGGCCGATATCCTTCTCGATTTCGGCGATCGACATCTGGTCGGCATTGCGCACAACCGGAACCACGAGGCCCTTGTCGGTGCCGACGGCGACGCCGACATGGCAATACTGCTTGTAGATGATGTCGGTGCCATCGATCTCGGCGTTGACGGCCGGCAGTTCCTTCAGCGCGTGGGTGACGGCCTTGGTGAAGAAGCCCATAAAGCCGAGCTTCACGCCATGCTTCTTCTCGAACACGTCCTTGTAGCGGTTGCGCAGGTCCATGACCGCCTTCATGTCCACCTCGTTATAGGTGGTCAGCATGGCGGCGGTGTTCTGCGCGTCCTTGAGGCGGCGGGCGATCGTCTGGCGCAGGCGCGTCATCTTCACGCGCTCTTCGCGGGATGCGTCGTCAGCCGAGGAAACCGGGCGCGGTGCCGCCGGAGCGGCAGGGGCGGCAGCCGGAGCGGAAATGCCCTTGGCGACCGCAGCGATCACGTCGCCCTTGAGGACCTGGCCACGCTTGCCCGAACCATCGATATCGGCAGTCGAGATGTTGCTGTCCGCAGCGATCTTGGCGGCAGCCGGAGCCGGCGGCATCGAGGTGGCGGCAGCGGCGACCGGCGCCGGAGCAGCCGGTTCGGCAGCCTTGGCCGGTGCGGCTTCGGCAGGCTTTGCAGCCGGAGCTGCGGTCGCGGCACCTGCCGCACCTGCGGCGATCTGGCCGAGCAGGGCGCCGAGACCGACGGTCTCGCCGTTGGCGGCGACAATCTCGGTCAGAACGCCTGCAGCCGGCGACGGAACCTCGACGGTCACCTTGTCCGTTTCGAGCTCGAGAAGCGGCTCGTCGGCCTTGACCGTGTCGCCGACCTTCTTGAACCAGGTGCCGACGGTTGCCTCGCTGACGGATTCTCCCAGAGTGGGGACGCGGATTTCGGTGGCCATGATCTGTTTCCGTGTTTGTCAGGTTGTGTCTGTGAAAAGTGGAGGAGCGGCTGGGAATCAGCCGCCGAGCGCATCTTCGAGGAAGGCTTCGAGCTGTGCGAGATGCTTCGACATCTGGCCCGTTGCAGGCGAGGCCGCTGCCGGCCGGCCCGTGTAACGGACACGCTGATACTTTGCATCGATATGCGCCAGAACCCATTCCAGATACGGGTCGATGAACGACCATGCACCCATGTTCTTCGGCTCTTCCTGGCACCAGACCATTTCCGCATTGCGGAAGCGGGAAAGCTCGTTGATCAGAGCCTTGGCCGGGAACGGATAAAGCTGTTCGATGCGCAGCAGGTAGATGTCGTCGATGCCGCGCTTTTCGCGCTCTTCGAGCAGGTCGTAATAGACCTTGCCGGTGCAGAGCACGACGCGACGGATCTTGGCATCCTTCTGCAGTTTGATCGGACCGTCCTTGATGACCTCCGCATCGTCCCAGAGCAGGCGATGGAAGGAGGATTCGCCGGCCATTTCGGCAAGCGTCGAGGTGGCTCGCTTGTGGCGCAGCAGAGACTTCGGCGTCATAAGGATCAGCGGCTTGCGGAAGTCGCGCTTCGTCTGCCGGCGCAGAATGTGGAAGTAGTTAGCCGGCGTCGTGACGTTGGCCACCTGCATGTTGTCTTCGGCGCACATCTGCAGCCAGCGCTCCAGGCGTGCCGAGGAGTGTTCCGGACCCTGTCCTTCATAACCGTGCGGCAGCAGGCAGACGAGGCCGGACATGCGCAGCCACTTGCGTTCGCCCGACGAGATGAACTGGTCGAACACGACCTGCGCACCGTTGGCGAAGTCGCCGAATTGGGCTTCCCAGAGGGTCAGCGCGTTCGGGCGGGCGAGCGAATAGCCATATTCGAAGCCGAGGACCGCCTCTTCCGAAAGCATCGAGTTGATGACTTCGTAACGGGCCTGGGTCGGCGACAGGTTGGCGAGCGGAATGTAGCGCTCTTCGGTATCCTGATCGTAGAGAACCGAATGACGCTGCGAAAACGTGCCGCGTTCGCAATCCTGGCCGGACAGGCGGATCTTGGTGCCTTCGACGGCGAGCGAACCGAATGCCAGGGCTTCCGCCATGGCCCAGTCGATGCCTTCGCCGGTCTCGACCATCTGGGCGCGGTTTTCCATGAACCGCTTGATGGTACGGTGAGCGTTGAAGCCTTCCGGGATGGTCGACAGCTTGCGGCCGATCTCCCGCAGTTCCCTCATCGGCATCGCGGTCTTGCCGCGGCGCTGTTCGTCGGCATTGTCGGCGGAACGCAGGCCCGACCACTGGCCGTCCAGCCAGTCGGCCTTGTTCGGCTTGTAGCTCTGGCCGGCCTCGAACTCGGTTTCGAGATTGGCGCGCCAGTCGGCCTTCATCTTCTCGAATTCGCCGTCGGTGAGGAGACCTTCGGCGATCAGGCGGTCGGCATAGATCTGCGCGACGGTCTTGTGGGCGCGGATGACCTTGTACATCTTCGGCTGCGTGAACGCCGGCTCGTCGCCTTCGTTATGGCCGAAGCGGCGGTAGCAGAACATGTCGATGACCACCGGCTTGTGGAACTTCATCCGGTATTCGGTCGCGACCTTGGCGGCGTAGACGACCGCTTCCGGATCGTCGCCGTTGACGTGGAAGATCGGCGCCTCGATCATCTTGGCGACGTCGGACGGATAGGGCGACGAACGCGAGAAGGCCGGATTGGTGGTGAAGCCGATCTGGTTGTTGACGATGACGTGCATCGTG
Source organism: Neorhizobium galegae (assembly GCF_021391675.1). Taxonomy (NCBI): domain Bacteria; kingdom Pseudomonadati; phylum Pseudomonadota; class Alphaproteobacteria; order Hyphomicrobiales; family Rhizobiaceae; genus Neorhizobium; species Neorhizobium galegae. Next base: position 4,234,696 of record NZ_CP090095.1, read on the forward strand.
CCGGCGACGCGGTGGCCGCGCAGGCCCGAAAGGCCGAGGATTTCAGCCACGACGCCCTGGCCCGCAAACGCGGCGTCGCCGTGCAGCAGGAGCGGCAGAACCTTGGAGCGCTCCTTCAGGGGAATGATGTCGCCGTCCCAGGCCTTGGCGAGCATGTCCTGCTTGGCGCGAGCCTTGCCCATGACGACCGGGTTGACGATTTCCAGATGCGACGGGTTCGCCGTCAGCGACATATGGACCTTGTTGCCGTCGAACTCGCGGTCCGACGAAGCGCCGAGATGGTACTTGACGTCGCCCGAACCTTCGACTTCGTCGGGCTTGAACGAACCGCCCTTGAATTCGTGGAACACCGCGCGGTGCGGCTTGAGCATGACGTTGGTCAGCACGTTCAGGCGGCCGCGATGCGGCATGCCGAGAACAACTTCTTCAAGACCTTCCTGGCCGCCGCGCTTGATGATCTGTTCGAGCGCCGGGATCAGCGATTCACCGCCGTCGAGGCCGAAGCGCTTCGTACCCTTGAAGCGGACGTCGAGGAACTGCTCGTAGCCTTCCGCTTCGACCAGCTTGGAAAGGATCGCCTTCTTGCCTTCCGGCGTGAATTCGACGCCCTTGCCCGGGCCTTCGATGCGTTCCTGGATCCAGGACTTTTCTTCCGGATTGGAAATGTGCATGAACTCGACACCCAAGGTCGAGCAATAGGTCCGCTCCAGAATCTCGATCATCTGGCGCAGCGTCGCGTATTCGAGGCCGAGCACGTTGTCGATGAAGATCCGGCGGTCGTAGTCCGCCTCGGTGAAGCCGTAAGCGGACGGCGACAGTTCATTATAGTCCTCGACCGCGCTGGCAATGCCGAGCGGATCGAGCTTGGCATGCAGGTGACCCCGCATGCGGTAGGCGCGGATCATCATGATGGCGCGCACGGAGTCCCGCGTCGCCTGCAGCACATCGGTTTCGTTGACCGGCTTGCCGGTCGCGGCAGCAGTCGCTTCCGCCTTTGCCTTCACCTTGGTTTCGATCGCCTTTTCGACGATCGGCCAGTTGCCGTCGAGCGCCGAGACCAGCTCGCCATTGGCCGCGATCGGCCAGTTCTTGCGCTGCCACGAGGCACCCTTCGCCGCCGCCTTCACATCGTCCGGATTGTCGGCGAGCGCCTTGAAGAAGGCCTGCCATTCCGGCGCGACGGATGTCGGGTCGTCCTCGTAACGAGCATGAAGCTGCTCGATATAGGCCGCGTTCTGTCCGTCGAGGAAAGAGGTGATGAGGAACTGCTCGTTGGCTTCTTGCCGTGCCATGGTTATCTGCGGGCGCCGCGCCCGCCTCCTGACGTAATCGGGACCGGAAAATACTCCGGCTTCCGCATTTTCTTGGTCTTCGTCTTGGTACCGGACCGCGCTTGGCGGTCACGCGTCTCCAGAAATTGAGAGACGCAAAACATGGACAGGCGAAACAATGGGACGCTTCGCCTGTCCGAAGCTTATCGGATCAATCGCCACCTATCTATCTAGGGGTGGCGATTGTCCTTTATGTGGCGTCAGCCCTTGAGGACTTCAACCAAGGTCTTGCCGAGACGGGCCGGAGAAGGCGACACCTTGATGCCAGCCGATTCCATGGCCGCGATCTTCGATTCCGCGTCACCCTTGCCGCCGGAAACGACTGCACCGGCGTGACCCATGGTGCGGCCCTTCGGAGCGGTACGGCCCGCGATGAAGCCGGCCATCGGCTTGCTGCGGCCCTTCTTGGCTTCGTCCTTCAGGAACTGCGCCGCGTCTTCTTCTGCCGAACCGCCGATTTCGCCGATCATGATGATCGAGGTCGTGGCTTCGTCCGCGAGGAACATTTCCAGCACGTCGATGAACTCGGTGCCCTTGACCGGGTCGCCGCCGATGCCGACGGCCGTCGTCTGGCCGAGGCCTTCGTTCGAGGTCTGGAACACGGCCTCATAGGTGAGCGTGCCCGAGCGGGAAACGATGCCGACCGAACCCTTGCGGAAGATCGAGCCCGGCATGATGCCGATCTTGCATTCTTCCGGGGTCAGGATGCCCGGGCAGTTGGGGCCGAGCAGTCGCGACTTGGAACGGTCGAGGCGAGCCTTGACGCGGACCATGTCCATGACCGGGATGCCTTCGGTGATGCAGGTGATGAACGGCACTTCGGCTTCGATCGCCTCGATGATCGCGTCTGCTGCACCTGCCGGCGGAACGTAGATCACGGTCGCGTCGGCGCCGGTCCGTTCCTTGGCTTCGGCAACCGAGGTGAAGATCGGCAGCGACGTACCGTCGACGCCGGACGACCACGATTCGCCGCCCTTTTTGGGATGAACGCCACCCACCATCTTGGTGCCGTAGTAGGCGAGCGCCTGCTCCGTGTGGAAGGTGCCGGTCTTCCCGGTCAGGCCCTGGACGATGACCTTGGTGTCTTTGTTGACGAGAATAGACATTGTTCCGGTCCTTCCAGGTTAGGCTTCGATCGCCGCGACGATCTTCTTCGCCGCGTCGTCAAGGTCGTCAGCCGCCGTGATAGCGAGACCAGACTCATTCAGGATCTTCTTGCCGAGCTCGACATTGGTGCCTTCGAGGCGCACGACGAGCGGAACCTTCAAGCCGACCTCCTGCACCGCCGCGACAACGCCTTCGGCGATGACGTCGCAGCGCATGATGCCGCCGAAGATGTTGACGAGGATGCCCTCGACCTTCGGGTCCGCGGTGATGATCTTGAAGGCCGCAGCCACCTTCTCCTTGCCGGCGCCGCCGCCGACGTCGCAGAAGTTAGCCGGCTCCTTGCCGTAGAGCTTGATGATGTCCATCGTCGCCATGGCGAGACCGGCACCGTTGACCATGCAGCCGATATTGCCGTCGAGGGCGACGTAAGCGAGATCCCACTTGGAGGCCTCGATTTCCTTGGCGTCTTCTTCGGTCTCGTCGCGCAGCGCCTTGACGTCGTCGTGACGGAAGAGCGCGTTGCCGTCGAACGACATCTTCGCGTCGAGAACGCGCAGGTGACCATTCTTCATGACGATCAGCGGGTTGATCTCGAGAAGAGCCATGTCCTTCTCGTTGAAGGCCTTGTAGAGCAGCGGGAAGAGCGACTTGGCGTCTTCGCCGGCGGCACCGTCGAGTTCCAGAGCCTTGGAGATCGCAGCGATATCCGCAGCCGTTACGCCGGCTTCCGGATCGATGGCGATCGTGTGGATCTTCTCAGGGGTATCGTGGGCGACGGCTTCGATGTCCATGCCGCCTTCGGTCGAAACGACGAATGCGACGCGGCCGACCGAGCGATCGACCAGCAGCGAGCAATAGAGTTCGCGGGCGATGTCGGCGCCGTCTTCGATGTAGAGGCGGTTGACCTGCTTGCCGGCTTCACCGGTCTGCGCGGTCACCAGCGTGTTGCCGAGCATTTCCTTGGCATGCGCCTTGGCTTCCTCGATCGAGAAGGCCAGGCGAACGCCGCCCTTGGCGTCGGGGCCGAGTTCCTTGAACTTGCCCTTGCCGCGGCCGCCCGCATGGATCTGGCTCTTCACGACGTAAAGCGGACCCGGCAGCGACTTTGCAGCCGCTTCGGCCTCTTCGGCCTTCAGGATCGCGACGCCTTCCGCAACCGGTGCGCCATAGCCCTTCAGCAGAGCCTTGGCCTGATATTCATGGATGTTCATGGGTTTATCCCTGTTTCGATGACTTCAGCGCGTCGATTACTTGAGAGCCGGTGCGATGTTGATGCAGGCTTCGCAGAGGCTGGCGACGGCGCCGACCGACTTCTGGAAGGCGGCTTCCTCGTCCTTGTTGAACTCGACTTCGATGATGCGCTCGATACCGCCGGCACCGATGATCGTCGGAACGCCGACATACATGTCCTTCACGCCGTACTGGCCGGAGAGATAGGCGGCAGCCGGGAGAACGCGCTTCTTGTCCTTGAGGAAGGATTCGGCCATTTCGATCGCCGAGGCGGCCGGAGCATAATAGGCCGAACCGGTCTTCAGCAGACCGACGATTTCGGCGCCGCCGTCACGGGTGCGCTGGATGATTTCTTCGAGGCGTTCCTTGGTGACCCAGCCCATCTTGACGAGGTCGGTGAGCGGCACGCCGCCAACGGTCGAGTAACGGGCGAGCGGTACCATCGTGTCGCCATGGCCGCCGAGAACGAAGGCGGTGACGTCCTGGACGGAGACGTTGAATTCTTCGGAGAGGAAGAGACGGAAGCGAGCCGAGTCGAGCACGCCGGCCATGCCGACGACCATGTTCTTCGGCAGGCCCGAGAACTTCTGGAGAGCCCAGACCATGGCGTCGAGCGGGTTGGTGATGCAGATTACGAAGGCGTTCGGGGCATATTTCTTGATGCCGGCGCCGACCTGCTCCATGACCTTGAGGTTGATGCCGAGCAGGTCGTCGCGGCTCATGCCCGGCTTGCGGGCGACGCCGGCGGTGACGATGCAGACATCGGCGCCTTCAATGGCCGCGTAGTCGCTGGCGCCGGAAAGCTTGGCATTGAAGCCCTCGACCGGGCCGGACTGGGCGATATCGAGGCCCTTGCCCTGCGGGATGCCGTCGGCGATGTCGAAGAGGACGATGTCGCCCAGTTCCTTCAGGCTGGCGAGATGCGCCAGCGTGCCACCAATCATGCCAGAACCAATAAGTGCGATCTTCTTGCGCGCCATCGAAAAGCTTCCTTTCGAGATCCGATTCCATGGCAGACTACGGCTTGCCTACCAATGTGCCAGACCGCATAGCCCCATCCGCTCAAAATGGCAATCGATTATTTTCCACTCAACTTTTTCAATCGGTTAGATGTTAAAACTCTTACGTAAACGTAAGGTATTTTGTCACCAAACCGTTAAAGTTGGCCGCGCTTTTCCTGGTGCAGTGCAAGATAATCAGGGCTGCGCATCTCAAAAAGACGCGAGACGGTACGGTCGAACTCGAAGCCTTCTGTGCCTTTTCGCTCCAGGAGGATATCTTCAGGCGCAGTCGCCGCGGAAATATAGAGCCGGACCGCATGGTCGTAGAGCGCATCGACGAGGTTGATCAGCCGCTTGGTTTCGTTGCGCTTCTCCGGCCCGAGCTGCGGAACGTGCTCGACGAAGATCGCGTCGAAGCGAGCGGCGAGCGCCAGATAGTCCGACGCCCCCAGCGGCTTGCCGCAGATGTCCTTGAAATCGAAACGCGCCGCCCGCCCGGCGGCGGAGGGCACGTGGATGCTGCGGCCCTTCATGGGGATCTCGGCAGGCGCCGCCTTCTTGCCCTCGGTCACCTGGTGCCAGGCGGATTCCATCGCGGCGTCGGCGCGCGCATCGAGCGGCGTCACGTAGACCGGCAGGCTTGCGTGCTTCTGCATGCGGTAGTCGTTGGGCGAGTCGAGCGTGACCACGTCCACATAACGGTTGAGAAGCGCGATGAACGGCAGGAACAGTCCTCGGTTCAGCCCGTCCCTGTAGAGATCGCCCGGGGCCACGTTGGAGGTCGCGACCAGCACGCAGCCGAGCCCGAACAGCTCCGTGAACAGCCGCGCCAGGATCATCGCGTCAGTGATGTCGGTGACCGAGAATTCATCGAAGCACAGGAGCTCGGCTTCCGCGAAAAGGGCGGCTGCGACCGGCGGCACGGGATCGGCCTGCTTGGTCTCGCCGCGCTTCAGCCTCTGGCGATGGTCGTGAATGCGGTTGTGCACGTCCGCCATGAACTCGTGGAAATGCGCCCGGCGCTTTTTTGGGGTCGGCGCCTTCTTGAAGAACATGTCCATCAGCATGGTCTTGCCGCGGCCGACGCTGCCATGCACGTAGAGCCCGCGGATTTCGCGCGGCCGCCCGCCGCCTTTGGCGAAAAGCCAGCCGAGCGCGCTCTTCTTCTTCGCAGGTCCCGTCTCGCGAAGGCAGGTCAGCAGATGGTCGAGCTTGGCGGCAACCGCAAGCTGGGCTGCGTCGGCGGTCAGCACACCCGACACGGTCAAAGCCTTCAGCTCCTCGCCGACGCTCGTCGTGTATTCGGGAATGGGTTCCAACCGGACGCCCTCGAAACTGCGGGGAACCGCTTAGCGGCTGAGGCTGACCGGCTGGCCGGAGTTCATCGTACCGTCGAAGCGGTTCTCGGCGCTCTTGTAGACGCGTCCGATCACGTCGCCGGCCCGGTTCTTGAACTGCACCATCTTGCCCGACACGTCCCAGGAGCCCATCGCCGTCAGTTCGCCGGCACAGCCGCGGGTACCGCCGCGTGAACCGCCGCCGAGATTGGTGAGCGTCAGGAACATGTCGCAGGACGAACCGGAATTGGACACACGCCAGTTGCCGACCATCGCTTCCTTCTTGATGTCAAGCGCAGTCGCAGGCGGTGCGGCCGCATTGGCCGACGCCATGGCAGGATTTGCGCCGGGCGCGCTCGGAAACTGGGAAGAACCGGCAGTACCGGGAGGTGGCGGCAGCTGGCCGCCCTGAACGGACGGCACTGGCTGCGCCTGAAGCGGCGCCGGCTGAGAAGGCTGGGCGGGCAGATCACTATAGGGGCTATAGGAAGTGCGCTGGCAACCGGCCAGTGCCAAAGCAAGAACAAGTCCCGTCGCCACGTATCTGAACTGCATCATCTAACTCCTGCTTTCAGCTTGACCCGCCACCGATGCCACTGAATTGAGACCGAATTATCGTAAACCACCTTGGTTAATCAAGTCGTACTGGAACAATTCGGCATGGTCGATCAAGAAGAATGCTGCAATGCATCCGGTCCCGCCGATGCGAGGACCGAATGAGGCATCAAATTGTCGAGAACGCCTCAGACGCGGCGCTCGACCATCATCTTCTTGATTTCGGCGATCGCCTTGGCCGGGTTCAGGCCCTTCGGGCAGGTCTGGGCGCAGTTCATGATCGTGTGGCAGCGATAGAGCCGGAAGGGGTCCTCGAGATTGTCGAGGCGCTCGCCCTTGGCTTCGTCGCGGCTGTCGATCAGCCAGCGATAGGCCTGCAGCAGGGTGGCCGGGCCGAGATAGCGGTCCCCGTTCCACCAGTAGCTCGGACAGGAGGTCGAGCAGCAGGCGCAGAGAATGCACTCGTAGAGGCCGTCGAGCTTTTGGCGGTCTTCGTGGCTCTGCTTCCATTCCTTGGCCGGCGGCGGCGAAACCGTCTTCAGCCACGGTTCGATCGAGCGATGCTGGGCGTAGAAGTTGGTGAGGTCCGGAACGAGGTCCTTGACCACAGGCATATGCGGCAGCGGATAGACCTTCACGGTGCCCTTCACGTCGTCCATGCCCTTGGTGCAGGCGAGCGTGTTGGTACCGTCGATGTTCATGGCACAGGAGCCGCAGATGCCCTCGCGACAGGAGCGGCGCAGCGTCAGCGTCGGGTCGATGTTGTTCTTGATGTAGAGCAGACCGTCGAGAACCATCGGGCCGCAATCGTCGACATCGATGTAATAGGTATCGATGCGCGGGTTCTGCCCGTCATCCGGGCTCCAGCGGTAGATGCGGAATTCCCGGACGTTCTTGGCGCCTGCCGGCTTCGGCCAGGTCTTGCCTTCGGTCATCTGAGAGTTCTTGGGGAGAGCGAGTTCAACCATGCGACCTATCCGTTCTTTCCTTGCGCCGATCCTTGCGAATGACCAGCTTCAGCGCCGACCATATGTTGTCGACCGCGGCCACCTTCACATCCACCAGATCGAGATCGAGAGCCGCTTTACGCACGACATCCTCGGTCACGTCCGTCCTAACCTTCGAAGCCTTCTTCGGCCAGGAGACCCAGATCATGCCATCCGGCCTGATTCGGTCCTGAAGACCGGAAAGCTCGTTTTCAATCTCCGCCCTCATGATCGTGAAGGCGTGGATCGCATCATAAGCCTTGCCTGCCGCACGCATCGCTTCCCAGGAGGAAAACCTGTCGCAGGCGGCGAATTCAACCGAGGCTCCCAGCTCTTCCAGACTGTCCGGCAGCGCAACGAACGCTGCCGTCATCCCAGGCTTGAAACCCAGCTTCTTAACGAGCGGCGTTCCGGAATATCCCGCACCCGCCGCCGCCATGATCAGTACACGCGCGCCTTCGGCTCGATCTTGTGCGGATCGATGCCTTCGGCGATGAGCTCGGTGTGAACCGGGCGATAGTCGAGCTTGACGTCGCCGCTGTCGCTGACCCAGGCGAGCGTGTGCTTGCGCCAGTTCTCGTCGTCGCGGCCGCCGAAGGGGCCGGAGGTGTAGTCCTCGCGGGCGTGGGAGCCTCGGCTTTCCTTGCGGGCTTCCGCGCCGACAACCGTGGCGATCGCGTTCGCCATCAGGTTTTCCAGTTCCAGCGTCTCGACCAGGTCCGAGTTCCAGATCATCGAACGGTCGGTGACCTTGATGTCCTTCAACTCGCCCCAGATCGCCGACATGCGCTTGCAGCCCGATTCCAGCGATTCCTGGGTACGGAACACGGCGGCGTCGTCCTGCATGGTGCGCTGCATCTTGTCGCGCAGAACCGCAGTCGGCGTACCGCCATTGGCGTTCCGCAGGCGGTCGAAGCGGTCCATGATCTTGTCGCAGGCGGCGATGTTGAGCGCCGGGATCGGCTCGGCCTTGTTGATCACCTCGCCGGCGCGGATCGCCGCGGCGCGGCCGAAGACCACGAGGTCGATCAACGAGTTGGAGCCGAGGCGGTTGGCGCCGTGAACCGAGGCGCAGCCCGCTTCGCCGACGGCCATCAGGCCGGGCAGCAGACGTTCCGGGTTGTTGCTGTCGGCGTTGAGCACTTCACCATAAAAATTGGTCGGGATGCCGCCCATGTTGTAATGCACGGTCGGCAGGACCGGGATCGGCTCGCGGGTCACATCCACGCCTGCAAAGATCTTGGCGCTCTCGGAAATGCCCGGCAGGCGTTCGTGCAGAACGGCCGGATCGAGATGGTCGAGATGCAGGAAGATGTGGTCCTTGTTCTTGCCGACGCCACGGCCTTCGCGGATTTCCAGCGTCATGCAGCGGGAAACCACGTCGCGCGAGGCGAGGTCCTTGGCCGAAGGCGCATAACGTTCCATGAAGCGTTCGCCCTCGGAATTGACGAGGTAGCCGCCTTCGCCGCGCGCGCCTTCGGTGATCAGACAGCCCGAACCATAGATGCCGGTCGGGTGGAACTGCACGAATTCCATGTCCTGCAGCGGCAGGCCGGCGCGGGCCACCATGCCGCCGCCGTCGCCGGTGCAGGTATGGGCGGACGTTGCCGAGAAGTAGGCACGACCGTAACCGCCGGTCGCCAGCACCACCATCTTGGCGGCGAAGCGATGGATCGTGCCGTCGTCGAGGTTCCAGGCGACGACACCGGTGCAGCGGCCGTCATCCGACATGATCAGGTCGAGCGCGAAATATTCGATGAAGAATTCCGCGTTGTTCTTCAGCGACTGGCCGTAGAGCGTGTGCAAGATGGCGTGGCCGGTACGGTCTGCGGCAGCGCAGGTGCGCTGCACCGGCGGGCCGGCACCGAAATTCTGCATGTGGCCGCCGAACGGGCGCTGGTAGATCTTGCCCTCTTCATTACGGGAAAAGGGCACGCCGTAATGCTCGAGTTCGTAGACGGCCTTCGGCGCTTCCATGACCATGTACTGCATGGCATCGACGTCACCGAGCCAGTCGGAGCCCTTGACGGTGTCGTAGAGGTGCCACTGCCACGAGTCCGGCGTCATGTTCTGCAGCGAGGCGGCGATGCCGCCTTGGGCTGCGACGGTGTGCGAGCGGGTGGGGAAAACCTTGGTGATGCAGGCGGTCTTGAAACCCTGTTCGGCCATGCCGAGCGTGGCGCGCAGGCCGGCGCCGCCGGCGCCGACGACGATCACGTCATAGGAATGGTCGACATAGGTATAGGCTTTGCCGTTCTGGGCGATGGGAGTGACTGATGCCATGACGGGTTATCCTGCGAATGCGATTTTCAGAACGGCGAACAGACAGAGCCCGGCGATCAAAATCGAGAAGAAGGTGTTGAGCATGATCAGCGCGACCTTGGCGAATTCGCCGTGGACATAGTCCTCGATGATCACCTGCATGCCGAGCTTCATGTGAATGACGCCGGAGATGACGATGAGGCCCATGATGACGGCGACGAACGGGTTCGACAGCGCGGCAATCACTTCCGGATAGGGTTTGCCGGCATAGATGATCATGAAGATGACGAAGAAGATCATCAGCGGCACGTTGGCGACGGCCGTCAGGCGCTGGCGCCAGAAATGATCGGTGCCGTCCTTGGCGGAGCCCAGTCCGCGGACCTTACCGAGCGGAGTACGCATATCCATGGATGAGAACCTTACCGAACGAGGAAGCCGATCACCCAGACCAGCACGGTCAGACAGAGCGATGCGATGATATTGGCAATAGCGAGCTTGGTGGAGAATTCCTTCTCGAAACCGTGGCCGAGGTCCCACATGAAGTGGCGGAAACCGCCGAGCATGTGGTGGATCAGCGCCCAGGTATAGCCGAGCAGCACGAGCTTGCCGAGAAGGCTGCCGAGCGCCCAGTTGGCCCAGTCGTAATAGGCCGGGCCACTGGCGGCTGCGATCAGCCACCACGCCACCAGAATGGTGCCGACATAGAGCGCACCGCCTGTGATGCGGTGCACAATCGACATGATCATGGTGGGGATTGGCTTGTAGATTTGAAGATGCGGCGACAGGGGCCGGTTATTTGTCACATTCGCCATCAGAACCTCGCGGCGTCGTATGCGGTATCAAGGGCGGGCGCCCAACAATGCACGGTGCCGAAGAAATGTGCATTGCATCATTGGCGTGGTTTAATCGCACGGATGTCTGACGACAAGAACAATTCAAACCGATCTTCAATTTAATCGATTGTGTCTTTCTCGTGGCTGGCGCGGGTCAACCCGGCGGGCACATTAACTACGATTTGGAAAGATTTCGTTGCCGCCGGGACGGGAGGAGCCGTTTTATGATAACGTTTCGTTAATCATATCCTCCGGAGTTTCGCCATGATCGCGAATCGCATCAAGCCTGTCCTGGTCGCTGCGGCCCTTTTTGCGTCGCTCGCATCCGCCACGAACGCCCGCGACGGCCGGAGCGATCCCGACAGCAGCGTTTACCGGCTGGCAAGCAATCGCTGGGCCGAACGGGAGGACCGCGCCTCGGACGTGGAAAGCTTTCGCGTCTTCTATACCGGCACGGCATCCTTCGTCCGCCGACTCGGCATTTTCAGCGGACCGCTGCAGGCTCCCCCGATCCCCGACTTCGGTATCCATTTCGCGCGGTATTTTTCGGAAGATTACTGGTGGGCCCAGGAGGGCCGCGTGGTGCTCGCGCCCAAGGCCAAGATCATCGATGTCGATAGCGGCCTGCGCAGTTTCGGAAACGCCTGCTCCTACGAAGCCGGCGTTTGCGTCATCCGCGGCGGGAATTGAACCGCGACGCGGCAATAGCCCGCGCATGTACGGCGACGGCCCCGTGCAGCTATCCGGCCAACTCCGTCTTTAGGTCTCGCCACTTTCAGCCCATCGCACGCCATGCCGCCGGCGGCGTGCCGTATGTTCGCGAAAAGGCACGGCTGAAAGCCGCTTCGGTCACATATCCGGCATCGTAGGCGATCGTGGCAATCGCCTGCCCTGTCGTTGCCAGAGCGACGCTCGCCAGATAAAGGCGCCACTCGCGCACATATCGGACAGGTGACGTCCCGAGGATCGCCTGGAAACGTTCCGCCAGCACACTGCGCGACATCCCCGACGCGATCGACAGTTCCCCCAGCGACCAGTCGCGCGTCGGATCGTCATGAATGAGTGACAGGCAGCGCGACAGCGCCGGGTCGGCCAGCGCTGCCAACCAGCCGGCGGCCTGCGGTTCGGCCATGGTGATCCGGTGGCGCAGTATCTCGATAAAGAGTATTTCGGTAAGTCTCGGCAGCATGGAGATCCCGCCCGCCCGTGGCATATCGACCTCGTCCACCATTTGCCGGATGGTCGCGCGCAGCCAGTCTCCGTCATTCGCACCGCGCGTCTTGACATGGATCAGCTTCGGCAGCGCTCGCCGCAGCGGCGCAAAGCTCAGCGCGTCGCATTGGAGATAGCCGCAGAGCAGCCTGACCCCTTGCGCGCCATCGCCGTGGCGAATGACGGGAATTTGGCGCCACGGCTTCGGCGGCAATTGCCGCGTCGGGTTGACGATCGCGCCGTTGCCCCCCGAGCCCAGTTGGTGCCCGGTGCCAGAAGGGAAAGATAAGCACATCGCCCGGCTCGAGCGCCGCCTCCTGGCCTTCCATCTTCAGCCAGCAATGGCCGGCGGCGACGATGTGAAACGGTACCGTGCCGATTGCCCTCCCCGAGAGGTTCGCCATGGAGGGTGTGGCATCCGTCTGCCAGTTGCCGGAGGGCAAGAAGCAGAACTGCAATGACCCTGAAAGGCGGATTGTCGCCAACAGCGCCGACAGCACGTCGTCCCGCGCCACGCCACGCGTCAGGTCAGGATTTTCGGACAAGCCTTCACGCATCTCGGCCAAAGACAGGTTTCGCCCGCCTTCCTACAGTGAGCACGTCAACTCAACCGTGGGAGAATACAATGCAAACTCCAACTGACAAACTGGTGGTGCTCGTCACCAAGGGCATCGATTCCGAACTGTCATCCGTCGCCTTCACGATTGCCAATGGCGGCATCACTGCGGGGCTCAAGGTCTCGGTATTCCTGACCAGCGCCGCGATCGATCTCGTCCGCAAGGGCGGGCAGCGGATGACCCATGTGGCGCCGCTCGATCCGCTGGCACAATCGATCGATGATTTCCAGAATCGCGGTGGCACGATCTGGGCATGCCCGCCCTGCGTTAAATCGCGCGGTTACGATCAGGACGACCTGATGGAGGGCGTCGTTATCGTGGGGGCAAGCGCAATGCACGCCGAGATCAAGGACGGAGCCGCCACGCTCTCGTTTTGACCGCCACGAACACCCGGTGGGACCGTGCGGTGAGGACTATTACATCCTCTCCTCCGCTCGGCCCCATCGCTGCCGCGGCAATGACCGGCAAGCCCGCCAGCTTATCGGGCAAACCGCCAGACCGTCGTCTTCTTCACTTCGCTGTCCTCCAGCGCCCGGGTGACCGGCACCTGATAGACGGCCAGTTGCTCGAGCCGGTCCTTCGGAAAATAGCTGCGGCCGGGATCGCCGACCAGAACCAGCTTCCCCTCGCGCGCCAGCCGCGTGAGCCACGGGATCAACGCCGCCGCAAACTCCCGGTCGTAGAAGACGTCGCCGGCGAGGATGACATCCGCCTCGATCGCCTTGCCGATCTGGTCTTCGGCCGTGGAGCGGATCGCGACGTCGTTGGCCGCGGCATTCAGCGCTATGGCGCTCGCAGCCCAGGGATCGATATCCGCGGCCAGTACGTCGGCGGCGCCGGCGAGCCGGGCGGCAATCGCCACCAGCCCGGAGCCGCTGGCGAAATCGAGCACCATTTTGCCCGCGACCGTTTCCGGATGATCGAGGATGTAGCGTGCAAGCCCCTGCCCGCCCGCCCAGGCAAAAGCCCAGAATGGCGGGGGCAGGCCGATCTTCTCAAGATCCTCTTCCGTCTTTTTCCAGAGGTCATGCGCCTCGCTCGCCAGATGCAGCCGGATTTCCGGCACATGCGGCGGGCTCATGAGCTCGGTATTGGCGAGGATGAAGGTCCGGGGATCGGTCTTCAAGGCGGGGTTCAGGCCGGCGATTTCGGCGGATTGTCGAGACCACCGAGCCTGCAGATTTCAAAATATTCCTCGTCGGTCACCGGCTGAACCGAAAGCCGCATCGATGTCACCAGCGACATCTTCTCGAACTTCGGATTGGCCTTGATGTCCTTCAGAGTCACCGGCGTCGGTACGTCGATCACGGCGCGGATATCGACGCAATCCCACTTCGGATCGCCTTGTGCCGTCGAATCGGGATGCGACAGCGCGCAGACCTCGACGATGCCGACGATCTCCAGCCCGTCATTCGAATGATAGAAAAAACCCTTGTCGCCGATCTTCATGGCCCGCATGTTGTTGCGCGCCAGGTAATTGCGCACGCCGGTCCATTCGGTGCCTTTTTCCCCTGCCGCCTTCTGCTGTTCCCAGGACCAGGCCGACGGTTCGGATTTGTAAAGCCAGTACGCCATCTGTCGCCTCACTCCGGCTTGTTGAAGACCCAGTTCCAGGCCTTCACTTCGACCTTCTCGAACAGGCCCGCCAGGTAATAGGGATCGGCTTCGGCGATCAGGCGGGCGGCGGCCATGTCGGCGGCTTCGACGACCACGAGGCTGCCGTTCGGCTTGCCATCATCATCCAGGAACGGACCTGCGAACTTCAGCGTGCCCTCGGCATTGAGCTTGTTCAGGTGTTCCAAATGGGTAGGGCGGGTTTCCATCCGGACGTTCAGATGGCCGGGCTTGTCGGTGCACAGAAACGCAAACAGCATCAATCTCTCCTTGGGAATGATCGTATTGGGGAATGATCTTATTCGGTGGTGATCGGCCGGGTCATCAGCTGTTCCATGGCCGTCATGATATCGAGCTTGCCATCGATGATGTCGGCCACCGCATGGGTGACCGGCAGTTCGACGGAGAATTTTTCACCGAGACGCGCCGCGACGGAGGCCGCAAACGCTCCCTCGACCAGCGGTCCACCCACCGTTTCCGCAGGGTCGCCCCTGCCCAGCGCGATGCCGAAACGCAGGTTGCGCGATTGATGGCTGGTGCCGGTCAGCACGAGATCGCCGAGGCCCGACAGACCCCGCACCGTATCCGCCTTGCCGCCCATCGCCTCGATCAGCCGCGACATTTCGGCCAAGCCCCGCGAGATCAGCGCCGCACGCGCCGAATCGCCGAGCCCCGCGCCTTCGATAATGCCGCAGGCAATCGCCAGCACGTTTTTCAGCGCCCCGCCGAGCTGCACGCCGATCCGGTCGGTCGAGGCATAAAGGCGGAACGTGCGGCTGGAAAGCGCGGTGGCAAGCCGGTCAGCCAGCACACGATCGTCCGCCGCAATCGCCATCGCCGTCGGCAGGCCGCGAGCGATGTCGGCCGCAAAGCCCGGCCCGGACAGCACGGCGACCGGATGATGCGGCAGTTCCGCTTCCAGAACCTCGGTCAGCAGCCGGCCGGACGACTTGTCGATGCCCTTGGCGCAGGTGACGACCACCGCGCCCTCTGCCAGATAAGGGCCGTAATGCCGCGCCGCATCCGCCTGCGCCTGCGAAGGCATGGCGAACAGAACGAGGCTCGCCTCGCCGATCGCGTCCGGTTCGGCGGAAAACTCCAGCGCATCCGGCAGGGGCACGCCGGGAAGGGCTGCATCATGCACCCGGTCATCGCGCAGATCGCTCATCAGCGAGGGATCGCGGCCGATCAAGGTCACCGGATGTCGGCCTTCCAGCGAAATCACGGCGGCAAGTGCCGTCCCGAAAGCACCGGCACCGATGACGACGATCCGTTCCCGAGTGCTCATGCCTTGGCTCCTCGCTTGCCGGACCCGAGCAGGGTCTTGGCATCCTTGTCGAGCGGCCAGCGCGAGCGGGGCGCCACGTCCATTCCGTCGGTCGGCAGATCTTCCGCCATCCGCTCGAGCCCCGCCCAGGCGATCATCGCCGCATTGTCGGTGCAGAGCCGGAGCGGCGGCGCGATGAAGCGGAAACCGTTCTCGATGCAGAGCGCCTGCAGCGTCCGGCGGATTTCCTGGTTGGCGGCAACGCCACCCGCGACGACCAGCGCCCGGTCGACATCGAGATGCGCGAATTCCTGTTTGAAGCGGGCGAGCCCGCGGCCGATGCGGTCGCGCAGCGTCCGCGAAACCGCCTTCTGGAACGAGGCGCAGATATCGGCAATATCCTGCTCGCTGAGCGGCGCGATCTCGGTCGCCGCCTGGCGCACCGCCGTCTTGAGGCCGGAGAAGGAGAAATCGAGCCGTGCCTCGCCGACCAGCGGCCGCGGCAGCGAAAACCGGTCCGGATTACCCTTCAGCGCCGCCTTTTCGACAGCCGGTCCGCCGGGATAGGGCAGGCCGAGCAGCTTTGCCGTCTTGTCGAAGGCTTCGCCGAGCGCATCGTCGATCGTCGTGCCCCAGCGCTCGTATTCGCCGACGCCGCGCACCAGCACCAGCTGGGTATGACCGCCCGAGACGAGCAGCATCAGGTAGGGAAAGGAAAGCCCGTCGGTCAGCCGCGCCGTCAAGGCATGGCCTTCGAGGTGATTGATCGCCATCAGCGGCTTGCCGGCAGCCCGCGCGATCGCCTTCGCCGTCATCAGCCCGACGATCAGACCGCCGATCAGACCGGGTCCGGAGGTCGCGGCAATCGCATCGATTTCGTCGAGCGACACATTGGCGCGGGTGAGTGCTTCCTCGATCAGGCCGTCCAGCGCCTCGACATGCGCACGCGCAGCGATCTCCGGCACGACGCCGCCATAAGCGCTGTGTTCGTCGAGCTGGGAGAGCACGACGTCGGAGAGGATTTCGCCGCGGCCGTCCTCATGACGCGCGACGACGGAAGCCGCCGTCTCGTCGCAGCTAGTTTCAATGCCGAGGATGCGAAGAAAGGTCGCCATGGGCCTATCGATAATTGCGATGCCGGATAAACCGGTCTACGAAAGCTTCCGGTAACAATGGAATGACGCGGATGCAAACAAAACCTTTCCGGATCGGCACGCGCGGCAGCCCGCTGGCACTCGCCCAGGCCTCCGAAACCCGTGCCCGGCTGATGACGGCGCATGGCCTGCCGGAGGACATGTTCGAGATCGTCGTGCTGTCGACGACAGGCGACCGGATCACCGACCGGTCGCTTTCGGAGCTCGGCGGCAAGGGCCTGTTCACCCAGGAGCTAGAGGAAGGACTGATCTCCGGCGATCTCGATTTCGCCGTGCATTCGTCCAAGGACATGCCGACAAAACTCCCGGAAGGCCTGCGCCTTGCGGCCTACCTGCCCCGCGAAGATTTTCGCGATGCCTTCATCGGCCGCACGGCCCATACACTCGCCGCACTCCCGGACGGCGCGACAGTCGGCTCCTCGTCGCTGCGCCGCCAGGCGCTGATCCGCCGCATCCGGCCGGATATCGACGTCATCACCTTCCGTGGCTTGGTCGAAACCCGGCTGCGCAAGCTGAACGAAGGCCAGGTGGATGCGACTCTGCTCGCCTATGCCGGCCTGAAGCGCCTGGCAAAGGAAGATGTGGTCACCGAACTGCTCGACCCGGAAGATTTTCCGCCGGCACCGGCACAAGGCGCGATCTGCGTCGAAAGCCGCATCGGGGACGCCCGTATCGATGCGCTTCTCGATCCGATCAACGACCGCCCGACCTATGATGCGGTCTCCTGCGAACGCGCCTTCCTGGCAGCGCTCGACGGCTCCTGCCGCACCCCGATCGGCGGTTACGCCATCTGCGAAGGCGACCATCTGAAGTTCTCGGGCCTCATCCTGACGCCGGATGGCCGCAAGGAACATTCGATCGAGACCGAAGGCAAACGGGCAAACGCTGAAAAGCTTGGACGGCAGGCGGGCGAAGCGGTCCGCGCGGCGGCCGGCACCGATTTCTTCGAAGGCTGGTCGTAAAGCCATGCGGGTCGTCGTCACCCGCCCCGAAAGCTCGGCCCGCCGGACCGCCGAACGGCTGCAGGATCTCGGCCATCAGCCGGTCCTGCTGCCGCTGACGAGAGCGGTCCATCATCCGGACGCTGCCGAGGCGGCGTTCGCCGGCCCGCATGCCGCGCTCGCCGTCACCAGCGCCGAAGCCGTCCGGGTACTGTCCTCGCTGGGCGACCACCTGACCCCATATCTCGGCCAAACCCTCTACGCCGTCGGAGAAACGACGGCGAAGGCGGCCGAAGAGGCCGGCTTCCGGAATATTCGCCCCGGCGCCGGAACGGGGGCCGAACTTGCCGAACTAATCGTAGGCTATGTATCGACTTTCGATGCCCCTTTGCTCTATCTCGCCGGCAAGCCGCGCTCACCGAAATTCGAGGACGGGCTGCGGACGAATGATGTCCCGTTCGTGACGGCCGAAGTCTACGAAATGGCGCCCATAGCCTACGATGAAGTTTTCATCCGCGACATCCTGCTCGATCCGCCGGTGGATGCCGTTCTTCTGTACTCCCGGGAAAACGCCCGGCTGTTCTGCGATTTCGCTGCACCGCACCTGGCGGAACTTGCATCCGTGCAGTTCGTTTGCCTCAGCGACGATGTCGCCGAAATCATTCGGCGGGAATTTCACAGAAATATCAAGATCGCCAGTCACCCTGACGAGGACGGGGTATTCGCACTCCTTTAGTTGAGGGGTGGCGCCAAAATCCCGCCCGCCCCTTTCTTTCCGATGACCCACCCACTAGTTTCCTGTGAGCGCATGCAAAAAGAGGTCGAGATGGTACCGGAACAACCACCCCGCCGATCCAAGACAGACAAGGAGCCGGTCACGATCGACCTTACGGCCGAGCAATCGGATGTGGTCGCCGAGCCTGTCCGCAGCAACGACACCGATGATGCGGTGAGCGCGACCGAGCCCGCCGAAGACGTTTCCGCAAGCGCCGAAGAACCGGTCAAGGCCGAGCCCACGGACGAACCGGCATCCAGCCCTTCGGCCGCAGACGAGCCGCGTTATGACGACCCCTGGTCTGCCGCCGCCCAGAGCGACCGGCAGCCCGCGACCGTGGCGTCCGAACCGGAGCCTGCTCCTGCTACCCCTCAGCGCCCGAGCCCCGCCACGTCGACACTGATCGCCGCCGGCATTTTCGGCGGCCTCGTCGCGCTGCTGCTGGCCGGCAGCATGCAATATGCCGGTTACCTCCCTGCCGCCAGGCCCGCCCCTGCGGCGCCCAATACGGCCGGCCTCTCCTCCGAGATCGCCGAACTGCGCCAGGAAATTACCGCGCTGAGAAACCGGCCTGCTGCCGCAGCAGCCCCCGATGCCGCGCTCGCCAATCGCGTCGCGGCCCTCGAAGGCTCGGCCCGGACGCCGAACGGCGCCAGCGAACAGGCGCTTGCCGCACTGAAGGCCGATCTCGACCGGCTCCGCGCGACCGTCCAGTCGGCCGCAGGCGCCGATTCCAGTCTCGCCCAGCGCCTGGACCAGGCCGAGGCCAAGCTGAACGATCGCGGCCCGGAACAGCAGGTCGCCCGTGCCGTCGCCGCAGCAGCCCTCAAGGCCGGCATCGATCGCGGCGGCCCGTTCGAGACCGAGCTGCAGACCTTCATGTCCGTCGCCGGCGATGATCCGGCTGTCGCCGACCTGCAGAAATTCGCCTCCGCCGGCGTGCCCGCCCGCGCCGAACTGCAGCGCGACTTCCCCCGCATTGCCGATGCCATGCTGGAAGCAACCGCCCAGCGGGATCCGAACGAGGGCATTGCCGGCCGGCTGCTGTCCTCCGCCATGTCGGTCGTCAAGGTCCGCCGCGTCGGCGATGTCCAGGGCGAAACGCCGGATGCGGTCGTCGCCCGCATGGAAAATGCGCTGCGCAACGGCGATCTCCAGGCCTCCGCCCGTGAGTGGGATGCGCTGCCGGAACCGGCAAAGGCGGTTTCGCGCGATTTCAAGCAGAAGCTCGATGCCCGCATTCAGGTGGAAAATCTCGTGGGCGGAACGCTGACGCGCGCCGTCGCCGGCACCCAAGGCTGAGGACGGAAGAACCGAATGGTCAGACTTTTCATTTTTCTCGTTGTGGTGCTGGCTCTCGGCTGGGGTTTCTCCTGGCTTGCGGATCGCCCCGGCCTGATTTCCATCACCTGGCAGGACCGCCTGATCGAAACCAGCCTGATGGTGGCCGCCACCGCCATGGTCGCGCTGATCGGCTTTGCGATGCTCCTCTGGTGGATCGTCGGGGTGATCTGGACCTCGCCCTATTCCGTCCGCCGCTATTTTCGCGCCCGCAAGCGGGACCGTGGGTACCAGGCGCTGTCGACCGGTCTGATCGCCGCCGGCGCCGGCAATGCGCTGCTCGCCCGCAAGATGAGCCTTCGCACCCGTGGCCTAATCAGCGCCGATCAGGAGCCTCTGATCCACCTCCTTGAAGCCCAGGCAGCCCTGATCGAAGGCAAGCACGACGAAGCGCGCAAGAAGTTCGAGCAGATGGCCGAGGATCCGGAAACCCGCGAACTTGGCCTGCGCGGCCTCTACATGGAAGCCCGCCGGCTCGGCGCCAACGAGGCCGCCCGTCAATATGCCGAAAAGGCGGTCGAGCACGCGCCCTACCTGCCCTGGGCCGCCCAGGCGACGCTCGAATCCCGCAGCCAGGCCGGCCGCTGGGACGACGCAATCCGCCTGCTCGACCAGCAGCGCATGGCCAATATCCTCGAAAAGCCGCAGGCCGAACGCTGGAAGGCCGTGCTCTTGACCGCCAAGGCCAACGACCGGCTGGAAGGCGATCCGAAGGGCGCTCGCGACGATGCCATGGCGGCCTTGAAGCTCGCTAAGGATCTCGTGCCCGCCGCCGTCATCGCCGCCAAGGCCTGGCTGCGCGAGGACAATGTCCGCAAGGCCGCATCCACCCTCGAAGGTGTCTGGAAGCTTGGGCCGCATCCGGAAATCGCCGGCGCCTATATCCGCGCCCGCAGCGGCGACAGCACCGTGGACAGGCTGAAACGCGCCGAAAAGCTTGAGGCGATGCGCCCCAACAATGTCGAATCGCTGCTGGCCGTCGCCCAGGCCGCACTCGATGCCCAGCAGTTCAAGAAGGCACGTGCCAAGGCGGAAGCCGCCGCCCGCATGCAGCCGCGCGAGGCCGTCTACCTGCTGCTCGCCGATATCGAGGAGGCCGAAACCAGCGACCAGGGCCGCGTTCGCCACTGGATGGCGCAGGCCCTGCGGGCACCCCGCGATCCCGCCTGGGTCGCCGATGGTTTCGTCTCGGAAAAGTGGCTGCCGCTTTCCCCGGTCTCCGGCCGGCTCGACGCCTTCGAATGGAAGGCGCCGTTCGACCAGCTGGAAGGTCCGGTCGAGGAAGGTTCGCTCGCGGCCGATACCGCGATCGCCAGCCTGCCACCTGTCAGCGCAGTAAAGGCCGAGTCGCGCGCCGAGGAGGCACCGAGGCCGATCCTCGTCCCGGTCAAGCCCGTACCGCAGGAGGTTAAGCCGCCTCAGAAGGAGTTAGCTGTTGCAGCAAAAACACCAGCGCCGGCGAATGTGACCCCGAAGGACGGAAACCCCCCTGAAAATGAAGGGGAGCCCGTTCCCTTTTTCGGCCGCCCACCGGATGATCCGGGTGTGAAAGATCCCGACGCCGCGCAGCCCGCAACCAGGCTCCGGCTGTTCTAGAATGGCGAGGGCCTGGAGATAGATGTTAGATC
This sequence comes from Neorhizobium galegae, assembly GCF_021391675.1. Lineage (NCBI taxonomy): Bacteria > Pseudomonadati > Pseudomonadota > Alphaproteobacteria > Hyphomicrobiales > Rhizobiaceae > Neorhizobium > Neorhizobium galegae. The sequence continues at coordinate 4,255,887 of NZ_CP090095.1, forward strand.
GCATTCAGGCCTTCCTCCAAACGCTGACCGGATCCCACCACACGCAGGAATTCGCGCCTGATGATCCAAGGGTGGCCTTTGTCGCACTCTGTTTCCAGGTCATGGAAGCGGACGGCAACATCTCCGATCAGGAACAGCAGAAGTTTCGCGACCTGCTGCGCGAACGCTACGACCTGAGCGAGGATCGCCTGAAGGCTTTGATCGAGGTCGGCCATCAGGCCGGCAGCGAGGCGGTTGACTATTACCGCTTCACGTCCGATCTGAGAAAGCATCTCGTCAACGAAGAAGACCGCGTCGAGCTTCTCGGCATCCTCTGGGATATCGTCTATGCCGACGGTCAGCGCAGCGAGATCGAGGATCACGTGATCTGGAGGATCGCCGATCTTCTGGGCGTCTCGTCGCGCGACAGGGTTCTGGAGCGCCAGCAGGCCGCCGCGCGTGCAACCGGAGGAGATGAGGGAGGAGACTGACGGTACCCGATGCCGATGCTTCCCTCTTCAGTCACGAAACTTCAGATATTCGCCATGATGCGCCGTCAGCCGGCGCTTCAGGCGGGCTGAACCGATTTCTCTTCCCGGTCCGGCGCATCGAGACTGTCGATCCTGCGCAGCTTCGGGAAGCTCATGGCCCAGATGATCGCGACGCCCAGCGTGCCGATGCCGCCGATCACCACGGCCGGTACGGCGCCGAAGATCGAGGCCATCGTGCCCGCGCGGAATTCCCCTAGCTCGTTGGACGCACCGACGAACACCATGTTGACCGCGTTGACCCGGCCGCGCACCTCGTCCGGCGTCCAGAGCGCGATCAGCGTCTCGCGCACATAGACCGATATCATGTCGGACGCTCCCATCAGCATCAGCGCCGAGATCGACAGCCAGGGCGTCACTGAGAGGCCGAAGATCAGCGTGCCGATGCCGAACAGCCCGACGCCGATGAACATTGCCAGACCCGCATGGTGGCGGATCGGAGAGAAGGCGAGGTAGATCGCAACGATGATCGCGCCGACGCCGGGTGCTGCACGCAGCATGCCGAGGCCCCAGGGGCCGAGTTCGAGAATGTCACGCGCAAAGATCGGCATCAGCGCCACCGCGCCCCCAAGCAGGACCGCGAAGAGGTCGAGCGAGATCGCTCCGAGCACGATCTTTTCCCGCGAGATGAAGTGGAAACCGGCCAGGATCTGGCCCCAGCTCACCTTCTCGACAGCATTTCGCTGCGGAGGTTTCGGGATCATGAAAACCAGGGCGGCCGCCAGGATGAGAAAGGCGAAAGCGATCGAATAGGCGGCAACCGCGCTGACGCCGTAGAGCAGGCCGCCGGCCACCGGGCCGACGATCGCCGCAGTCTGCCAGGACGAGGAGTTCCAGGCGACTGCGTTCGGCAGGTCCTGTTCCGGCACTAGGTTCGGCCCGAGCGACTGGACCGCCGGCCCCATGAAGGCCCGTTCGATCCCGAACACGATCAGGATACCGAACACCGGCCAGGGCGAAAAGGAATGCGTGACGGTGAGCGCCAGAAGGGCGCCGGCGCAGAGCGCCCCGACCACCATGCAGATCGCCACGATCGCGCGTCGGTTATAGCGGTCGGCGACCGAACCGGTGACGAGGATCAGGAGCAGCGACGGTAGGAACTGGAAAAGCCCGATCAGGCCGAGATAGAGCGGATTGCTGGTCTCGTCGTACATCTGCCAGCCGACCGCGACGCTGATGATCTGGATCGCAAAAGCCGCGAAAAGTCGGGAAAAGAAGAAGCGAGTATAAGATGAGTGCCGGAAGGCGGCGAAACGATCGCCCGAGGCAGAAATCGACATGAGGCAGCACTTTCAGCGGAACCGGAAGCCGGCAGCGCGCCCGTCGCCCGTTAAACATGAATCGGATGAGGCGCGGGCGCGGCACTTGCCCGTTAGTTCGCCAATGTCTACATGTCTGTCAACAAAGAAATGGAGACGTTAATGCTCGCCCTGTTTCAGACCATCGATTTGGCCTTGAACCTCTATACCTGGGTGCTGATTGCCAGCGCCATCTTCTCGTGGCTCTATGCCTTCAACGTCATCAATTCGAGAAACCAGTTCGTCGATGCGATTGGCCGTTTCCTCTTCGCCGTCACCGAACCGGCGCTGCGTCCCATCCGTCGCATCATGCCGGACCTCGGCGGCATCGATATCTCGCCTGTCATCCTGCTCCTGATCATCTTCTTCATTCGCTCGCTGATGTGGACGTCGATCTACCCGCTGGTTGCGTGAGCGGCGCCTATAGCAGGCATTCCGACCATCTGCGGCTCGCAATCCGGCTGACCCCGAATTCGGGCCGCAATGCTGTCGAGGGCATGGAGACCGCCGCCGATGGCGAGGTGTTCCTGAAGGCACGCGTCACCGCCGTGCCGGAGGACGGCAAGGCCAACAAGGCGCTGATCCTGCTGCTGGCCGATACGTTCCGCCTCCCCAAATCCTCCATTTCGATTCTGTCGGGCGAAACAGCGCGCAAAAAAATCCTCCGGATCGATGGCGACCCGGAGGATTTGGAAGAGAAATTCAAAAAGGTGCTGAAGGCCTGACGGCTTACTTGCTTGCCTTGTAGCGCTCGATGGCTTCGACGATCAGCGTCTTTGCCACGTCGACATTCTGCCAGCCGCCGATCTTCACCCACTTGCCGGGCTCCAGATCCTTGTAGTGCTCGAAGAAGTGCTCGATCTGCTTCAGCGTGATCTCGGGCATGTCCGTGTAGTTCTTGATCTTGTCGTAGCGCTGGGTCAGCTTCGGAACCGGCACGGCGATGATCTTCTCGTCCTTGCCACCATCGTCTTCCATGATCATCACGCCGATCGGGCGCACGTTGATGACGCAGCCCGGAACCAGCGGACGGGTGTTGCAGATGAGGACGTCGATCGGATCGCCGTCTTCCGAGAGCGTGTGCGGTACGAAGCCGTAATTGCCCGGATAGGTCATCGGCGTGTAGAGGAAGCGGTCGACGACGAGAGCGCCGGCTTCCTTGTCCATTTCGTACTTGATCGGCTGGCCGCCGACCGGCACTTCAACGATGACGTTGACGTCTTCAGGCGGATTCTTGCCAACGGAAATTGCATCGATACGCATTCTGGTCCCCGGTGAGGTTCGACAAAGTTAAGCGTCGATAGCGGGAATCATGCTGCAAGGCAACAAGGCTTTGACGCCAATGTTGAACCGCAATACGCCCCGCAACATGAGAAAGCGTTCAAATTCAGGAGGTTGAAGGCTGACCGTTCAGGACCAGACGAAACCGATCTTGCGAAGCTGCGTGCCGCCAAAATCCTCCATGCCTTCGGCAAGGTCCACGCCGCCGTGCCGGCGGAAGAAACGCGCCGCATGCTCGCTGTCCTCCAGGCACCAGACGACGAGACCTTCGCAGCCCAGCGACTTCAGGAGCCGACGGCTTTCGCCGAACAGGCGGCGGCCAAGGCCGATGCCCTGAAATTCAGGACGCAGATAGATTTCGTAGACCTCGCCGTCATAAGGCAGGGCACGGGCCCGGTTGAGGCCGATCGTGGCGTAACCGGCGACCTGGTCGGCGACATCGAGCACCAGCAGGGTGGCAGGACCGCGGGTCGCCTTGCGCCACCATGCCTCGCCCCGGCGCTCCAGCATCTGGGTCAGCGGCTTGTGGGGAATGAGGCCTGCATAGGCCTGGGTCCATGCCTGGCGGTGCGCCTCGGAAATGGCGCGAGCGTCTTGCGGTTCGGCCCGCCGGACATCGATCGATAACGTTTTCATAACGTTTACTCTAGGCCCTGATGCTGGCAATCCGCCATTCCACCAATGTGTGTAGAGCGGATTGCCCACAGACTTCTCATGTGGACGACGAGGCAACGTTAACGTGTTTTTAACCTTTGCGACAAGGCCGGACGGGTCTCAGGCACAGAAAAAACCCGGCATTTCTGCCGGGTTTTTGAAAGGCTCAGAGCATGCTGTCGAAATCAGGCGATCTTCGCCTTGCCGAAGCGCTTGCGGTCGTTGGCGTCGAGATAGGTCTTGCGCAGCCGGATGTTCTTCGGCGTCACTTCCATCAGCTCGTCGTCCTGGATCCAGGACAGCGCGCGGTCGAGCGTCATGCGGATCGGCGGGGTCAGACGAACGGCTTCGTCCTTGCCGGCAGAACGGATGTTGGTCAGCTGCTTGCCCTTGAGGACATTGACCTCAAGGTCGTTGTCTCTGCTGTGAATGCCGATGATCATGCCCATATAGACCTTTTCGCCCGGCTCGATGATCATCGGGCCGCGGTCTTCCAGGTTGAACATCGCGTAGGCAACGGCTTCGCCGGCCTGGTTGGACAGAAGCACGCCGTTGGTGCGGCCGCCGATCTCGCCCTTGTAGGGCTGATAGTCGTGGAACAGGCGGTTCATGATCGCCGTGCCGCGGGTATCGGTCAGAAGTTCCGACTGGTAGCCGATCAGGCCGCGGGTCGGCGCGAAGAAGACCAGGCGGACGCGGCTGCCGCCGGACGGACGCAGCTCGGCCATTTCGGCCTTGCGCTCGGACATCTTCTGCACGACGACGCCGGAATGCTCCTCATCGACGTCGATGACGACTTCCTCGATCGGCTCCATCAGCGTGCCGTCCTCGGACTTGTGCATGACGACGCGCGGACGCGACACGGCAAGCTCAAAGCCTTCGCGGCGCATGGTTTCGATCAGGACGGCAAGCTGCAATTCGCCACGGCCGGAAACGTAGAACGAATCCTTGCCCTCGGCTTCCTCGATCTTCAGCGCGACGTTGCCTTCGGCTTCCTTGAACAGGCGGTCGCGGATGACGCGGCTCGTCACCTTGTCGCCTTCGGTGCCGGCAAGTGGCGAGTCGTTGACGAGGAAGGACATGGTGACGGTCGGCGGGTCGATCGGCTGTGCGTGCAGCGCCTCGGTGACCGAGGGATCGCAGAACGTGTCGGCGACCGTGCCCTTGGAGAGGCCGGCGATGGCGACGATATCGCCCGCATGCGCTTCGTCGATCGGCGTACGCTCGATGCCGCGGAAGGCGAGGATCTTGGAGATACGGCCGGTTTCGACCGTCTTGCCGTCCTGGGAGAGCACCTTGACGGGCTGGTTCGGCTTGATCGAGCCGGAATGGATACGGCCGGTGATGATGCGGCCGAGGAAGGGGTTGGCTTCGAGCAGCGTGCCGATCATGCGGAACGCGCCGTCTTCGTCACCGACGCTCGGCTCGGGAACGTGCTTCAGGACCAGGTCGAGAAGCGGGGCGAGACCCTCATCCTTCGGGCCTTCGGGATTGACGTTCATCCAGCCATCGCGACCGGAACCGTAGAGGATCGGGAAATCGAGCTGTTCGTCGGTGGCGTCGAGATTGGCGAACAGGTCGAAGACTTCGTTGATGACTTCCTCGTGGCGGCCGTCCGGACGGTCGATCTTGTTGATCGCGACGATCGGGCGAAGGCCGACCTTCAGCGCCTTGCCGACCACGAACTTGGTCTGCGGCATCGGGCCTTCCGAGGAGTCGACGAGAACGATCGCGCCGTCCACCATCGACAGGATGCGCTCGACTTCGCCGCCGAAGTCGGCGTGGCCGGGGGTGTCGACGATGTTGACGCGAACGCCCTTCCACTCGATCGAGGTCGCCTTGGCAAGGATGGTGATGCCACGTTCTTTTTCGAGATCGTTGCTGTCCATCATGCGCTCGGTGGTGCGCTGGTTGTCGCGGAACGAGCCGGACTGCTTCAGAAGTTCGTCGACGAGAGTGGTTTTCCCATGGTCGACGTGTGCGATAATCGCGATATTGCGCATTTTCATGTTTAGAATCTCTGAGCTCTTGGCGCGGCAACGGGAGGCGGCACCCAATTCGTTTTGCGGCCTCATACCCTGTTTTTCGCATTTGCGAAAGGGGTGAGCGCGATGATGGTTGACGGCTGTTTCGCCACCAGCCCGCTGCGCCTCAAGAGGGTGGCAAGAGGAGCGGCAGGACGGTGGTAGCCACGATTGCAATGAAGGCCATGGCCACGCCGAGCCCGATCGGCCCCTGCGCGACTGCCGCCAGATCGATGTTGCGATCTGGCGTTACGGTTTTACGACCGCCGCATGACAAGCCGATGATTGGCAAATCTTCGGCCCTGTCTCATCCCGGAAGACCGGGATCGCGACGCGCTCAGGCGTCGCTGCCGGAGAGCTCCTCGACCATCGCGAGGCCCTTTTTCTTCAGCATCGCCTTCGGGTCCGGCAACTTTCCGCGGAACGCCTTGTAGGTCTCTTCCGGATCGATCGAGCCGCCGACGGAATAGATGTTGTTCTTGAGCTTGCGCGCCATGACCGGATCGAAGGCGTTGCCGGTTTCCTCGAAGGCGGAGAAGGCGTCCGCGTCGAGTACTTCAGACCACATGTAGGAATAGTAGCCCGCCGAATAGCCGTCGCCCGAGAACACATGCTGGAAATGCGGCGTCGCGTGACGCATGACGATCGAGGCCGGCATGCCGATCTCGTCGAGCACTTCCTTCTGCACCGCCATCGGATCGTCGACCGCTCCGCGGGTATGAAACGCCATGTCCACCAGCGCCGAGGAGGTGAATTCCACCGTCGCGAAGCCGGCGTTGAAGGTGCGGGCCGCCAGCACCTTGTCGAGCAGCGCCTTCGGCATCGGCTTGCCGGTTTCGTAATGCACGGCATATTTCTCGAGGATTTCCGGCACGGTCAGCCAGTGCTCGTAAAGCTGCGACGGCAGCTCGACGAAATCGCGCGAGACGCCGGTGCCGGAGACCGACGGATAGGTGACATCCGACAGCATGCCGTGCAGCGCGTGGCCGAACTCGTGGAACAGGGTGCGGGCGTCGTCGATCGACAGCAGGGCCGGCTTGCCTTCGGCGGGCTTGGCGAAATTGCAGACGTTGTAGATGATCGGCAGCTCGCCTGTCGCGCCGTTCTTCAGCGGCAGCTTATGCTGCGACTGGAGGGAATTCATCCAGGCGCCGGAGCGCTTCGAGGACCGGGCGAAATAGTCGCCGAGGAACAGCGCCTTCAGCTTGCCCTCCCTGTCGCGGATCTCGAACACCCGCACATCCGGATGGTAGGCCGAAACACCCTTCACCTCGACCGCCTTGATGCCGAACAGGCGCTCGGCGACATCGAAGCACGCCTCGATGATCTTTTCGAGCTGAAGATAGGGCTTCAGCTCCGTTTCGGAGAAATCGAAGGTTCGCTGCCGCAGCTTCTCGGCATAATAACGCCAGTCCCACGGCATGACCTCGTGGTTCTTGCCCTCCTCGGCGATCAGGCCGCCAAGGCTCGCCTCTTCCTCCAGCGCCTTGGAGCGCGCCTTGTCCCAGACCTGACGGAGCAGCGTGTTTACCGCATCGGACGTCTTCGCCATCGTGTTGTCGAGCTTGTAGGCCGCGAAATTTTCGTATCCGAGCAGTTTTGCTTTTTCCGCCCGCAGCGCCAGCGTTTCGCGCACGATGCCGAGATTGTCGGTCTCGCCGCCGTTTTGTCCGCGCGCCGCCCAGGCCCTGAAAGCCTGTTCGCGCAGGTCACGGCGGGTCGAGAAGGTGAGGAACGGCTCGATAATCGAGCGCGACAGCGTCACCATATATCCGTCCGCCTCGCCGCGTTCGCGGGCAGCGGATGCCATGGCATCGCGCAGGAACGCCGGCAGACCGCCGAGTTCGGGCTCGTCGGACAATTTCAGCGACCAGCTTTTCTCGTCGCCCAGCACGTTCTGGCCGAACTGGGCGCCCAGCCCGGCAAGTTTCTCGTTGATATCGGCCAGCCGCTCCTGCTCGGCCTTGGCGAGCTTGGCACCGGCCTTGACGAAACCCTTCCAGTGACGTTCCAGCACCCGCTCTTCCTCGAGCGTCAGGCCCAGTTCCTTGCGATTGTCCCAGAGCGTGTCGATGCGGGCAAACAGCGCCGCATTCATGCCGATCTTCGAATAATGGCGGGACATTTTTGGCGCGATCTCGCGCTCAAGTGCCTGAATGTTCTCGTTGGTATGGGCACCGGCCTTGCCCCAGAACAGCGCCGAAACGCGCGACAGGGCATCGCCTGCGGTCTCCAGGGCAACGACCGTGTTGGTAAAGGTCGGCTCTTGCCGATTGTTGGCGATCGCATCGATCTCCGCTTCGTGGGCGGCAAGCGCTGCGTCGAAGCCGGGCGCGAAGTCCTCGTCCTTCACCTGATCGAAACGCGGCAGGCCGTGATGACCGTTCCAGTCCACCAAAGCGGGGTTCACCAGAAGATTAGAAGACATGAATATATATCCTTCGTAACGATGCTTCGCCATTCATATAGGAGAAGGCGGCGGGAATGGGTATGCGCCCGTCCATTTTCGTTTTTCAGCAAGAAATCATACACAATAATTAATGGTTATTAACCATTTGACGCAGTGCAGTATTCAAAGGTACTTTTGGCGCAGTATCCGATGAAACAGGATATAGCCATGGAAATCAGTTCCTTGCGCTGGTCTACCAACTTACTGCAAAGAGACCATTCTCGAAACAACAAGGTCGAGAAATCCTCCGAGCATGGAAGTCGGCAGAGCCAGATCACCTTTCAGGTGCCCGACTCGGATGAATCGCCGATTGATTTTTCGGCGATCACCCCGCGCGATCTGCGCGCGCTCGCGCTTGAAAACTATCAGGCCGGCAAGATCGACCAGGACACTTACATAACGCTGTCCGAAGAACTTCCAACACACGCCGTCGATGCTCAGGGACAGTTGATGGACCTGTCGCAGGTCACCGACGAAACCGGCTTCAACTTCCACGACTATTACCGCAACCAGCTTGAAATCGCCATATCGCTTGGCGATACGTCCCGCGCCAACGTCCTTCGCGCGGTCATGGCTTTCATCGAAGTCTGATCAGGCAAAAGCCTAGCCGCGTCCCACCTTCAGGCCCGCCGGTGGCCGAACAGGCCCGGTGCCGAGTGCCAGAGCGCCTGCACCGCAAAACCGATGAACAGCAGTCCGGAGAGCCGGACGATCACCCTCTCGTGTTTCCGATAGAAACGCCGCACCACGCCGGCGCCGATAATCCCGATCAGCACCAGATCGGCCGTCAGGAAACCGATCAGCGACACGGCGAGAAGAAGCGGCAGCGCGCTGAAATCCAGTGCATCGGCTGAACTTGCAAGCAGCGCGGTGAACGTCGCCAGCGCCACCGGATACCCCTTGGGGTTTGTCAGGCCGAAGATCAGCCCGCGCCGCAGTGGTCTTTCGACCGTCACCAGAGCGCCGCCATCCTCCTTCGGCTTCGCCCGCAATGCGCTCCAGCCGATCCAGCCGAGATAGAGCCCGCAGAAAACCCCGAGTATGTCGAAGAGGGTGGTGCCGACCGTCTTTGCGCCGATGATCGCCACCAGCGCCAGTCCGGACCACAGGATGTCCCCCGCCAGATGGCCGCCCATGAAGAAGGCCCCGGCCTGCCTTCCCTGCCCGGCACCGATGCCGAGCAGCGCCAGGAATGCCGGCCCCGGAATGAGCGTATAGGCAAGCGCCGCGAAAAAGGCGCCGGCAAGCAGCGATGATGACATGATGGTCTCCGTCGGAAGGCTGCGACAATCTCGCCTCCGATTTTACCCGTGTCAATGCAACCAGAGCACCCCCTTTTCCGTTTGCCTCGTACCCGAAAGATAGTAAGGGTGCCTTATGAAATTCGACGACGAGGCGAAGGGTGCCGAAAAGCATATGGACATTCTGGGGTTCCTGATCGTCGACAGTGCCCGACTGCTGCGTGCCGCCTTCGAGCGCCGCATCGCCCAGGCGGGCCTGGGATTGACACCCGGGGAAGCCCGCGCCCTGATCAACATCGCGGCTCTCGACGGCAGCCGCCAGCTCGACATCGCCGCCCGCATGGGTGTCGAGCCGATGACGCTCTGCGCCTATCTCGACAAGCTGGAGGCGCTTGGACTGGTCGAAAGGCAGCAATGCTCCGCCGATCGGCGTGCAAAGCGGATCAATCTCACGGAGACTTCCAGCGAGATGATCGGCTCGATCCGCAACGAGTTGAACGGCATTCTCGCCCAGGCGACCGAGGGCCTCAGCGAGGAAAACAACCGGATCCTGCGCGAGGCGCTGGCCCTGTTCAACGCCAACCTGCAGGCCGCCGTCCCTTCCGCCGCATTGCAGACCGCACCTGATGAAAGCCGATAACATGCCGCCTATCCCCGCTCGGATGAGCGAGCGCCGGACCACGATCATCGGCGCCCTCCTGACGGCGATCGGGCCGATTTCCATGGCGATCTACACGCCGGCGATGCCCGAACTGGTGCGTGCTTTCGACACCACGGAAGCGGCGATCAAGATGTCGCTGTCGCTCTATTTCGCGGGCTTTGCGCTGGCGCAGCTGGTCGCCGGCCCGGTCTCCGACGCCTTCGGCCGTAAGACCGCCTCGCTGAGCTTCCTCCTGATCTATCTTGCCGGTTCACTGCTTGCGGCCTTTGCGCCGACGATCGAATGGGTGCTCGCCGGCCGTCTCATCCAGGGTATCGGCGCTTCGGTCGGCATCACCGTGTCGCGCGCCATCGTGCGTGATCAGTTCAACGGCGGCGACGCGGCCCGGATCATCAACACGATGGGCATCATCCTGGCGATCGGGCCGTCCCTCGGTCCGACATTCGGCGGTCTCGCCTTGGCGGCATTCGGCTGGCGATCGGTCTTCCTGCTGATGGTCGGTTTCGGAGCGCTGCTGGTCTTCCTGTCCACCGTCTGCATGAAGGAAACCACGGTACCCGATCGCAGCCGGCTGAAGCCGCTGCGGCTCGTCCAGGCCTATGGCGAAATCATCGCCCTGACACCCTTCCTGTTCACCGCGATGGTGCTCGCTGGCGCGGTGGGCTCCATGTATGCCCAGGCGGCCGTGTTGCCGTTCATCCTGATCGAGAAGGTCGGGCTGACGCCGACCCAGTTCGGCATGAGCATGCTGATGCAATCCGGCTTCTTCCTGATGGGTTCGGTCTGCCTGCGCGTCATCTCGAGATGGTTGCCGGCGGAACGCGCACCCCTGATCGGGCTGATCTTCAGCGGCAGCGGCGGCGTCGTCATGGCCCTTTCGGTCCACTACCTGCCGCCGTCCTTTCTCTCGGTCATGGTGCCGGTTGCCATGTGCGCCTTCGGGATCGCCTTCGTGTCGCCCTACATGACCGCGGCGGGCCTTATCCCCTTCCCCCATATTGCCGGGTCCGCATCGGCAATGATGGGCTTCATCCAGATGGGCGCCGGCTTCGTAGGCGGCGTCGCCGCCGCCTCGATCGGCGCGCCGCTACCGGCCTTCGGCATCGTCATTCCCGCCATGCACCTGATCGCCGTGCTCGGTTACATCGGTTTCCGGATCGCCAGCCGCAGGGCATGAAAAAACCCGCCTCCCTTTTTGGGCAGGCGGGTTTCGGTGATCGGATTATCAGGAATTACTTGCCCAGATTGCGCTTGGCGAGCGTGCGCAGGCGCAGCGCATTGAGCTTGATGAAGCCCGCGGCATCCTTCTGATCGTAGGCACCCTGGTCGTCCTCGAAGGTGACCAGCTTGTCGGAATAGAGCGACTTTTCGCTCTCGCGGCCGATGACCATGACATTGCCCTTGTAGAGCTTCAGCGTCACTTCGCCTTCCACATGCTCCTGGCTCTTGTCGATCAGCGCCTGCAGCATTTCGCGCTCCGGCGAGAACCAGAAGCCGTAATAGATGAGCTCCGCGTAACGCGGCATGATGTCATCCTTGAGATGCGCGGCACCGCGGTCCAGCGTGATGCTCTCGATCGCGCGGTGGGCGGCCAGCAGGATCGTGCCGCCGGGGGTCTCGTAGACGCCGCGCGACTTCATGCCGACATAACGGTTCTCGACGAGGTCAAGACGGCCGATGCCGTTGTCGCGGCCGTAATTGTTAAGCGCGGCGAGCAGGGTCGCCGGCGACATGGCGACACCGTTGACGGAAACCGCATCGCCCCTCTTGAAGCCGACCTTGATGGTCGTCGCCTTGTCGGGCGCGGCTTCCGGCGAGATCGTGCGCATGTGCACGTATTCGGGAGCCTCGACGGCCGGGTCTTCGAGAACCTTGCCCTCGGAAGAGGAGTGCAGCAGGTTGGCATCGACGGAGAACGGCGCCTCGCCCATCTTGTCCTTGGCAACCGGAATCTGGTTTTCCTCGGCGAACTTCAGGAGATCGGTGCGGCTCTTGAAAGCCCAGTCGCGCCACGGCGCGATGACCTTGATATCCGGGTTCAGCGCATAGGCCGAAAGCTCGAAGCGGACCTGGTCGTTGCCCTTGCCGGTCGCGCCATGGGCGATCGCATCGGCACCGGTTTTCTTGGCGATCTCGATCAGGTGCTTGGAGATCAGCGGACGGGCGATCGAGGTGCCGAGCAGGTAGACGCCTTCGTAGACGGCGTTGGCGCGGAACATCGGGAAGACGAAATCGCGCACGAATTCCTCGCGCACGTCCTCGATATAGATCTCCTTGATGCCGAGCATCTCGGCCTTCTTGCGGGCCGGCTCCAGCTCCTCGCCCTGGCCGAGATCGGCGGTGAAGGTCACCACCTCGGCGTTGAGTTCGGTCTGCAGCCATTTCAGGATGATCGAGGTGTCGAGACCGCCGGAATAGGCGAGAACGACCTTCTTTACGTCTTTCGGGAGTGCCATGTCGATTTACGTCCGTCTGCGGGTGGAAGCGGTTCTTGAAACTGCCAAGTCATGAATTGCGGCACTTTTAGCGAGTTTCTTGAGGCACGCAAGAAAAACTCGGCAAAGCTGGTCAGAGATGGCGGCCCAGGTTCATCCGCTGATGCAGGACGCGGACGATCGAAATTCGCGCTCCGATACGTTTGTAGATGATGAAATGGGAACCGGATGAGAGACTGAAATAGCCCGGCCGTATATGATCAAGCGGCTTGCCGCGTCTTGTGTCGCCTGCGAGTTCCAACATGGCATCGATCAGTTCGTGATAATAGTCGTCTGCCTTGGCACGCGACCATTTCTGAAATGTATAACGCCAAATCTCCTCGAGGTCGCGTCGCGCTCGCGGCGAAAGGCTATATCCGCGAGGCTTAGGCACCATATTTGCGATGCATCTCGCTTAAGAACTCGTCGGAATCGAAGGGTTGCGGCTCGCCGGAAGCCTCGCCCTCATCAATGGCGGCGCGGATGGCTTCGATACCGTCTTCGCTATCCCGCAGCAGGCGCAGGGCCGCCTCCACGACTTCGCTTGCCGAACTGTAATGGCCGCCGTTCACCTGTCTGTCGATGAAAGCCGTCAGTTCCTCGTCCACGGTAATCGACGTCATCTTGCCCATCAGGCTCTCCGGTGTGACCTGTCTGTCATGTTGACACTATCTGATGAGGGTACCATATCCCGCCCGACCTTTGAACAGCAGCGTCATAGAGGAATCTTGCCATGACCATCACTCATCCCGCTCTGAAGAAGGATAATGTTGCCGTGATTACCGGTGCCGCATCGGGCATCGGCCTTGCCACCGCGAAGGAATTTGCCAGGATGGGCCTTTCCGTCGTCCTAGCCGACCTGGAGGGCGACAGCCTCGCGGAAGCAGCCCGCGAGGTCGCGGCTCTTGCCGAAGACGGCGAGGCGGATGTCGCTGCCATCGGCACGGATGTCTCCAAGCCGGACGAGATCGAGGCGCTGGAACGCGCCGTCATCCAGCGTTTCGGCCGGGTGCATGTGCTGATGAACAATGCCGGCATCAGCCCGGGAAGCTCGATATTCGGGCCGCAGGTCAACTGGGACAGTATTTTCGCCGTCAACCTCCTCGGCGTCATCAACGGCACGAGGACGTTCGGGCCGGCCATGATCGCCCATGGCGAGCCGTCGCTGATCGTCAACACAGGCTCGAAACAGGGGATCACGACACCGCCGGGCAACCCCGCCTACAACGTCGCCAAGGCCGGTGTGAAGGCCTTCACCGAAGCGCTCCAGCACGAGCTTCGCAACACGCCCGACTGCCAGGTGTCGGCCCATCTGCTCATCCCCGGCTTCGTGTTTACCGGCCTGACGAAAGGCGACCGCATCGAAAAGCCTGCCGGCGCCTGGACGCCGGAACAGACGGTCGAGTTCATGCTGGTGAGCCTCGAGCGCGGCGACTTCTATATCCTGTGCCCCGACAATGACGTGGATCGGGCAACCGACGAACGCCGCATGGCCTGGGCGATCGGCGATGTCATCGAGAACCGTCCGCCGCTGTCGCGCTGGCATCCGGGCTTCGCGGAAGCATCAAAGGAATTCATCAACGGACGTTGATAGATTGATTTGGCACGGCTTCGAAAGCCGGGTAGATGGAGCATTCCTTTACCCGGCTATTCGAGCGTGACCCATGGAATTCCTGCCGAGCCTTGCCGCCCTGCTTGCCTTCACCGCCGCCGGCCTGCTTCTGGCCCTGACGCCCGGGCCTGACATGACGCTGTCGATCAGCCGCGCGCTCGGCGAAGGCCGGCGCCCGGCGTTGTTCGTGGTGCTCGGCACCAGCCTCGGCGTCGTCTGCCACACGCTGCTCGTCGCCTTCGGCATCTCGGCGCTGATCACCGCATCGCCGACCGCCTTCTTCATCCTCAAGACCGGCGGAGCCGCCTATCTCCTGTGGCTGGCGATCCAGGCGATCCGCTTCGGCTCGAATTTTTCCGTCGAGCAGGTTGAAAAGAGCGCGAGCAGTCCACTCGCCAACATCTCGACGGGCTTCTGGGTCAATATTTTGAATCCGAAGGTCATCATCTTCTTCATGACCTTCCTGCCGCAGTTCGTGACGGCCGGCGATCCGCATGTCACCGGCAAGCTGATCTTTTTCGGCTTCTATTTCATCTTGATCGGCATGCCGGTGAACCTGATCGTCGTCCTGGCGGCCGACTGGCTGTCGGGCTGGCTCCAGGCCAATCCGAAGGTCCTGCGCGGCATCGACTACACGTTCGCAGGCGTCTTTTCGGTCTTCGCCGCCAAGATCTTCTTCACCCAGGCGCGATAGGAGAGCGGCGGGAAAGCGCGGCCAGCCGCTCCGAAAGAAACCGCTTTTCCGCATCGGACTGCGAAAGCTCGATCGCCCGGCGATAGGCGAGCCGCGCCTGGTCCAGCTGTCCGTCCCGCGCCAGGAGGTCTGCCTGGACGGCATGGAACGGCTGGTATTGCAGCAGGGCCATGGCGATCGGCTTGAGGCAGGCCAGCGCCGCGGCGGGACCTTCCACGTAGGACACGGCAACGATCCGGTTGAGCTCATAGACGGGATTGTCGGCGGTGCGGGCAAGCTCGGCATAGAGCCAGGCGATCTGCTGCCAGTCCGTCTCCGCGAAGCTCGACGCCTCGGCATGCACGGCGATGATCGCCGCCTGCAACTGGTAGGCACCGGGCCGGCCACGGCCGAGCGCCTGTTCGAGAAGAGCGATGCCTTGCGAGATTTGGGCCCGATCCCAGAGATTGCGATCCTGAGTTTCAAGCGTCAGGATTTCGCCGGCGGCGCCAAGCCGGGCCGCACGGCGGGCGTGATGCAGCAGCATCAGTGCCAGCAGCCCTTCTATCTCGGGTTCATCAGGGCAAAGCCCCGCCAGCAACCGGCCGAGCCGGATCGCTTCCTCGCAGAGATCGGTGCGAAGGTGATGGCCGCTTCCCGAAGAATAACCTTCGTTGAAGATCAGGTAGACCACCGCGAGCACGCTTTCGAGCCGCGCCGTCCAGCCCTCCGGCCCCGGCACCTCATAGGCGATGCCGGCCTTGGCAATCTTGTGACGGGCACGCACCAGCCGCTGGGCCATGGCCTCGTGCCCGTCCAGATAGGCATTCGCGATCTCTTCGGTCTTCAACCCGCAGACCGAACGCAGGGTCAAAGCCACGCAGGTCTTTTTGTCGAGCGCCGGATGGCAGCAGGCGAAGATCAGCTTCAGCCGCTCGTCACCGATCGAATCCGGTTCGTTTCCCGTTGTAGATCCGCTTTCGAGCTCGATCAAATTGGCGATCTCCGCGGATTTCGCCCGAAAATTTGCCGAACGCCGCAGCCGGTCGATGGCCTTGCGGCGAGCGACGTGCATCAGCCAGGCATGCGGCGAGGCCGGCAACCCGTTGCGGTTCCAATGAACGAGTGCCGATTCCAGCGCGTCCTGAAAACTGTCTTCGGCGAGCTGGAAATCTCTAAGCGAGCCGACGAGGCTGGAGAGGAGACGGCCGCCATCCTGCCGGGCGATCCTGTCGATCGCCTCGGCAATGGGAGCCGTCGCCGCATGGCCGTTCATCAGCGGTCGAAAACCATGATCGGCCGCACTTCCACCGCACCGTGAGCCGCACCGGGGATCATCGCGGCATAGCGGATCGCATCGTCGAGCGAAGAGCAATCAAGGATGTAGAAGCCGGCAAGCTGTTCCTTGGTTTCAGCGAAAGGACCATCCATCGTTTCGGTCCTGCCGTCCCGCACGCGCACGGTCGTGGCGGTCGTCGCGGGCTGCAGCGCATCGCCGGAAACATAGACGCCGTCGCGCTTATAGGTCTCGTTGGCGAGCTTGTAGCCCTCCATCATTCGGCCGAAATTCGGAGAATCGGGAGGCGTCATCGTTGCCGGGCTCGTGTAGATCAGCGCCATATATTTCATGTCCGTATCCTCGGTTCAGCCATCGCTCAATTGCGATGGTGACCGATAACGAACGGGATGCAAGCCGATCGACATGCGCCCCGAAATATTTCTGGTAGACCTCAGTCGTCCTCGCCGTGCCCGGCGATCATCATCGCCTCGAAGGCGAGACGGTCGGTCTTGCGCATCCGCTCCGATTCCGACTTCAGCTGGCCGCAGGCGGCGAGGATGTCGCGGCCACGCGGGGTACGGATCGGCGAGGCGTAACCCGCCTGGTTGATGAAGTCGGCGAATTTCTCGATCTGTGCCCATTCCGAACACTGGTAGTTGGTGCCCGGCCAGGGGTTGAAGGGGATGAGGTTGATCTTCGCCGGCACGCCCTTCAGCAGCTGGATCAGCGCCTTGGCGTCCTCCAGGCTGTCGTTGACGTCCTTCAGCATCACATATTCGAAGGTGATGCGCCGCGCGTTCGAAAGCCCCGGATAATTGCGGCAGGCCTCGATCAGCTCCTTCAGCGGATATTTCTTGTTGATCGGCACCAGCATGTCGCGCAGGTCGTCGCGCACCGCATGCAGCGAGATCGCCAGCATCACACCGATCTCGTCGCCGGTCCGGAAGATTTCCGGGACGACGCCGGAAGTCGACAGAGTGACCCGCCGCTTCGACAGCGACAGCCCGTCGCCGTCGGTCGCGATCAGCAGCGCGGTCTTGACGCTTTCGAAATTGTAGAGTGGCTCGCCCATGCCCATCATCACGACGTTGGTGACCTTACGGTCGCCCGTCGGAACGAACGCGCCGGGCGGCGTGTCGGTGCCCGGAAAATCACCCAACCGGTCACGGGCCAGCAGCAACTGCGACAGGATTTCCTCAGCGGTCAGGTTGCGCACCAGCTTCTGGGTGCCGGTGTGACAGAAGGAACAGGTCAGCGTGCAGCCGACCTGGCTCGAAATGCAGAGCGTGCCGCGACCTTCTTCCGGGATGTAGACGGTCTCGACTTCGACCGGACGTCCGGCGCCGCGCGGCGGAAAACGCAGCAGCCATTTGCGGGTCCCGTCATTGGAAACCTGTTCCTCGACGATCTCAGGACGCGCGATGGTGAAATGCGCCTTCAGCATCTCGCGCATGTCCTTGGCGACGTTGGTCATCGCATCGAAATCGGAGACACCGCGGATATAGAGCCAGTGCCAGAGCTGGCTGACGCGCATGCGTACCTGCTTTTCCGATACGCCCTTTTCCTTCAGCGCTGCCGCCATGTCTTCGCGCGTCAGCCCGATCAGCGACGGCTTGGTGCCGAACAGATCCGGATTGGCGACGAGCGGCTTCTTGATGGCGACCGGCGCCAGAGCCTCTGAGACTGACATTCTTTTATCCCGTTCGAACACATGCAGCTTTCCCACGTTCGACCAGCGGGAAAGTCAGGGCATGTTGAATGCGTGAAACCTGTATCGGCCCATCGGGCACATGTGCCGGACCTTCGTTGAGGCGGGCTTTATCATCAAATAGCCGCCGCGTCACTATGCTTCAGGAAATGCAAAAGGCCGGTCACGGGACCGGCCTTCCAGGTTCTTGCTGCGCGCGGACGCTTACTTGCAGGTTTCGATCTGCTTCAGCGCGGCCGCGATGCCCTGCAGCGAATAGGCATAGGAGGTCTTGGTGCCACGGCCGGAAACGGCGCTGACGCTCATGTTCTGACCTGTCTTCATTGCCGCGACCAGCGCCGGCTCCTCGGCGGCGTTCTCGACCCAGGCCGCCTTGTCCTTGGTAAACATCGTGAAGTTCTTCTTGTCGATCGTCACGGTGACCTTGGAATTCGGCTGCAGCACGTATCCCACCATCGCCTGCGGCTCGTAGGAAATGTTCTGTCCGGGCCGCTGCGAGACGATGAAGAAGATATCGCCGTGATCGACGCCGGCCGGTTCCTTGGTGGTCGGCACCGAAATCACGTAGCAGACATTGCTGGCGCCCGACTTGTAGGAATAGGCGCCCCATGCCTTGAACTGCTGGATGTGCGTGGGACCTGCGGCCGCTGCTGCCGGTGCCTGGGCCTGCTGCGGCTTGGCCGGGGCAGTGGCCTTCGGCGCCTGAGCCGATGCCAGGCCGGCGCTTGCGGCCAAGATTGCCAATGCGGTTGCGATTGTTCTTACAGACATGGTCTCCTGCCGGTTTTGTTCGTTCAACGGCCCGAGCGGGCAAGCCTTGCCAGGCATGATCCTGATTCGGCGCATTTTGACTTGATCCTGGTTACCAAACCGTCAACCAGACCATTAGAATTTGCTGAACCTCCTGCCCTGGCCCTTGGATGGTAGGAATAGCACTCACCGCCATGCCTCCAAAGACCCAACCAGCAGAATTTCCATGCGTTTCGTCAATCAGTGACACAAGGATTGGGGCAAGAGTTTGTCCTTTTCCTAACTCTCACAATGACATTAGAATGGTCGAATATGATGCGAATCTCATCGGAAACTTTGCGCAGCGTAAATGAATGTAGACGAAAGAGACCACTTCGCCGGCTTGGTAAGGGCAGTGGCCGATGAGCGCGATCAGGCAGCTTTTACCATGCTGTTCGATTATTACGCGCCGCGTTTGAAATCCTGGCTGGTGAAACGGTCGATGCGGCCCGACGATGCGGAGGAACTCGTCCAGGAGGTGATGGCCGTTCTCTGGCACCGCGCCGGCCTCTATGATCCGGCCCGATCCTCCTTGTCCACCTGGCTTTTCCGTATCGCCCGCAACCGCCGCATCGACGCCGAACGCCGGGCGAGGCACAGGCCGCTGGACGTCTACGAACCCCTGTTCTTCGTGACCGAGGCGCCGGGCGCAGATACGATCTTCGAAGGCGAGGAACGCGATGCCCTCGTGCGCGCAGCCCTTGCCGATATCCCCGGCGAACAGATGGAACTGGTGCGGGCGGCCTTCTTCCTCGGCCAGTCCCATTCGGAAATTGCCTCGTCCACGGGTCTTCCGCTCGGCACGGTGAAGTCCCGAATCCGGCTCGCATTCGAGCGCTTGCGACGAGTTCTCGAAGATCCTTCGGAGGGATAACGCCCCTTGAGACTATTTGCCGCGGACACCGTCGGCGATGTCTGGATTGTCTGCCAGCACCAGGTCGGCAGCCTCGTAATGGCGGTCGGCAATATGGCCCTGGATCATCCGGAAGGCGGCGGCGAGCACCGCGATATCATCGGTGAAGCCGACAAGAACGAACATGTCCGGCAGGAAATCGATCGGCATCACGAAATAGGCGAGCGCCGCAAGCAGCACGCCCCGCACGCGGGTCGGGGTCCGCCGGTCGATCGCGCAATAATAGGCAGCGACCAGGTCGCGGCTGAACGGCACCTGCCGGACCGCCCGCTTCAGGGTCGGCCAGAACTTGGCGCGAACCTGCCGCTCGCGGCGGTCTTGCGTATCCTCGTCACCCGGCAGCAGAATTTCGCCGATCTTCACGTCGTCCATGGTCGCTCCGTTCGCTCAACGTGTGCCCATCCAATATGGGTTTTGGACCATGAAGTTCAATTGCGGCGCGAGGATGCCTTGTCCATCGCCCGGGCAAGCTTGAAGTCGATATCGGTCAGCCCCCTGGTCGCGTGGGTGGTCAGCAGCACGTCGACCCGCGAATAGACGTTCGACCATTCCGGGTGGTGGTTGAGCTTCTCGGCGGACAGCGCGCATTCGGCCATGAAACCGAAGGCCTCGATGAAGGTCTTGAACTTGAAGCTCTTGAAGATCGCGTCGCCTTCCGGCTTCAGCTCCCAGCCGTCAAGCGTCGCGAACTCGCGCTCGACGCCCGCCGTATCCAGCTTTTCGTAGTTCATCGTCCAACGCTCCTTCGGAAAGGGGCTACTTCGGGTTAAAGGAGGCTTTTTGCCGGCTCCATGTCGCCAGCATAGGCGGTGCCGTAGCTCGCCTCCTGCAGGGGGAATATTTCCTCCGTCAGATAAGGCCCGCCCCCGACCGATTCCTTCGATGACAGCAGCACGAAACGCGGCACCGTGAAGGGCGCCGTATAGAAGTTGCCGCGGCCGGAAAGGTAATGGACCACATCGTCCAGCCGGCAATTCTTGAGCCGTGCCAGCGTCACATGCGGGGTGAACTTGCGGGGATCCGGCGGCAAGCCGAAACGCTGGCAGATCCGTTCGATCTCCGCCTGCAGCGCATATATTTCCGGGGATGGCGAAACGCCGGCCCAGATGGAATGCGGCTTTTTCGACCCGAAGGAGCCGATCCCGGTCAGCGTCGCCTGGAATTCCGGCCGGTCGATGCGGTCCAGCCGGTCGACGATCTCGTCGGCGGTGCGGCCGTCGACATCGCCGATGAAGCGCAGTGTGATGTGATAGTTCTCCACGTCGATCCACCGGGCACCGGGGATCCCTCCGCGCAGGAGAGACAGGCTCATCGCTACATTGCGCGGAATTTCGAGGGCGGTGAAAAGTCTCGGCATAGGGACCTCCTCGAATCTTTTGCAGATGCAAACAGCGAATCATGCAACGGAGTTCCGCGCAAGCTGTTATTTTCCCTTATCCTTAATAGCCCCCAGGAAGCTTTTGACAGGTTCAACGGTCTTTTCGACCATCACGGCGACCCCTTTGGCGTTGGGATGCATGCCGTCCGAGAGCTGCAGGCTGGAAATCGTCGTGACCCCATCCAGGAAGAACGGATAGAGCGGCACCGCGTATTTGTCGGCCAACCGCTTGTAGATAGGGTTGAACTTTTCGGCGTAATTCCCGCCCATGTTCGGCGGCGCCAGGATGCCGATCAGGAAGACCGGGATCTTCCGTTCTTTCAGCCGCGCCAGGATCGCATCGAGATTTTTTTCCGACTGGTCCGGGGAGATGCCACGCAGCGCGTCGTTGGCGCCGAGTTCGAGGATCACGCCATCCGTGCCGTCGGGCACGGACCAGTCGATGCGGGACAAGCCCGCCGCCGTCGTGTCCCCGGAAACGCCGGCATTGGCGACCACGACATTCTGCCCCGCGGCTTTCAACGCCGCCTCGAGCTGTGCCGTATAGGACTCGGAAGGCGCAAGCTGGTAGCCCGCCATCAGGCTGTCGCCGAAACCGACGATCTGGATCGTCCTATCCTGCGCGGCGGCCGGCAATGCGGCCAGCACCAGCGCGGACATGACGATGAAGTGAAGCAGGCTTGCTTTAAAACTCACGATCCGTCTCCTAGATTGAGCGCGACCGCAATGCGGTACTCGGGTTACGCTTCACGCCTAATATAGGACGGTTCGATTTGACTAAAACCATCATCACACTGAAGAAGGCCGATCTGACCCTGGGCAGCGCGGCAGCCTCGGTGCATGTGCTGAAGCAGATCGACCTCGAAATCCGCGCAGGCGAGGCCGTCGGCATCGTCGGGCCTTCGGGCTCCGGCAAATCGACGCTGCTGATGGTCCTGGCCGGCCTCGAGCGGCTGGACAGTGGCGAGATCGTCATCAACGGCGCTCCCCTTCACGCGCTGTCCGAAGACAGGCTGGCCGATTTCCGCGGCCGCAATATCGGCATCGTCTTCCAGTCCTTCCACCTGATCGCCAACATGACGGCGCTCGAAAACGTCGCCGTTCCGCTCGAACTCGCTAATGTCAGGGACGCCTTCGAGATCGCCAGGCGGGAACTGACCGCCGTCGGCCTCGGCGAGCGGCTGAGCCACTATCCCGGCCAGCTTTCCGGCGGCGAGCAGCAGCGCGTGGCGATCGCCCGCGCCCTTGCTCCCTCCCCCTCCGTGCTGATCGCCGACGAACCGACCGGCAATCTCGACACCGAGACCGGCCGGCAGATCGCCGACCTGCTCTTTTCGAAACAGGCGGAGCGCGGCATGACCATGCTGCTCGTCACCCATGACAATGCGCTTGCCGCCCGCTGCTCGCGCCAGATCCGCGTCCGTTCCGGCGAGATCGTCGGCGACAGCGCCACCGCCCACGCGACCGTTCAGGCGGTTTCCGCATGAGGTCGGCCTTTCCGCGCCTCTCGATTTCCTTCCGCCTGGCGCTGCGCGAAATGCGCGGCGGGCTTGCCGGCTTCTACATCTTCCTCGCCTGTATCGCGCTCGGCACCGGGGCGATCGCAGCCGTCAATTCGGTATCGCGGGCCATCACCGGGGCCATCGCCTCTCAAGGCCAGGAAATCCTTGCCGGCGACATCCGTTTCGAACTGAACAACCGCGAAGCCACCGACCAGGAACGCGCGTTCCTCACCCGCCTCGGCAAGGTTTCCTTGTCCACGAGCCTGCGCTCCATGGCCCGCAAGCCTGACGGTTCCGAGCAGGCGCTGGTCGAGGTCAAGGCTGTGGACGACGCCTATCCGCTCTACGGCAGTTTCGGCGCAGAACCTTCCGCACCGTTGCCCGACCTTCTTGGCAAGCAGGAAGAGGTTTTTGGCGCGCTGGCAGCCCCGCTTCTGCTGGAACGCCTCGGCCTCAAGGACGGCGACCAGCTTCTGCTCGGCAATGCCCGGCTGACATTGCGCGGCACGATCACCGCCGAGCCCGACGCGCTTTCAGACGGTTTCGGCTTTGCGCCGCGCCTGATCGTCAGTCGCGAGGCACTCGCGGCCTCCGGCCTGATCACTACCGGCAGCCTTGTGGAACATGCCTACAAGGTGCGGCTCGACGACCCGGCAACCCGCTCGACGCTTGCCGCCCGCGCCAATCGCGAGTTCCCGAGCGCCGGCTGGTCGGTCCGCACCAGCGACCGTGCCGCCCCCTCGCTTACCGAAAACGTCGACCGCTTCTCGCAATTCCTGACGCTGGTTGGCCTGACGGCACTGATCGTCGGCGGCGTCGGCGTCGCCAATGCGGTACGCGCCTTCCTCGATGCCAAGCGCACCACGATCGCCACCTTCAAATGCCTGGGCGCGCCGGCCTCGGTGGTGACGATGATCTATCTCATCCAGATCATGCTGCTCGCGGTGATCGGCATCCTGATCGGCCTCGTCATCGGCGCCGTCTCGCCCTTCGTGGCGCTGCAATTCCTCGAAGGCGTGCTTCCGGTTCCGAAGGAAGTCACCTTCTATCCCTCGGCGCTGGCGCTTGCCGCATTGTTCGGCATCCTGATCACCTTCGCCTTCGCCGTTCTGCCGCTCGGCCATGCCCGCGAAGTGCCGGCAACCGCCCTTTTCCGGGAACAGAGCTTCGACAACACCCGCCTTCCCTCCTGGCCCTATCTTCTGGCCGCCGGTCTGGCGCTTGCTGCACTGGCGGCACTTGCGATCGTTTCTGCGGAAGAACGCTTCATCGCCTCCGTTTTCCTCGCCGCCGTCGCCGGTGCCTTCGTGCTCTTGCGCCTCGTTGCGGCCCTGATCGCCGCGCTTGCCAAAAGAAGCCCGCGGGTCAACTCGCCGGCGCTGCGACTGGCGATCGGCAATATCCACCGGCCGGGCGCGTTGACGCCTTCGGTCGTGCTGTCGCTCGGCCTCGGCCTTGCCCTGCTCGTGACGCTCGCCCTGATCGACGGCAACATGCGTCGCCAGCTGACCGGCAGCATCGCCCAGCAGGCGCCGAATTTCTTCTTCGTCGACATCCAGGGATCGGAGCGCGACGGGTTCGTCAACATCCTGAAACAACAGGCGCCGGCGGGTGCGATCACCCAGGTGCCGATGCTGCGCGGCCGCATCCTCGCCTTCAACGGCCAGGACGTGACCCAGATGAACGTGCCGCCCGCCGGCCGCTGGGTGTTGCGCGGCGACCGTGGCATCACCTACGAGGACAAGCTTCCATCCAACTCGGCGCTGACGGCGGGAGAGTGGTGGACCGCCGACCATACCGGCGAACCGCTCGTCTCCTTCTCGGCGGAAGAGGCCGGCGAACTCGGCCTGAAACTCGGCGACACCGTCACCGTCAACGTGCTCGGCCGCAACATCACCGCCCGCATCGCCAATTTCCGTAAAGTTCAGTGGGAATCGCTGTCGATCAATTTCGTGATGATCTTCTCGCCGAACACGTTTCGCGGCGCACCGCATGCCTGGCTCGCGACGCTGAGCGATCCTCAAGCCACCGCCCAGCAGGAAGCGGCGATCCTGCGCGCCGTTACCAACGCCTACCCGACCATCACCAGCGTTCGGGTGAAGGACGCGATCGATATCGTCGACCAGCTCGTCGGCCAGCTCGCGGCCGCGATCCGGGCCGCAGCGGCCGTTGCGCTGATCGCCTCCGTGCTGGTGCTTGCCGGTGCGCTGGCGGCCGGCAACCGGGCACGCACCCATGACGCCGTCATCCTGAAAACGCTCGGCGGCACGCGCAGCATGCTGATGCGCGCCTTCAGCTACGAATACATGATCCTCGGAACGGCGACCGCGCTCTTCGCGCTTCTCGCCGGCGGCCTCTCCGCATGGTTCGTGGTCAGCCGGATCATGCGGCTCCAGTCGGTCTTCCTGCCCGACATCGCAGTGCTGACGCTCGCCGTCTCTCTGGTTTTGACCGTCGGAATAGGCCTTGCCGGCACATGGCGCATATTAGGGCAGAAGGCCGCGCCGGTACTGCGCGAGCTCTAATTCTCCCACAGGTAGTATTTCCCGTTAACTCTCTGATCAAATTCCCGTCAGAGCGTCCCATAGGTTGCTAAATGGCTCCCATGGCTTGCGTTTTTCGCTTGCCGCACCTCTTGTATGTGAAGCGATCTCGCATCATATTTATGCGCAGGCTTGCTGGAGCTCCGCAGCGGCGCCTGGGTCCGTAAAAAAGGGGGCCCGACACCGTGAATAATTCCGGAGCTTAAAGAGGAAACAATGGCTGACTTTAACAACTACCAGACCCGGGCGGCGCAGGGTCGCGCCCAGTCCGGCGCGATGATCGATGAAGGCCTGCGCGCCTACATGCTCAAGGTCTACAACCTGATGGCTGTCGGCTTGGCTATCACCGGTATCGCCGCCTATGGTATCTCGGCCCTCGCAACGACGACGGATGCGGCTGCAGCTGTCGCCCGGCTTCCGAACGGCATCCTGCTGACCAGCCTCGGCGCTGCGATCTACGGTTCGCCGCTTCGCTGGGTCGTCATGCTCGCGCCGCTCGCGGTGGTGTTCTTCCTGAGCTTCCGCGTTCATAAGATGAGCGTCGGCGCGGCACAGGCCACTTTCTGGGGCTACGCGGCCCTAATGGGCCTTTCGCTGTCGTCGATCTTCCTCGTCTACACCTCGCAGAGCATCGTGCAGACGTTCTTCATCACGGCAGCCTCCTTCGGCGCCCTGTCGCTTTACGGCTACACGACGAAGAGAAGCCTGTCGGGCATGGGCTCGTTCCTGATCATGGGCCTGTTCGGCCTGATCATCGCCTCGATCGTCAACATCTTCCTGGCGTCTTCCGCACTCGGCTTCGCGATCTCGGCGATCGGCGTGCTGATCTTCGCAGGCCTCACCGCCTACGACACGCAGAAGATCAAGGAAATGTACTTTGACGGCGACGACGTCGCGGTTGCTGGCCGCAAGGCCATCATGGGCGCTCTGACCCTCTACCTCGACTTCATCAACCTCTTCACGTTCCTCCTCCAGTTCCTGGGCAACCGGAACAACTGATCTCGAGGAATGCGAACAGGAAAAAGGCGGCCTCCGGGTCGCCTTTTTTATTGCCCGGCTTCGCGCCGCAGCATAGGCTTGGCCATTCCTTTCAACGGCCTCAAATCTCAATGACATTCCATCTCCGCGACGCCTCCCCCGCCGATCTTCCGACCATCACCGAAATCTATCGCGACAGCGTGCTGAACGGCACGGCGAGCTACGAGATCCTGCCCCCGGACCAGGCGGAGATGGCCGCCCGCTTCGAGGCGATCCGGGCCAAGGGTTATCCCTATATCGCAGCGGAACAGCAGGACGGCACTCTCCTCGGTTACGCCTACGCGTCGGCCTTCCGGACCCGCCCCGCCTATCGCTGGCTGGTCGAGGATTCGATCTACCTGGCGCCGGACGCGCGCGGCAAAGGCGTCGGAAAGGCGCTGCTCAAGGAACTGCTGGTGCGTTGCGAGACGCTCGGCTTCCGCCAAATGGTCGCCGTCATCGGCGGCGCAAGCCCGGCTTCCGTTGGCCTTCATCGCGGCCTCGGCTTCGAGCTGACCGGAACCCTCAAAGGCACCGGCTTCAAGCACGGAAAATGGCAGGATACGGTGCTGATGCAGGTCGCTTTGGGCGAAGGCAATGAAACCGATCCGGACCTTAGCGTCTATCCGGGCTCGCTGTTTACCGAATAGCGGGCCGCCTCAGTCGATCAGCTTCAGCACCTTGTCGAACACTTTCAGCACCTGCGGAAGCTCGTGGCCGCGCTTCATGATCAGGCCATGGGTGTTCATGACGGAATAGGCGCCCTGCTTGGCGGCGAGCTTGGGGTTCTTCTCGATTCGAAACAGCGGCGTCTCGCCCGAACGCTTGAAGATGGAGAATACCGCCCGATCCCTGAGGTGATCGATCGCGTAGTCCTTCCACTCCCCTTCGCCGACCATGCGGCCGTAAATCCTCAAGATCGCATCGAGTTCGCGCCGATGGAAGGTGACCGGTGCGGGATCGCGGTTCTGCCGATATTCACTGAGATCGACGACAACGGCTGCGTCCTGGGGTCTCTGGCCCCCCGGCAAATCCGGCTGATCTGTCATCAAGACTCCCAAATCGTCAAATGTCAGAGATATGACAGTGTGCCTGAGAGGCGACAAAAATCAACCCCGGCAATCCGGCCGGGGACGAACCGCCACGATTTTATTCTTGCCCCATTTCGAACAAAAGAGTGCCCGATTTCGAAGCGAGATTGGCAGCGTTGGTTGGCGCCGTTTTCAGCGCCATATGGCCCGGTCTGGTGCATTGACCCTTACCCCCAGCCCCCCAATGTTATTGGATCGGGCCGCCAACAATCGCTCACGCACAATCCGGCAAGCCTTGAACCCCGCCCGCGGTCAATATTTCTTGTAGCCTGCCATCAGCACCGTCGCACCGAGAATGGCGCCCGGCTCGCCGCCCGGCCCCGAGGCCTGCAGCAGGATCGCGCAGCCGTCCTTCTTGGACTTGCCCATCAGCTTGCCCGGCAGGGTCAGCTTCATGCTCTGGCCGTTCCAGGTGCCGACCGACTGCACGTCGTAAACGGCGTGCCAATAGTCCATGGTCTTGCCGCTGTTTTCACCCTTGGTGACATCCACCTGCTGTCGCTTGGTGAAATAGGCGACGACGACGTCCGCCTGCCCCTTGCCGCCGCCGATCTCGATCTCGATTTCGTCGCCGCGCATCGCTGCGGTGACCGGGACGTCGAGCCCCTTGCCGGTTTGGCCGAGTGCCTTCACTTTGTCGTTGATGATCGTGAGGTCGGTGCCCTTGACGTGATCGCGCCCGTTGATGACGGCCTGCGGGGTATAGACGCCGCTCCGCCCCAGCGTCTTTGCATAGCCATATTGCCGCTCGGTATTTTCCTTGGAGCTCAGCGTATCGGTCCAGCCGAGATAGTTCCAGTAATCGACGTGGTAGGAGAGCACGACCATGTCTCCCTGCGCCACCAACTCACCCAGAGCGGCGTCGGCAGGCGGGCAGGAGGAGCAGCCTTGGGAGGTAAAAAGTTCGATCACGCCCTTCGGCGCCCTGACCTCTCCTGCAAATGCAGCGCCCGCATAAAACAGGCCCGCAACAAGGAGTACGGAGCGAAAACGGAAGGGCATGGGTGGCAGACCTTTTTATCAGGGTAACTGTTATCCACGATTGCTCGCAGCGATCAAGGGCCTAACGCACGGGATGGCGGAAAGTAACCACCGGGCACCCTCAAGAGAAAGTCACGAAGGGGTGAAGACCGGATATTTGATCGGTTTCCGAATGCGTTTCGTCGGGTGTCAAACTTGGCGAAAAACACGCCGAGGTCAAATCAGTTTGAGCAGGCCTTGAGTAAAATAAACGGCACCCACGCCGGTGACGATCCAGCGCGTCCAGGCGCGGAAATTCTGGTCGGTCATCTTCTGCAGGATGTCGTTGCCGGCCCGCGCTCCGAGGATGGCAATCGGCGCCGCCACCAGCACAGCAATCCATTCGGTGGTCGGCAGTTCCGAGGCCGCATTCCAGTAGAACACCACCTTCGTCGCATGCGAGGCGACCTGCACCGCCGCCTTGGTGGCGATCACCTTGCGCCGGTCCATCGTCGTACGGATGAAGAAGATGTCGATCGTCGGCCCCGACACGCCGACGCCGACCGTCAGCGCCCCGGCGATCAGCCCGCAGACCAGCGCATGCAGCGGCTTCGAGGCGTCGAGCCGCAGTTTCGAGACCGGCATCCAGACGAGGATCGGCATCAGCCCGATGGCGATCGACACGACGATCAGATCCGGCTGATAGTCGACGATCAGCAGGATGATGCTCGAGATGACGAGACCGAGGCCCAGAATGCCGAGAATGCGGTAGTCGACATACGCCCGGGAAAACCAGGCGCGCGACCCGTTCGAGACCATCTGGATGACGCCGTGGATGGCGATCGCGGTACTGACCGGAAAGAGGAAAAGCAGCACCCAGAGCAGGATCAGCCCGCCCGCCATGCCGAAAATTCCCGAAAGCAGCGATGTCAGGAAAACGGTGACGGCCATTCCGATGAGGATGACGACGGTCAAGGGCACGGGACCTTAGGGGCAGAACGACGACCCCTTGGCAAGCAGGTGCAGGTGCGTCGGATAACGGGAAGGAATCCGCCGGAGTTTTCGCTCCGGCGGATGATGAGCGAATGTTCGCTTAGGCGGCGAGGTCGCGCAGAACCGTCTGCAGGATGCCGCCGTTGTTCATGTAGATGACCTCGTCGAGCGTATCGATGCGGCAAAGGATGTTGATTTCCTTCACCGTGCCGTCGCCATAGGTGATCTTGGCGATCTTCCATTCGCGCGGCTTGATGTCGCCTTCGAGACCGAGAATCTCCACGGTCTCGTCGCCCTTGAGGTCGAGGCTGGCCCAGGTCGTGCCCTCTTCGAAGACGAAGGGAACGACGCCCATGCCGACCAGGTTCGAGCGGTGGATACGCTCGAAGGACTGGGCGATGACCGCCTTGACGCCGAGCAGGTTGGTACCCTTCGCGGCCCAGTCGCGCGACGAACCGTTGCCGTATTCGACGCCGGCGAAGATGACCAGCGGAACGCCCTCGGCCTTGTACTGCATGGCCGCGTCGTAGATCGACATCTCCTCCTTGGACGGATAGTGGAAGGTGTAGCCACCTTCCTTGCCGTTCGGACCGAGCATGTAGTTGCGGATGCGGATGTTGGCGAACGTGCCGCGCATCATCACTTCATGATTGCCGCGGCGCGTGCCGTACTGGTTGAAGTCGGCAACGCCGACCCCATGGCCGGTCAGGTAGGCACCGGCCGGCGAGGCAGCCTTGATCGAACCGGCAGGCGAAATGTGGTCGGTGGTGATCTTGTCGCCGAAGAGACCGAGGACGCGGGCGCCCTTGATGTTCTTGAGACCCGATCCGGTCTTGCCCATGCCGACGAAGTAAGGCGGGTTCTGCACATAGGTCGAATCGTCGTCCCAGGCATAGGTCTGGCCCGGAGGAATCTTGACCGCCTGCCAGTTCTCGTCGCCCTTGAAGACGTCCGCATACTTGGTTTCATAGAGTTCGCGGGTGACGTATTTCAGGATGAATTCCTGGACTTCCTTCGAGGTCGGCCAGATGTCCTTGAGGAAGACCGGGTTGCCGTTCTGGTCTTCGCCGAGCGGCTCGGAGGTCAGGTCCTTCTGGACCGAACCGGCCAGCGCATAAGCGACGACGAGCGGCGGCGAGGCGAGGTAGTTCGCCTGGACGTCCGGAGAAATACGGCCTTCGAAGTTACGGTTGCCCGAGAGCACGCCGGCGGCGATCAGGCCCTTGTCGTTGATCGTCTTCGAGATCGGCGCCGGCAGCGGGCCGGAATTGCCGATGCAGGTCGTGCAGCCGAAGCCGACCAGGTTGAAGCCGAGCTTGTCGAGATCGGCCTGCAGGCCGGACTTGGCAAGGTATTCGCCGACGACCTGGGATCCCGGTGCAAGCGAGGTCTTCACCCACGGCTTGGACTTCAGGCCCTTGGCAACCGCGTTGCGGGCGAGAAGGCCGGCGGCGATCAGCACCGACGGATTGGACGTGTTGGTGCAGGAGGTGATCGCGGCAATCGCCACGTCGCCATGGCCGAGATCGAAGTCCGTGCCCTCGACGGGGTAACGATTGTCGAGCTGGCCGGGCTTCTTGTATTCGGTATCGAGCGAACCGGCGAAACCGGATGCGATCTTGTCGAGCGAGATACGGCCTTCCGGACGCTTCGGGCCGGCCATCGACGGCACGACGTCGTTGAGGTCGAGTTCGAGCGTGTCGGTGAAGACGAGGTCGGAACCGTCGCCGTCGCGCCACATGCCCTGGACCTTGGAATAGGCCTCGACCAGCGCGATCCGCTCAAGCGTGCGGCCGGACATCGTCAGGTAGTTGATGGTTTCGCCGTCTACCGGGAAGAAGCCGCAGGTCGCGCCATATTCCGGACCCATGTTGCCGATCGTCGCGCGGTCTGCGAGCGGCATGTTGTCCATGCCCGGACCGAAGAATTCGACGAACTTGGAAACCACGCCCTTCTTGCGCAGCATCTGCACGACGGTGAGCACCAGGTCGGTCGCGGTGACGCCTTCCTTGAGCTTGCCGGTGAGCTTGAAGCCGATGACTTCAGGCAGCAGCATCGAGACCGGCTGGCCGAGCATGGAAGCTTCCGCTTCGATACCGCCGACGCCCCAGCCGAGAACGCCGAGACCGTTGATCATCGTGGTGTGCGAATCGGTGCCGACGCAGGTGTCCGGATAGGCGATCGTTTCGCCGTCCTCTTCCTTGGTCCAAACCGTCTGGCCGAGATATTCCAGGTTCACCTGGTGACAGATGCCGGTGCCCGGAGGAACGACGCGAAAATTCTTGAACGCCTGCTGGCCCCACTTCAGGAAGCGGTAACGCTCGCCGTTGCGCTCGTATTCGAGTTCGACGTTCTTCGCAAACGCGGTCGGCGTGCCGAACTCGTCGACGATAACCGAGTGGTCGATGACGAGATCGACGGGAACGAGCGGGTTGATCTTTTCCGGATCGCCGCCGAGCGACACCATCGCGTCGCGCATTGCGGCAAGATCGACGACGGCGGGAACGCCGGTGAAGTCCTGCATCAGCACGCGGGCCGGACGGTAGGCGATTTCCGCTTCCGCGAGACCCTTGTTGTTCAGCCATTCGGCGACCGTCAGGATCTGTTCCTTGGTGACGGACTGGCCGTCTTCAAAGCGGAGCAGGTTTTCGAGCAGCACCTTCATCGAGAAGGGCAGCTTCGAAACGCCGGCAAGGCCGTTTTGCTCAGCCTTCGGAAGGCTGTAGTAAACGTAATCCTTACCGCCTACGGTAAGGATGGAGCGACAATTGAAACTGTCGAGAGATTTAGCCACGGAAAACAACCCCGCTGATAAAAGAGCCAACACGCGCGTGCGGACGCCTATGCACTTCATGCACATCAGGATGCGGGTGCGACCATTTCCGCTGTCCGCACGAGAAGATTTTTTGGGATCTTCAGGTTCGGCGGAAGATTGAAATCACGCCGGCCGCTGGCGTGGTTGCAGTGCTTATAGATAATTTCTAAGAAGGGTTCCAGACGCTTGGCGCGCATTCCGAATAAATTTTCGGATCGCGATGATTAAAATCTTAATGAAGGTCTCCGGCATGCGGCTTTCGGCCGAAAACTTGAGTGCAAGACGCGGCGAAGACCTGATTTTCACGGACATCTCCTTTACCCTCGGAGCCGGTGAAAGCCTCGTCCTGACCGGCCGCAACGGATCGGGGAAATCGACCCTGCTGCGGGTCGTGGCGGGATTGCTGCGCCCGGAGACCGGTCGCGTCACCTGGATTTCGGAGAGTGCCGAATCGGGAATGCGCGCCGCCGAGGCTTGCCACTATCTCGGCCACCGCAACGCGATGAAGGCGGAGTTGACGGT
This sequence comes from Neorhizobium galegae, assembly GCF_021391675.1. NCBI lineage: Bacteria > Pseudomonadati > Pseudomonadota > Alphaproteobacteria > Hyphomicrobiales > Rhizobiaceae > Neorhizobium > Neorhizobium galegae. The sequence goes on from NZ_CP090095.1 coordinate 4,288,291, forward strand.
GTTTGAGAATCTCGCCTTCTGGAAGGATTTCCTGGGCGACGCGGAGGACGGCAAGGGCACCTCCCCGGGCGAGGCCGCAGAGGCCGTGGGTCTCGGGGGGATCATCCATCTGCCCTTCGGTTATCTCTCCGCCGGCCAGCAGCGCCGCATGGCGTTTGCCAAGCTGCTGGTCGCTTCCAGGCCGGTCTGGATATTGGACGAGCCGACTGCGGCGCTCGATGTCAATGCGGAGAGTGTCTTCACCGGGCTGATCAAGTTGCATCTGGCGACCGGCGGCATTGTGCTGGCGGCGACCCATCAGCCGCTGGGGCTGGAGAATGCAAGGGAATTGCAGATGACGGGGTTTGCAGGCGTGGCGGAGGGGAGATGGTGATCGTTCTGCCCTTGGCCACCCCCCTCTGCCCTGCCGGGCATCTCCCCCACAAGGGGGGAGATTGGATGGGGCCAATGCCCTGCCTCAAATCCAGGCATAAATCCGCCGTCACCAATCTGAAATCTGCTCTCTCCGCTCCCCGAACGATCAACGCTTGGCGGAGGTCCGGCGTCTTGCCGATCTCCCCCCTTGTGGGGGAGATGCCCGGCAGGGCAGAGGGGGTGCGCCCCGGACACGGAGCGTCCGATCATGACCTCCCTCCTCCTCCGCGACCTCAAACTCTCCGTCCGCGCCGGCGGAGGCGCCCTGATCGGCGTCCTCTTCTTCATGACCGTCGTCGCCGTCATCCCCTTCGGCGTCGGCCCCGACCTCAACCTCCTCTCCCGCATCGGTCCGGCGATCGTCTGGATCGGCGCGCTGCTGTCTGCCCTGCTCGGCCTCGACCGCCTGTTTCAGACCGAACGCGAAGACGGATCGCTCGACCTTCTTCTCATGCAGGAACATCCGCTCGTCCTGACCGTGCTCGTCAAATGCCTCGCCCACTGGCTCGGCAACGGCCTGCCGCTGGTGATCGCCTCGCCACTGCTCGGCCTGTTCATGAACATGGACGAGGTGGCGATCGGCGCCACCATGCTGACGCTGCTGGTCGGCACGCCGGCGCTGACCTTCATCGGTGCGGTCGGAGCGGCGGTCGCTGTCGCCCTGCCGCGTGGCGGGCTGCTCGTGTCGATCCTCGTCCTGCCGCTCGCCGTGCCTGTGCTGATCTTCGGGGTCAGCGCCTCCTATGCGGCGGTCGAGGATCCCGCCCCGTTTATGCCGCCTTTCTTGATATTGGTGGCGATCACGATGTTTTTTGCCGTGCTCGGGCCGCTCGGCGCGGCACTGGCGTTGCGCAATGCCGGCGATTGACTAGAATCGGATTGAACGGGATCGGATCGACGACCGGCGAATTGACCAGGATCAAGCTGATTTTTCCGCGCGCATATTAGAAAGTGCCCATGACCGACAGCCTTGCCATCAGCAAATTCACCGAGCTGGCCAACCCGACGCGATTCCTGGCGCTGGCGGCCCGCATCCTGCCGTGGATGGCGGCGGCGACTGCGATCCTCTTCGCGATCGGGCTCTATCTGAGCTTCACGACGGAAGGCGACTACCAGCAGGGCGCGACGGTGCGTATCATGTACGTGCATGTGCCAGCCGCCTGGCTGTCGATGATGTGCTACACGGTCATGGCCGTTTCGGCGATCGGCACGCTGGTCTGGCGCCACCCGCTGGCCGACGTGTCGCACAAGGCGGCAGCCCCGCTCGGCGCCGCCTTCACGCTGATCGCGCTCGCCACCGGCTCGCTCTGGGGAAGGCCGATGTGGGGCACATGGTGGGTGTGGGACGCGCGGCTGACCTCGGTCTTCGTCCTGTTCCTCATGTATCTGGGCCTGATCGCGCTCAACCGCGCCATGGACGATCCGTCGCGAGCAGCCCGCGTCTCCGCCGTGCTGATCCTCGTCGGCTTCGTCAACATCCCGATCATCAAGTTCTCTGTCGACTGGTGGAACACGCTGCACCAGCCGGCCAGCGTCATCCGCATGGGCGGCCCGACCATCGACCGGGAATTCCTCTGGCCGCTGCTGGTCATGGCGATCGCCTTCACCATGCTCTTCTTCACCCTGCATGTGATGGCAATGCGCAACGAGATCTGGCGCCGCCGCGTCGCCGCCCAGCGGCGGATGGCCGCGCGTTTGGCCGGACGGGAAGCGTGAGACCATGAGCCATACCTTCTACATCGCCATGTCCTATGCCGTTTCGGCCATCGTCATCCTCTGTCTGGTCGCCTGGACCTGGCTCGACGGCCGCGCCCGCAGACAGGAACTGGCCGAGCTCGAGGCCTCCGGCATCCGCCGCCGTTCCGCCCAACCGAAAGGTGACGCGGCATGAGCATCGAGACCGAAAATCAGCCCGCCGCGCGCAAAAGCCTGGCGCGTTATGCGCTGCCGCTGATCCCGCTGGCGATTTTTCTCGGCTTTGCGGCGGTCGCTGGCAAGATGCTCTACGACCAGGACGTCAACGGCCGCGATGTCTCGGCCATCCCCTCCGCCCTGATCGGCAAGAAGGCGCCATCGCTGGCGCTGCCGCCGCTGGAAGGCTCGAACACCGCGGCGCTGACGACTGCGGCTATCGGCGGCAAGCTGACGCTGGTCAACGTCTTCGCCTCCTGGTGCGTGCCCTGCCGCCAGGAGCACCCGATCTTGAAGGAACTGGCGAACGACAGCCGGCTCACCATCGTCGGCATCAACTACAAGGACCGCAACGACAACGCTCTGCGTTTCCTCGGCGAACTCGGCAACCCCTACAAGGCGATCGGCGTCGATCCGAACGGCAAGGCGGCGATCGACTGGGGCGTCTACGGCATTCCGGAAAGTTACCTGGTCGCGCCTGACGGTACGATCCTCTACAAGAAGGTCGGCCCCTTCGACGAGCGCAGCCTCACGCAGGACCTCATGCCGGCGATCGAAAAGGCGTCCGCGAAAGGCTGATCAGGCACGAAGGTTCGCGGCGGAGACGACCCGCAGCTGCGTCGGCGCATGTGCTGCCTGCTGGCCTTCCATCACAACCTGGTTGCGGCCGGCGGATTTCGCCGCATACAGACAGGCATCGGCCCGCCCGATCGCATCATGCATCGAGTGATCGCCGCGGGCGGTCGAGGACACGCCGAAACTTGCGGTGATCTGCTGGGTGACGCCATTCTCCCGCCAGTCGCGCGTGGCAAAGGCCAGCCGGATCGCATTGCAGAGCTTACCGGTCTCCGCAAGCGTGACGCCCGGCAGGAAGGCCACGAATTCCTCGCCGCCGAAACGTGCCACCAGGGCATCGGACGGCAGCCCGTCGCGAAGCGCAGCGGCCAGACCGACGATCACCATATCCCCGACCGCATGGCCGAAGCGATCGTTGACCAGTTTGAAATGGTCGATATCGCAGATGAGGACGGCGCCCGAGGGAAAACTCTCCCTGCGGAAATCCGGGATCGCCCGCTCGAAACCGCGGCGGTTCAGAAGATCGGTCAGCGGGTCATGCTCGGCCGCATGGCGATGCTGCCATACGACATCCAGCATGACGGTTCCCAGAACCGTCAGCGCCAGCAGGAAGCCGATGATGCTCGCACTCATCTGCATGAAGAAGGCGTATTCCGAGGCAAAGAAGTCATCGAGCGACGCATAGGTCCCGGATGACGTGAGGATCAAGAGGGCCGACACCCTGACGAGATTGTCGGCGATCACCAGGCCGACCAGGGCCCCGAGCAGCCGGTCGATCGGCCGCCGGATATGGCGGCGGACCTGCCATAGCGGGATGATCAGCAGGATCGAGCAGGCTATGTCGCTGACGGCCAGCTCTCCTCGCAGATCGTGCTCCACCAGGACCATGTAGGAAATGCAGAGGAATGCGGCAGCACAGAATATAAGCCGCCCGGCAGTGAGAAGCGGCCGGCCGAAGCGGGTGAGAATGGCGTGGCCCAAGGAAAAGAACGCGGCCAGGAAGAAGGTGTTTGCGACAATCGCCTGAACCGGGACCGGCAAACCGGCCAAGATGAGCGGCGAGGCAAACCCAAGCGCTGCGACTATGTATCCGACCCCCCAGTAGCGGGACGGCGCAGATCCCCAGCGCTCTAGAAAGAGGAACGTACAGCCGAACACGAAAAAGATGAACGGCAGCAGATAGGCAAAATGATCGTGCGATTCCATAAGACCCCCGCACGAAAGCGTTCCCCAAAACGTCCGGTGCTGGCGACGAAATCTAGCGGCTTGTCGTTAAGAAAACTTGACCGGCAATCGCAAAGATGGATCAAAGCTGTATCATTTTGGCGTCCGGAAGCTTCGAGGATTGGCGCTCCAACGCAAGCACTTTTGGCCGCGCCGGACGTCACTCCGGCGCGGTTTTGTTTTGGGAATGGGGCAGGCGGTATCGGGTATGTGGGAGGTAGGTGGTTTGTGCCTGCCCCGGCTGCTTCTTTGCGACTTGAAGAGGATTTCCGAGCCCTCGTCACCCGCCTTGGCAACCATCACCGGAAACCGGGGTCCGAGAACCCTTAAGGAGGATGCCGGTTCGCGAACCCGATTTCCCATCCGATGACGGGGGTGATTGTGGGATGGTTTCGGATAGGCGGGGACGGACGGGGGAAATCAATACGGGTAAGGGGTTGATGAGGTTGGGCGGATTTTTCATGAGCAGGTAAAACCGTCCCCGGCAAAGACCCCTCCCGGCCTGCCGGCCACCCTCCCCACAAGGGAGAGGGATATATGCCGCGCGCTCACAGTTCCCCATCGTGAGTAGGGATGTCTTCAATAGTGAGAGTAGTCATATCTTCGATCAGGCGGGGATCTTGAGCCAACAATCGAGGTCTATGGTTTGACACGAGCATCGCGGCTTGGTCTCCCTCCCCCTTGTGGGGAGGGTGGCCGGCAGGCCGGGAGGGGTCTTTTTCCCCTCGCCCGCAGCCGCAACTACAAGCCGCCCTGCCAGACACGCACCGCATCGACCGGCCAGACGAGCATCAGCACGTTGAGCGTCAGGTTGTCGCGGATGATGTAGCCGGTCGCCAGCTCGAAGAAGATGGCGATGGCGACCGTCAGCCAGACCGGCAGGCGCGAGGCGGCGAAGAAGCCGAGCACCATGAACACCGTGTCCATCGCCGAATTGAGGATGCTGTCGCCGGTATAGCCGAGCGCCATGGTCGCGGTGCGGTAGCGGTCGATGATCAGTGGGGAATTTTCGGCAATCTCCCACGCAGCCTCGATCAGCACCGCCAGCGACAGCCGGGCGGTCAGCGGCGCGCGGCGCAGGATCAGCCAGCCGAGACCGTAGAAGAGGAAGCCGTGGATGATATGCGACGGCGTGTACCAGTCGGAGAGGTGCTGAGAATTGCCGCTGGTATTCACCCCGCCTTCCCAGAGCTTCACATAACCGCATTCGCAGATCGGAATGCGGCCCATCGCGTAGAGGATGGCGATCTGGAGCAGAAAGAGGATGAGCGCAGCGAGAAGCCAGCGCTTGGAGGACGAACTCGATGGGGAGAATTCCGCCGCGGTCACTTTTCGGCCTCGGCGTTGCCTGCCGGCTCCTGGATCGTATGGCGCATGATCAGCGGCATCTGCGTCATCGTGAAGATCAGCGTGATCGGCATCGTACCCCAGACCTTGAAGGCCACCCAGAAGTTATCCGCCGCCTTGGCGTCGGGCAGATAATAGGCGTTGGCGCCGCGCCAGACGATCTCGTTGAGGACGGCAAGGAACAGGAAGAACACGCCCCAGCGGATGGTCAGCTTGCGCCAGCCGGCATCATCGAGCTGGAAGGCCGCATTGAACACATAGCCGAGAAGCGATTTGCCGAACAGCAGTCCGCCGAGCAGCACGACACCGAACAGCGTGTTGATGATGGTCGGCTTCATCTTGAAGAAAAGCTCGTCCTGCAGCCAGATGCCCAGCCCGCCGAAAACGAGGACAACGATGCCGGAAATGAAGGGCATCATAGGCAGATGCCCGAGAACGATCTTCGAGACGACGAGCGATATGACGGTCGCGAGCATGAACAGGCCGCTGGCGATGAACAGCGGGCCGCCGAGCACCGAAAGCCACGGAAAGGTCGCGGCAAGCCATTCTCCGCGCAGATTGGCGAAGAAGAAGACGAGCAGCGGCCCGAGCTCAAGCGAGAGCTTCAGCATCGGATGGTGCCGGTCGGCGGCGGTGGGCGTCGTATCGCTTTCGAATTTCATATATTGGTCAAACCTGCTTCGTCCTGCCTTGGCCCTGCGCGAGTGCCAAGGCAGATTTGTGGCATCAATGGGCAATCCCGGCAATGGCGCGCGCAAAATCCTGCGCCTCGAAGGGTTCAAGATCGTCGACACCCTCGCCGACACCGATGAAATAGACCGGCAGCTTGTGCTTGGCGGCGATCGCCACGAGAATGCCGCCCCGCGCCGTGCCGTCGAGCTTCGTCATGATAAGCCCGCTGACCCCCGCAACGTTCCGGAAAATCTCGACCTGGTTCATGGCATTCTGGCCGGTCGTCGCGTCGAGCGTCTGCAGCACCGTATGCGGCGCGTCGGGATCAAGCTTGCCGAGCACGCGGACGATCTTTTCGAGCTCGGCCATCAGCTCCGTGCGGTTCTGCAGCCGGCCGGCCGTATCGATGATCAGCACGTCGCTCTTGTTGGCGCGGGCCTGTTCGTAGGCATCATAGGCAAGCCCCGCCGCATCGGCGCCGAGCTTGGTGCCGATGAAGCTCGAGCCGGTGCGATCGGCCCAGATCTTCAGCTGTTCGATGGCCGCCGCGCGAAATGTGTCGCCGGCGGCGAGCATGACCTTGAGGCCGGAGCCGGAGAGTTTTGCGGCGAGCTTGCCGATCGTCGTGGTCTTGCCGGTGCCGTTGACGCCGACGACGAGGATGACATGCGGCTTGTGATTGAGGTCGAGCGCCAGCGGTTTGGCGACCGGGCTTAAAACCCTGGTGATCTCCTCGGCCATGATCCGCGACACGTCCTCGCCGGTCACGTCCTTGCCGTAACGCTCGGAGGAGAGCGCGCCGGTAACGCGCATGGCGGTCTCGACCCCGAGATCGGCCTGGATCAGCAGGTCTTCGAGCTGTTCCAGCGTTTCCTCGTCCAGCTTGCGCTTGGTGAAAAGGGCGCTGATCTGGCCGGTGAGCTGCGACGACGTGCGCGCGAGGCCGGCGCGCAGGCGCTGGAACCAGGTGAGTTTCGGCTGGATGGCGACGGGTTCGGGCGTGGGTTCCGGGCGGGAGGTGGAGAAGCCCTTGGGGAGGGGGGGTTCGGGGCGGGACGCTTCACTTGGAGCGACAGCGGGGACCGCTTCGTCTGAAGAAGCACCCCCCCTCTGTCCTGCCGGGCATCTCCCCCACAAGGGGGGGGGATCGAATCGTGGCCCGCGCCTTGCCCCAAAACTTCAGCCGAGCCTGTTGTACTGTCGTCCGATGCTGGCGCCGACAGCGCATCCGTAATCTCCCCCCTTGTGGGGGAGATGCCCGGCAGGGCAGAGGGGGGTGCCTCCGGAGATGCCGCGCCCTCTTCAACTGCCTCGGCCTCGGCCTCCGCCTGCAACAGCGACAATGGCACCATGCCGATATCGGATACGGCTTCGACCCCGGAAAGCAGCGCCAGCTCATCCTCTTCGGCCGCCTTCGGCTCAACATCCTCAACCGCCACATCCGCGACAGGCCCACCGGCCGTCTCGATCTCCGTCGGCGCCACCGGATCGACCGGCGAAACCGGCAGGTCTTCGTCGCGCGACTTCGGCTCCAGTTCCGCCTGGATGGCGGCCAGGTCTTCCGGCTTCACCGCATCGGGCGTCGGCTCCTCGACAGGCTTGCCGAAGGTGAAGACACGTTTGATGAAGCTCAATGCCATGAGAACCTGTTCCGGTTACGCCGCCCGAGACGGGACAAGGGCGGACGTGACCTGCATTTCCAGATGTTTGCCGTTATGGCCGGTAATCATAACGCGCTTGAAGTCGCGGGGAACAAGGCGCGGCACTGCCACCAGCGAAAAGTTTTCCGTATGCGCCATGCCGTTATTCTCGACGATGATCGCCTGCTCGGTGCCGACCATGCGGTCGAGATGGACGCGATGCAGCACCTCGCCCCGCGCCCGCAGCCGCGCCGCCCGGTCCTTGACCAGCGCCCGATCGACCTGCGGCATGCGGGCCGCCGGCGTTCCAGAGCGCGGGCTATAAGGGAAGACGTGCAGGAAGGAGATGCCGGCCTCTTCCGAGAGCGTCGCGGCATTCTCGAACATCTCTTCGGTCTCGGTCGGGAAACCGGCGATCATATCCGCCCCGAAGGCGATATCGGGCCGCAGCCGCCGCGCCTGTTCGGTGAAAGCGAGCGCCTCGGCGCGCGAATGGCGGCGCTTCATCCGCTTGAGGATCATGTCGTCGCCATGCTGCAGCGACAGGTGCAGATGCGGCATGAACCGCGGCTCGTCGGCGATCAGGTCCCAGAGATGTTTGTCCGCCTCGATACTGTCGATCGAGGACAGGCGCAGGCGCAGGATTTCCGGCACCTGTTTGAGCAGCGTCTTGGCGAGAAGCCCGAGCGACGGCTGGCCGGGGAGATCGGCGCCATAACTGGTGGCATCGACGCCGGTCAGCACGATCTCGCGATAACCGCTTTCGGTGAGCCGCCGGGCCTGATCGACCACGGCGCCCATCGGCACCGAGCGGGAATTGCCGCGGCCATAAGGGATGATGCAGAAGGTGCAGCGGTGGTCGCAGCCGTTCTGCACCTGGATGAAGGCGCGCACGTGGCCGTCGATATGCTTTACCATCTGCGGCGCGGTGGCGCGCACGCTCATGATGTCGTTGACGCGCAGTTTCTCTTCCGCCGAGACGCCGAAATCCGGCAGCGCCCGGTAGGAGGCACTTTTAAGCTTCTCCTCGTTGCCGAGCACGGCATCGACTTCGGCCATCTCGGCAAAGGTCTCTTTTTCCGTCTGGGCGGCGCAGCCGGTGACGATGATCCGGGCATGCGGGTTTTCGCGCCGCGCCCGACGGATCGCCTGGCGGGCCTGGCGCACGGCCTCGCCGGTGACGGCGCAGGTATTGACGAGGATGGCGTTGTTGAGCCCGGCCTTTTCGGCCTCCGCCCGCATCACTTCCGATTCATAGGTATTGAGTCGACAGCCGAAGGTGATGACCTCGACGCCGCTCAATTGACCCGAGCCTCCGGCTCGTTCTCATGAGAAGATTGGGCCTCCGGCGCGCCCCTTTGATCAGCATCAGCGTCACGCGTAAAACTGCCGTTCTGCGGATCGACCCTGCCGGACCATTCCCATTCGGCGGGCCCGGTCATGACGACATGATCGTCACCGCGCCACTCGATGACAAGCGGCTGGCGGACCGGGCTGGAGGCGACGTCGATCGTCACCGTGCGCCCGGTGCGCCCGGTGCGGGCGGCGGAGACGGCAGCGGCACAGGCGGCCGAACCGCAGGCAAGCGTCAGGCCCGCGCCGCGCTCCCAGGTACGGGTGCGCAGCGACGACTTCGACGTGACCTGCGCCAGCGTGATATTGGCCTTTTCCGGAAACATCGGATGGTTTTCCAGCAGCGGGCCGAACCGTTCGAGATCGAAGCTCATCGGATCGCGGTCGACCCAGAAGATGGCATGCGGATTGCCCATCGACATCGCAGATGGCGAATGCAGGATCGGCGCGTCGATCGGGCCGATCTGCAGCTCGATCCGGCTGGTATCGAAAAATTCCTCGGCAAGCGGAATGCGGTCCCACTCGAACACCGGCTTGCCCATGTCGACCGAAATCGTACCGTCCTCATGCTCGACGGCGTTGAGGATGCCGGCGACGGTCTGGAAGGTAAAGGTCTTGCGGCCGGTCTCGGCGCTCAGCGCCTGCACCACGCAACGCGTGCCGTTGCCGCAGGCCTGCGCCATCGTACCGTCGGAATTGAGGATGTCGATCCAGGCATCGGTGCCTAGAGCCTTCGGATCGTGGATCGCCATGATCTGGTCGAACTGCGTGGCCGCATCGGCGTTCAGCGCGATAGCAGCCTGCGGCGTCACCTTGTCAGTGCGTCCGCGCATGTCGACGACCAGGATCTTGTTGCCAAGCCCGTTCATCCGCGCGAATTCCACCAGTTCCGTCATGACGCCAATCCATTCCGGGCCATTTGCCCGCGTATCGGGGTGTATATGGCGGAAAAGGCAGGGAATTACCAGTGGGGGGCTTCCTCTGTGCGACGGTGGTCGGCAGGCAGGGAGGGAGAACCAGCCATGCGCGCTGGAATACGCCGCCCCTGGATCCTCGGGTCAAGCCCGAGGATGACGAATGGAAAGGACGGAGGGTGCCAAAAAACAATAGTCGGCGCGGACAGACGTTCGTCGTTGAGTGAGGGATAGGCCCTAAATTGAACTAACCCCAGACCTTACCCCGAGTTTGCCACCCGCTGAAAACACCCAACGCCGTCATCCTCGGGCTTGACCCGAGGATCCACGCATCCCCATCACACGAAAAACTCATCCACCAGCGCATGCACCCGCCGGAACGCCGCCTTGGCGCCTTCGGCCATGTCCGCTTCCTCCGCCTCCGACATGTCGAACCCGTTGAAAGCGGCGACGAAGGTGCGCCAATGCAGGCCACGGCCGGCGGGGTGGCCGGCGAGGTGGCGGGCGCCGAATTCTTCGGACAGGCCGAGCCTGGCCGCCTGCTTCAGGAGGAAGGCGGCGCCGAGATTCGAGCCTTCGGCGACGTAGAGCCAGCCGAGTGCGGCCGGGATACCCAGATCAACCGTCCCGGCGGTGAGGACGGGCGGCTCGCTGCCGGTCACATCGGCGATATCCTGCCGCAGCGCTTCAAGCCGGACGCGGCTCGGAAGATCGGGGACGAGGCCGTTGAGCCGCGGATCGAGATAGAGCGGGTCGACATCGGCATGAAAATGATGCTGCACGGCGAGGAACAGCGCGTAACGCTCGCGGCTGGCGAAGGGATCGGCCGCCATGATGCGCTTGTCGAGGCGCTCATGGGTGGCATCGGTCAGGGCTTTGAGGCGCTGGATCCGGGTTTGGATGGAGGATGTTTGAAGTTCGATCTGCATGCGTGCAATGTCCAGATACTTATATGCTTTAGAATTTAGCCGTCAGGAACGCTCGGATTGTTCGGCCGGGAGCGGGCGTGAACCCGTCGAGCGCATCCACGTAAAATCGATCCGTCAAGTTCTCCGCCTGGAGATCGAACGTCAAGTGGTCGGTGATCTTGTAGGTGGCGAACGCATCGACGGTCGTATAGGGAATCCACATGCCCGTATACATCCGGGCTTCCTGCGTGACCGGCGACAGGCGCGCGCCGCCATGCGTGAAGCGGGTGCCAAAACTCAGCCTGTCGTCGAACAGGCGCATGCCGAGCGTCAGGCTCGCCATGATTTCGGGCGGCATATGGTTGGCGGCATAGTCCATCGACACGGTCGTGTCCGAGCAGGTGGAAAGGGTGCGGCAGAACTCATAGCTCAGATACTTTGTCACCGATCCTTCGCTGAAGAACGGGCCGGCCTCGTAGGAGCCGGAGATTTCGATACCTGAGAACCGGGTGCTCCTGAGATTATCGAAGGTGAAGACCGGCTGCCCCGGCCCCGCATTGGAGGGCACGCGGGAAATATAGTCGGTGTAGTTGTTGTTGAAATAGGACAGCTTGAGACGCAGCGCGTCGTCCGCGAGCAACAGGCCATCCTTGCTGTAATTGATGCCGATTTCCCAGTTCTTCGAGACCTCGGGCTTCAGATAGGGGTTCTGGATGACGTTACCGTCATTGCCCATGGTTTCGCGCATGGTCGGGGGGCGCATGCCTTCGGCATAAAGCGCATAGAACTGCAGTCCTTCGATTGGTTCTACGATGGCACTGACGGACGGGTTGAACCGGCCGCCTTCCTTGTGGCGGATGCCGGTCCTGGATTCGATACCCTTGTCGTTCATCCAGTAACCGTCATAGCGCAGCCCGGCATTGAGGGTCAGCCAGTCTGTCGCCTCCCACTGGCCGTCGGTAAACACGCTGGCGATCGACCGGTTGCCCATACTGGGATCCATCTTGACCCCTGGGCTGTTTGACTGACTGCGGCTGTAGTAGCGCCGGGAATCGATATCCTCGAGCAGGTAGGACACACCGTAATTGGCCTTGAAGGGCCCGTATTCCGTGTCGAGCAGGCTCGTGTTCGAAATGTCGCCGCCCCAGGTATGGGTCATGGCGTAGCGGGGATCGTCACCCGGTTTGATGTTGAATTGCGGAAGATAAATACCGAAACCCGTCGACATGGAGTTCTGGTCGACGATGCTCAGCCAGGCATTAACCTTGAGATCGATCAGGTCGCTGGGATTGTACCGATAACGGCTGGTGAACGTGTCGGTCGTGACATCGGATAGCGGCGCCTGCCGGAATGTGTTGTCGCCCGAGGTCAGAAGTGAGGTCATGATCTGGCCGAACTGGCTTTCATAGCGGATATAGCCCAGTTCCAGGCTCTGGTCGTCATCGAAGCGAAGCGTACCCTTGGCGAGAAACGAGGTGGATTCGTTGGACGAATTGAAGACCTCTTCACCCTGCTTGGTGAGCGAGAGGAATTGATTGCGGCCCTGGAACTCGTAGTAATTCTTGCCGTGCTTGCCGGCGAAATAGTTGCCACGATAGCGGCGGGCACCGGCGATGACGAAATCGAAATTGTCCTGCACCGTACCGAGCGCAAAGCTGCCCGAGCCATTGGTGAAATCGAGGAATTCGGCCGAATCGGTCTGCTGGTCGTAGGAATTGACCGTAAAATCCCTTGTCGTGTTGTCCTGGGCACCGATCTTGATGCGGCCGCCATATTGCCTGCCGTCCTCGACGATATCCTTGGCTTTCAGCGTGGTGATCTCGACCACGCCGCCATTGACGCCGGCGCCCACCGCGCCGCCCGTCGGTCCCTTGGAAATGCCGACGCCGCCGATCAGGTCCGGATCGATATAGGTGCGGTCATCGACGCCGCCGTAACCGCGCCAGGTGGTCGTCGTCTGCTGCGTACCGTCGATCGCGACCCGAACGCGGTTCTGGCCCTGCAAGCCCCGGATGTTGACATTGACTGAGCCGCTGCTGTGATTGCTGGCCGAAATGACGCCCGGCACGTTCTTGAATACATCGCCGGCGCTGGAACCGCGGAACCGCTCGATCTGCTCGGCGGTGATATAGCTCGTCGAGCCCGCCGTCTCGTAAGGCGCATCCACGCCGTCGCTATCCCCGTCGCGAAGCACGATCGGCGCGAGCGTCGTATCATCCGACCCATCCGGCGGGCTGGCCGCCGAACCCGCAGCTGCAGCCTCGAGCGTCACCGTATTGCCACCGCTTGACCGGAAGGAAACGCCGGTGCCGGAGAGCAGCCGCGACAGGGCGGCAGACGGCGTCAGCGAACCGGTCACGCCGCCCGTGGTCTTTCCGGCGGTGATTTCGCTGCGATAGACGAGACGCAGGTCGGTCTGGCGGCCGAGCGCGAGAAGTGCGTTCTCAAGCGGCCCGGCGGGAATGGAAACGGCGACCTGCTGCGACTGGACGCCTTGCGCCGGCTGCTGTGCGATGGCCGGAGCCATGCCGCCCAGCCATGATGCGCAACCAAGCGCGATCCGGACATGCCGCGAAAAAAGCGGTCCCCTCAAACTCATTTAGACCCCCTGCACTCAAACTTCGTGACCGCTCTCATCGCGGCCCCTGGTGGTTATGAGTGAAAGGAGGCTTCAACTCCTGACGTCGGCTTTTAAAAAAAAAGATGATTTTAATACTCAATTTTTCGGATGAGCATGTCTTCAGCGCGAACGGACCAGCGTGATCCAGTCGGAAACCCGGATGACACGGATCGGCAGGCTCTCCTGCAGAGCCGCGAAAGCCTGGTCGACATCGTTCACGGCAAAGACGCCGCTGACCCGCAACTGCGAGGCCTGGTCGTCGAGCACCATGATGCGGCCCCGCTGGTAACGGCCGATCTGGTCGAGCACCTCACCGAGCGGCCGGCCGGAGAAGACCAGCTTGCCGCTGCGCCAACTCGTCAGATCGGCGACATCGCCGGAGCCGGTTGCCAGGCGGCCATCGGCGCCGAGATGCGCGGTGCCGCCGGTTTCGAGCACAGCGCGCTGGGAGCCGGCGGTCACCGCCACCTGCCCCTCGTCGACCATCACCTCGTCGCGCTCGCCGACCCGCACCGCATAATGGGTGCCGAGCGCGATCGCCTGGGTTTCGTCGCCGCTGACGACGAAAGGCCGTGCCGGGTTCGGGGTGACATCGAAAAAGGCTTCGCCGCGCAGGACCACGATCCGGCGCTCGGTCTGGCCATATCGCACCTTGATCGCGCTATCGGTGTTGAGCGTCACCACCGACCCGTCATCGAGGTCGATGCGCTGGATGACGCCGACCGGCGTGTAGAAATCCGAACGATACCGGGCGATGAGGCCGGTCTCGTTGGCGATGATGCCAAGACAGCCCATCAGAAGCAGGGCGGCAACGCCACCCCCGATCACCCGGCGCCTTCGCGGCGCGACCGTTTTCGGCACAGCGGCGAGATCGCCCCAGAGAGAGCTCATCTCTTCAAAGGCAGCCGCGTGAGCCGGATCCCGCATTTTCCAGAATTCGAAGCGGCGGCGATCGGCATCGGTCGCATCGCGGGAGCCGAGCCGCGCGACCCAGCCTGCCGCCTCCTCCGCAATGGCATCCTCACGCGCCTTGTCTGAAACATTAGTCATATGCAATCTCCCCCGGCGGGAGGCAATGCCGCAAGTCGGGCCTGACGGCAAGCCATGAGTGCACGGATGATGTGTTTTTCAACCATGTTTCGGGAGATCCCGAGCCTCTCCGCGATCTCTCCGTTGGAAAGCCCTTCGAGCCGGCTGAGCACGAACACGACCCGGCATTTGGGCGGCAGGGAGGAAATCGTCTCGATCAGAAGTCCGAGCTGCTGGCGGGCGGCGACCACGCGTTCCGGGCTTGGCGCCTCGTCGGCAACCTGCGTCTGGTCCATCTCTTCTGCGAAGAGCGCGCTGTCGCGCATCAACCGGGCGGTGATGCCATGAGCGACGGACCGGGCGACCTGGAAAAGATAGGCATGCGGATTGCGCAGATCCTCCTTCGGCGATGCCGTCAGCAGCCGCAGAAAAGTCTCCTGTGTCGCGTCCGCCGCATCCTCCCTGTTGCGCAGGCGCCGAAGAAAGAACCGCTGCAGCTTCCCCTCCTCGGTCTGCTGCAACTGCTCGATAAGGCTGATGTCCAAGTCCGTAACCTCAAGGCCGAAACCTGCCCGACCAACGGCACCGCGTTTAGCGTCCCCTAAAAAGCGGCGCAACATCAATGATTTGGAATGGATCCAAAGAACATCTTATAATATGATAACGGTACTCATGTTTTTATGTGAAATCAGCATGTTGGGCAGCCGGGCATTGGCGGCGGCAGAGACTGAAATTTTTGCCGCTTCGGGGCCATCTGTCGCGTTTTCGCAACAGGTCCGGCGTGCTCAGACGGAAATTGTCGGCACTTCGAAGACTTCGCCGGGGCGCATGGGCCGGAAGCGGTCGCGCGAAATGCGGCGTCTATCGAGAGCGGCATGAAGCGCCGCCAGCGGCTCTTCGATCCCCTCGTCGGTGAGGTCGAACGTACCCCAATGATGGCCGGCGACGAAAGCCGCGTCGCAGAGAAGCATGCCTTCGACCGCCTCGTCCGGGTTCTGGTGCTGCGCCTGCATGAACCAGCGCGGCTCGTAGGCGCCGAACGGCAGGTTGGCGAGCCGGAACGGCCCGTGTTTCTCACGGGCCGCGCGGTAATTGATGCCGCCATGAAAGCCGGTATCGCCGATATGGTAGATCTTGGCCGCGGGGGTTTCGAAGACGAAGGCGGCCCACAGCGCCATACGCCGGTCGCCCACCCCGCGCGCCGACCAGTGATGGCAGGGCTCGCAATGCAGGACGATGCCGGGCGCGATCTGCTCTTGGCCGCCCCAGTCCATCACCGTGATCCTCGCATCCCTGACGCGGGAGCGGATGAGCGCGTCATTGCCGAGCGGCGTGACGAAATGCGGCTTGTCGCGGCCCTGCAGCACCCGGAGGGTCTCGAGGTCCATATGGTCGTAATGGTTATGGGTGACGAGCACGACATCGATCGGCGGCAGGTCGCCGATACGGATGCCGGGCGGATTGACCCGCTTCGGACCCGCGAAACGCACCGGGCTGGCGCGATCGTCCCAGACCGGATCGGTCAGGATGTTGAGGCCGGCGACCTGGATCAGCATCGCCGCATGGCCGACCATGGTGACGGTCAGCCGGTCGCCCGAGACGCGGGTTTCCGGGACGGCCTGCGGAAACGGGCTCGGAAAACTGTCCGGCCAGGCGATATTGTTGCCCCCGAGCTTCCAGCGCAGCAGGTCAAGCCCGCCGCGCGGCTCCTCGCCACCCGGGTTGAAGAAATACGTTCCGTCGAAATGATCGGAGACCGGACCGGAGTAATATTTGTTGGCAGCCATGGCTCCCCTTGCCGCGAACCCGCCCACGAGGGCAGCGATCCCACCGATACCGGACCATTTCAGGAATTTTCGTCGGTTCATCAAAGCTGTCTATCAGCGTCCTCTTGCACGTGGGAAGAGAGCTTGCGCAAGGAACGGACACATTTACGCGACCTCTATGTCCGTCCTGGAAAAATCGTTGCCCACGAAAAGGAGCGGTGACTGTAGCGTTCGTGCAGCTGCATAGGAAAAACAGTCGCCGAAATTGAGCCTGGCCGGATGACCGACGAACCGGCCATAGGTGCGTGCCACTTCGAGGGCAACGCCGTGCAACCC